>CAXSHO010000114.1:0-690 GCA_964237305.1 uncultured Caulobacteraceae bacterium
GATCGACTGGCTTGTGAAGCACACCCCGCAGTCCAACGGCCGGGTGGGGATGATCGGCTCGTCCTACGAGGGCTTCACCGTCGTTATGGCGCTCCTGAACCCGCACCCGGCGCTCAAGGCGGCCGTGCCCGAGAGCCCCATGGTGGACGGCTGGATGGGCGACGACTGGTTCCACTACGGCGCGTTCAGGAACCCCAACCTCGACTACGCCAAGAGCCAGACCGCGCAGTCGGGCTCGGGAGACGGCGTGCAGCGGGACGGGTACGACGACTACACCGCCTTCCTGGCCGCGGGCTCCACCGGCGACTACGTCCGCGCGCACGACCTCGGCAAGCTGCCCTACGTCCGCACGCTCCTGGCGCACCCCGCCTACGACGCCTTCTGGCAGGGGCAGGCGCTGGACAGGATGGTCGCCGCCCACCCGGCGACCGTACCCACGATGTGGGAGCAGGGCCTGTGGGACCAGGAGGACATGTGGGGCGCCAACCACAGCTTCGCGGCGCTCAAGGCGGCCGGGCACGAGTCGAACAATTGGCTGGTCATGGGGCCCTGGTTCCACAGCCAGGTGAACCGCCCGGGCGATACGCTCGGCCCCTTCAAGTGGAACGGCGACACCGCCCTGCAATTCCGGCGCGACATGGTGCTGCCCTTCTTCGAGCACTGGCTGCGCGACGGGCCCGACCCCAAGCT
>CAXSHO010000114.1:702-10189 GCA_964237305.1 uncultured Caulobacteraceae bacterium
CGCCACCGTCTACAACGCCGCCCTGAACGAGTGGCAGCGGTTCGACACCTGGCCCACCGCCTGCGAGAGCGGCTGCAAGGCGGCCCTGACGCCGCTTTACCTGCAGGACGGAATGGCGCTGGGCTTCGACAAGCCCGCCGCGGGCTCGGGCGACGCCTACGTGTCGGACCCCGCCAAGCCGGTCACCTACCTGCCGCGCCCCGTGCGCTTCTCCGACAGCGACGCGTGGCGCACCTGGCTGGTGCGCGACCAGCGCTTCGTGGACGGCCGGCCCGACGTGCTCACCTACGCCACCGCGCCGCTCACCGCGCCCGTGACGCTGCAGGGCGCCCCGGTGGCCGACATCGTGGAGGCCACCACGGGAACCGACGCCGACGTGGTGGTGAAGCTCATCGACGTCTACCCGCCCGAGTTCCCCGCCCAGCCCGAGCTCGGCGGCTACCAGCTGCCCATCGGCACGGACATCTTCCGGGGCCGCTATCGCCACAGCTTCTCGGAGCCGAGCGCGGTGAAGGCGAACGCGCCGGAGCGCTACCGCTTCGCCCTGCCCAACGCCAATCACGTCTTCCTGCCGGGGCACCGCATCATGGTGCAGGTGCAGTCCACCCTGTTCCCGCTCTACGACAGGAACCCGCAGACCTACGTGGCGAACATGTTCGAGGCCAAGCCCGCCGAGTACCAGAAGGCCACGGTCACCGTCATGAAGGGCGGCGCGAACGCCAGCGCCGTGTGGCTGCCCCTGGTGCGATGAGGGGCGGACCTCCTCCGACGCCGGGGGGAGGTGTTCACACCACCAGCCCCGGCGCGGTGGCGTCGAGCTTGAAGCTGGGAGGTGGCGCGGTGCGGACGGGAGCGTTGCGCCGGGCGGCCTTGGCGGCGCGGGCGAGGCCCATCTTGGCCAGCGACACCGGGCCGAAGCCTGACTGAACCCGCGGCTGCAGCCCCGCGCTGCGACGGAGCACGCCGTTGGCGTAGATGACGTTGGCGCGCAGCAGCGCCTCCGGCGTCATGTACTCCAGCGAGAGCGACACGTTCAGCATCGGGCCGTTCACGACGCGGTGGGGGGCGTTCTGGCGCCAGCTGATCATGTCGCCGGGCTCCATCCTGAACACCTGCGCCCGCGCATCCCATGCGGGCTCGTAGGCGAACTGCTCGGGGGTCTCGCGCAGCACGATGCGCTCCAGCTGCTCCTCCTCCACGAAGGGCGCATGACGGGGGTAGACGTAGAGCGTCTTCTCGCCCCGCACGCCCCACAGCGTCACGTTGGGCACGTCCAGGTGGTAGAACACCTGCGCATCGGCCGAGGAGATCAGGAGGCCCACGTCGCGCTTGAAGGTCTTCAGCCCCGGAACGTGCCGCTCCATGTCGCCGAAGATCTCGTCGGACAGGGCGGAGTACTCGAGGAGGTGCTGGTTGGTCTCGCGCAGGTTCAACCATATGCGGCCGGTCCTGGCGGCCTCCAGCAGGCGCGAGCCCGTCATGTTGCGCTCGGCCGCGCCCCGCCGCCAGCTGCGCCAGTCCACGGGGTCCTCGCCCATGGTGAAGACGCCCAGCTTGTCGCGGGGGTAGCGGTCCAGCACCTCCTCCAGCCCCTCGTCGCCGAACAGGGGGCGCTCGTGCAGGGTGTGGCGGAAGCGGAGCTCTTCGCGGCCGAAGCGCGCGGTCTTCTCGGCGTCCCAGTGGACGAGGGGGGCGGTGGCGTCGGTCATGCTCAGGCCTCCGGAGCGGGCTTGTCGGCGCCGCCCGCGGGCAGGCGCTTGGAGATGTCGGTGAGCGCCGTGGCGAAGCCCTGCAGGCGCCCGCCCAGCGTGATCTCGGTGGAGGCGATGTGGTCCAGCCGGCGGCCCACCCGCTGCAGCAGCGCGGGGCGGCGGGAGGCGACGCTCGAGGCCCGCAGCTCGGCCGCGCCGGTGGCCAGCGCCTCCTCCACGGAGGCGAACACCAGCTTGTAGTGCGCGCTGCCGCCGGAAAGCTCGTAGCGATCCAGACCGGCGTCGGGCATGGCCCGCACCGCCATGGACAGGAGGACGAGGCCCGGCGACCAGGCCGCGAAGGCGGGGTCGTAGGCCGCAAGCCAGGGATGGTAGACGCCCGCCGCCCGGGCGCCGAAGTGGGCGGCGACGACCCGGCCGCAGGCGCGCAGCGTGATGAGCAGGCCCGACAGCTCCGGGCCGTCGGCGGCGAACAGCGTCTCCATCATGGTGCGGCTCCAGGCGGGGTGGAGCACGTCGTGCAGGCCGGTGCGGCGGAACTGCTCGCGCTTCCAGCGGACCAGCTCGCGCAGGGCGTCGGGCGAGCGGTCGCCGACCACCAGCTCCAGCGGGCCCTCCTCGCGGTCCAGCTTGTGCTCCAGGCGGCGGATGTTCTTGAAGCGCTTGGGGCTGCCCGCGCGCAGCTGCTCCCAGTAGGGCTCGCCGGGCTGGTCGGGGGCGATGGCGAAGGCGGGGTCGGCCCCATCGGCGCCTGCGCCCGCGAAGACGCCGTGGGGATCGACGAGCGCGGTGAAGCGGTAGGCGCCGAGCCGGGCCGCGGTCAGCGCCTCGCGCCAGCCGAAGCCCGGGTCGGGACGGGTGAGGAGCGCGTGGCGGTCGGACCAGGGCGCGCCCACGGGCCGGGCGAGGCCGCCCGGTCGGCGGTGGTGGGCGAGGAAGCCCACGGGGGCGTCGCCGCCGCCCGGGCCGCGGCGGAACACCGCCACGTGCACGTCCTCACGCACCCGGCCCACGAGCTCGGCGAAGGCCGGGCCCATCAGGGGCGAGCGGAAGGCCGGTTCGGCGGCGGCCAGCGCCCGCCAGGCGTTCCGGTCCGCGGGGGCCAGAGCGTCGGGCCTGACGATGTCGGCGTGTAGCATGTTGGGTCGGTCCGCCCGGGTTCGGACGGGACGGCGCAAGGCCCGTGCCGTGCGTCATCCCTGCAAACTTTCCCCTGTTGGAGCGAGGGGATCGGACGGTTAAGACGGCCGCCCGTGCCCAGCGCCCTCCCCGGCCCTGGCTCCTGCCCGCCGCGCTGGCGCTCCTGGCCGCGGCCCCGTCGGCGTGCGCGAAGAAGAAGCCCCCTCCCCCTCCGCCGCCCGTGGTCATGGCCGCCCATCCGCTGCAGCGACCCATCGTGGACTGGGACGACTACGTCGGCCGCTTCGAGGCGGTGGACGCGGTGGACGTGCGGCCGCGCGTGTCGGGCTACCTCCAGTCCATCGCCTTCAAGGACGGGCAGGACGTGCGGCGCGGCCAGCTCCTGTTCACGATCGACCCCCGGCCCTACCAGGCGGCGCTGGATCAGGCGCGCGCGCAGACGGCCCGCGCCGCCGCCACCTTGGCCAACGCCCGGCTGGAGGCCGAGCGCGCGCAGAAGCTGTTCGAGGCCCGCGCCGTGAGCCAGCAGGAGCTCGCCGCGCGCGAGGCCACGTCGCAGCAGTCCGCCGCCGACCTCGCCGCCGCCCGGGCCACCGAGCGGCAGGCCGCGTTGAACCTCGGCTTCACGCGGGTGACCGCGCCGCTGGCGGGGCGCACGAGCGACCGCAAGTACGCGGTGGGGAGCCTCGTCACTGCGGACACCACCGTCCTGACGAGCCTAGTGGACCTCGACCCGATCCGCTTCTCGTTCGAGGGGGCGGAGGCGCTCTACCTCAAGTACCAGCGGTTGAACCGCGAGGGCGACCGCCTCTCCTCGCGCGACCGGGCCAACCCGGTGGAGGTCAGGCTGCAGGACGAGACGGAGTACCGCTGGCGCGGCCGGATGGACTTCGTGGACAACACGCTGGACACGAACAGCGGCACCATCCGCGGGCGCGCGGTGATCGCCAATCCCGACCGCTTCCTCACCCCCGGCCTGTTCGGCCACATGCGTCTCCTCGGGTCCAAGCCCTACACGGGCCTGCTCGTGCCGGACGAGGCGGTCTCCACCGACCAGTCGCGGCAGGTGGTGCTGGTGGTGGGGGCCGACGGCAAGGTGGCGCAGCGCGTGGTGGAGACCGGGCCCACCGTCTACGGCCTGCGCGTGGTGAGGAGCGGGATCGGCGCGGGCGACCTGGTGGTGGTCGCGGGCTCGCAGCAGGCCAAGCCCGGCAAAAAGGTGCGCGTCAAGGAGATCCAGGTGACCCCGCCCGACCCGGGCAAGAAGCCGCCGCCCTACGTTCTGCCGCCCTCCAGCGCCGCCCAGGCCGGCTAGGCCGCCTTCATGCGCTTCGGCCACATCTTCATCGACCGGCCGGTGCTGGCCGCGGTGATCTCGATCCTGGTGACCATCATCGGGATCATCGCCTACCCGACCCTGCCGGTGGCGCAGTTCCCCGAGATCGTGCCCCCCACCGTGACGGTGACCGCCACCTACCCCGGCGCCAGCGCGGAGACGCTGGCCGACACGGTGGCCAACCCGCTGGAGCAGCAAATCAACGGCGTCGAGAACATGATCTACATGTCCTCGCAGTCCACCGGCGACGGACGCGTGCAGATCACCTGCACCTTCAAGCTGGGCACCGACCTGAACGTCTCCCAGGTGCTGGTCCAGAACCGCGTGGCCAACGCCCAGCCGCGCCTGCCGAGCCAGGTGCAGGCCACCGGCGTGATCGTGCGCAAGTCGTCGCCTGACTTCCTCCTGGCCGTCCACTTCTACTCCAAGGACAAATCTGTCGACCGGCAGTACCTGGCCAACTTCGTCACCCTGAACGTGCGCGACCAGGTGCTGCGCACCGACGGCGTGGGCGACGTGCTGATCCGCGGCCAGCGTGACTACTCCATGCGCATCTGGATCGACCCGGACCGCGCCGCCGCCCGGAACCTCACCGCCGAGGAGGTCGTCTCGGCGCTGCAGACCCACAACGTGCAGGTGGCCGCGGGCAACCTGAACGCCCCGCCCTACGGACCGGGCACGGGGGGCTACCAGATCAACATCCAGACGCTGGGGCGGCTAACCACGCCCGAGCAGTTCGGCGACATCGTGGTGAAGCGCGACGACCAGGGCCGGCTCACCAAGGTCGAGGACGTCGCCCGCGTGGAGATCGGCGCGCAGGACTACACCAGCGAGGCGCGCATCGACGACGACGACGCGGTGCTCCTGGGCGTGCTGCAGCTGCCGGGCACCAACGCGCTGAAGGCGGCGGACGCGATCAAGGCCACGATGGCGCGCGTCATGGCCACCGCGCCCCCCGGCGTGAACTACCGCATCGCCTACAATCCCACCGAGTTCGTCGGCCAATCGGTGGAGGCGGTGCAGCACACCCTGTTCGAGGCCATGATCCTGGTCGTGGTCGTCGTGGTCCTGTTCCTGCAGACCTGGCGGGCGTCGCTGGTCCCGCTGGTGGCCATCCCCGTGTCGCTGGTGGGCACCTTCGCGGTGATGAAGGCGTTCAACTTCAGCCTGAACAACCTGTCGCTGTTCGGCTTGGTGCTGGCCATCGGCATCGTGGTCGACGACGCCATCGTGGTGGTGGAGAACTGCGAACGGCACCTGAGCGAGGGCTCCACCCCCCGCGACGCCGCCTACGCCACCATGGACGAGGTGGCCGGCGCCCTGATCGCCATCGCGCTGGTGTTGATCGCGGTGTTCGTGCCCGCCGCCCTGATCACCGGCATCACCGGCCAGTTCTACCGCCAGTTCGCGCTGACCATCGCCACCGCGACGCTGATCTCGCTCCTCGTCTCGCTGACGCTCTCGCCCGCGCTGGCGGCGCTGGTGCTCAAGCCGCACGAGAAGGCGCACCGGCCCAAGCCGTGGGAGCGGCCGTTCATCGCCTTCGGGAACGCCTTCAACCGCATGTTCGAACGGCTGTCGAAGGGCTACGGCCGGCTCGTGGGCGTGCTGACGCACGCGCCGGTGATCGTGCTGGCGGTCTACGCCGTGCTCTTGGCGCTCACCGTCTGGCGGGTGGCCGGCACGGCCACCGGCTTCATCCCCCCGCAGGACCAGGGCAACCTCATCATCTCCGCCACCCTGCCCGCGGGCGCCTCGCTGGAGCGCACGCGCGAGGTTTCCAAGGCCATCGTCAAGGCCGTGCTGCATGCGCCCGGGGTGGCGGCCGTGTCGTCCAACATCGGGGTGGAGGCCACCAGCCAGACGCAAAACTCCAACTCGCTGCAGGACTTCGTCATCCTCAAAGGCTTCGAGGATCGCTCCAAGGCCAAGCTGACGCTGCCGGGCATCGTGGCCGACCTGACCAAGCGCACCGCGGGCATCCTGGACGCGCAGATCCGCGTGATCCCGCCGCCGCCCGTGCGCGGCATCGGCACCGCCGGCGGCTTCAAGATGATCGTGGAGGACCGCCAGAAGGTCGGCTACCCGCAGCTGGAGCACGTCGCCCAGCAGTTCTCGGAGGACGCGCAGAAGACCGGCAAGCTCGGCAAGGCCTTCATCACCTTCTCCACAAAGACGCCGCGCCTCTACGCCGATATTGACCGCGAGAAGGCCGAGATGCTGGGCGTGGCCGACCAGAACGTGTTCGGTGCGCTGCAGACCTACATCGGCTCCAGCTACATCAACGACTTCACCTACCTGGGCTACACCTACCAGGTGCGCGCCCAGGCCGACTGGCCCTCGCGGCGCGACGACGCGGACGTCCTGGGGCTGAAGACGCGCTCGGCCTCCGGCGCCATGGTGCCGCTGGGCGCGGTGATGACGCTGAAGCACGTCACCGGCCCCTACCGTGTGCTGCGCTACAACCTCTACCCCGCCGCGGAGGTGCAGGGCGAGGCGGCGGAGGGCGTCTCCACCGGGCAGGCGCTGAAGTCCATGGAGGACGAGGCCAAGTCGAAGCTGCCCCCCGGCTTCGGCTACGAGTGGACGGAGATCGCCTACCAGCAGACCACCGCCGGCTCGTCCGGCTCCATCGCCTTCGTGCTGGCGGTGGTGTTCGCCTTCCTCTTGCTGGCGGCGCTGTACGAGAGCGTGACCCTGCCGCTGGCGGTGATCCTGATCGTGCCCATGTGCATCCTGGCCGCGCTCCTCGGCGTGAACATCCGGGGCTTCGACAACAACATCCTGACGCAGGTGGGCCTGATCGTGCTTGTGGGGCTGGCGGCCAAGAACGCCATCCTGATCGTGGAGTTCGCCAAGCAGGCGGAGGAGCTGCACGGCCTGGACCGCTGGGCGGCGGCCAAGGAGGCGGCGCAGACGCGCCTGCGCCCCATCCTGATGACCTCCTTCGCCTTCATCTTCGGCGTGATCCCGCTCGCCTTCGCCAAGGGCGCCGCCAGCGAGATGCGCCAGGCGCTGGGCACGGCGGTGCTGTTCGGCATGATCGGGGTGACCGTGTTCGGCCTCCTGTTCACGCCCGTCTTCTACGTCGTGTTCCGCGCCCTGGCGGAGAAGCTGCCCAAGCCGAAGCCCAAGCCGCCGGAGGCGCCCACCACCCGCGGCACGCCGGAGGGCGTGTTCCCGTGATCCGCCGCCTGGCCCCTGCGCTGCTCCCGCTCGCGCTGGGCGCCTGCGTGGTGGGACCGCACTACCGCACCCCCTCCACCGCCGCCGTCACGCCCGCGGGCTTCGCGGAGGCGAGCGCGGCCACGGCCCCCGCCCCGCCCCCCGGCCGCTGGTGGCGCCTCTACGACGACCCGGCGCTCGACGCGCTCGTGCAGCGCGCCCTCGTCCGCAACACCGACCTGCGCCAAGCCGCCGCCTCCCTGGCCGAGGCGCGCGGCGTCTTGGAGGAGGCGTCGGCGGGGCGGTTCCCCTCCACCACGGTGGCCACCAGCGCCTCGCGCAGCCGCGCCTCCACCGTGAGCGGCGCGGCGGCGGGGGCGGCCTCCTCCGGAGCGTCGTCGGGGGGTGCGGGGTCGAGCGGCGCCTCCGGCGGGGCGGCGGGCGGCGGCTCCACGGGCTCGGACGGCGGGAGCGGATCGGGGAGCACGGGCGGCGCGAGCACCACCGCGCCCCGCGCCCGCACCGTCTACAGCACGGGCTTCGGCGCCACCTACGAGGTGGACCTGTTCGGCCGCATCAAGCGCGGGATCGACGCCGCCCGGGCCGACGCGGCCGCCGCCGCCGCCGCGCAGGACCTGGCCCGCACCGCCGTCGCCAGCGAGACCACCCGCGCCTATGTCGGCGCCTGCACCAGCGCCCAGCAGGCCGACGTGGCCCGGCGCGCGCTGGAGCTCGTCAGCGACAGCTACGACATCATCGTGCGCCAGCGCGACCTGGGCTCGGCCAGCGACTACGACGTGGCCAACGTCCGCGCGCTCGTCGAGCAGACCCGCGCCGCCGTGCCCCCGCTGGAGGGCCAGCGCCGATCCTCCCTCTACGCCCTGGCCGTGCTCACGGGAGACCCGCCCGAAGATGTCTCCAAGGAGGCCGCCGCCTGCCGCCGCGCCCCGACGCTGGTGGCGGTGATCCCGGTGGGCGACGGCGCGGGCCTCCTCGCCCGGCGCCCCGACGTGCGCGAGGCCGAGCGGACGCTGGCCGCGGCGATGGACCGGATCGGCGTGGCCACCGCCGACCTCTACCCCACCATCACGCTGGGCGCGAACATCGCCACCTCCGCCACCAAGCTGGCCGGGCTCGGCTCGCGCTCGGGCACGAGCTTCAGCCTGGGGCCGCTCGTGACCTGGGACTTCCCCAACCTCGTCGCCGCCCGCGCCCGGGTGCGCCAGGCCGAGGCGCGGGCGCAGGGGGCGCTGGCGAGCTTCGACGCATCGGTGCTCATCGCGCTCCGCGACGTGGAGCAGGCGCTGGCCACCTACGGCGCCGAGCTCGACCGCCGCGCCGCCCTGCAGGCCGCCTTCGACGCGGCGGGCGAGGCGAACCGGCTGGCGGGCCTGCGCGCGCAGGGCGGCTCCATCAGCTTCCTCGACGCGCTCACCGTTCAGCGCACGCTCGTGAGCGCCCAGGCCGACCTCGCCGCCTCCGAGGCCGCGCTGGCCGCCGACCAGGTGGCGGTGTTCCGCACGCTGGGCGGCGGGTGGGAGGACGCGCCCGCCGTCGTCCAGCCGCCTCTGCCCGCCAAGGCGCAGGAGCGCCGCGCCGGGAAGCCTTGACCGCCTGCCATCCCGGCCGGAGCGGAGCGGAGAGCGGGACCCAGGAGGTCAGATGGCGTCCGCGGTCCTGGGTCCCGGGTCGGCTGCGCCGCCCGGGATGACAATGGAGGGCGGCCGGGTCTACGTCAGGCGGGATCAGGTCGAGCCGTCCGCCTCGGAGCCCGCATGCCCCTCCCCCGCCTCCTCGCCGCCGGCGCCGCACTCCTGGCGTTGGCCGCCGCCGCGCCCGCCGCCGCCCGCCCCTTCACCGCCGCGGACCTCGTCGGGCTTGACCGCGCGAGCGGCGTGAAGGTGCCTCTCGTGCAGGCCGACGCAGCGCATCTGCCGTTCGGATCGGCGACGTTCGACATTGTGTTCACCGCGTTCGGCGCGGTGCCGTTCGTCGCCGACAGCGCGGCGGTGATGCGAGAGGTCGCGCGCGTGCTTCGGCACGGCGGTCGGTGGGTCTTCGCCACCACCCACCCGACCCGCTGGTCGTTCCCGGACGACCCGGGACCCGCCGGCCTCACCGCGACGATGCCGTA
>CAXSHO010000115.1:0-9988 GCA_964237305.1 uncultured Caulobacteraceae bacterium
TGACGCGCGCGGCGTCGAAACCCTCCAGCGTCAGGTCGATCCGATCCGCGTCGAAGCGGACGGGGACGTCGAACAGGAACCCCGCCGTCAGCACGGCCCCGGCGGCGGGGGGCGCCGCGAAGGTGACCACGCCCGTGGCCGCGTCCACCGTGAAGGCCCCCGCCCCGGCCACGAGCACGCTCCCGGCCACCGGCTTGCTGATCGGGCGCAGGTAGGCGTCCGCCCCGTCGCCGTAGCGCTTGCGCAGCGGGAAGGCGGCGGTGCGGCCGTCGCCCACGCCCAGCGGCTGGTCCGTGGCGGCGGGCGCCGCGCCCGAGGCGCAGGAGGCGTGGTCGGCGAAGTCGCGGAAGCGGAAGCCCTGCAGCCGCCCGCGCCGCGCCTCGAAGAAGCTCTGCAGCTCGGCGGCGTCCTGGAGGCGGCGGATGCTCTGGCCCACCAGCCAGCGGCGCCGCCCGTCCGCCCAGGGTGTGGCGCGCCGCTCGAAGCCGGAGGCGAGCGACACGACCTCCGTCCGCCGCCCGTCCGCCCACGGCGTCCACCGCCGCTCGAACCCGGAGGCGAGGCCGACGATCTCGGTCCGCCGCTCCACCCCGCCGGTGGAGCCGAAGGCCAGGCGCAGCGGGAAGGAGACCTCGGCGAAGGGGGCCATCTCAGCGCCTCCCGAGCGCGACGGCGCGCGCGAGCGCCGAGGCGATCTGCGCCTCCGACCGCAGGAGCGCGGGCGCGCCCCCGCCCGCCAAGCTGACGTTCACCACCACGCCGCCCGCGCCGGCGGGCTCCACCGAGCCTGAGGAGGCGGGGCGGAACACCTCCGGCCCGCGCTCGCCCACGAGGTAGGCGCCGCCGGGGGCCACCGGCCCGCCGTCCGCCCGGGCGCCGAAGAAGCCGCCGATCGCCTGGGCCAGGGCGTCGCCCAGCGTGCCGCCCCCCGCGCCGGCGGGGGCCTTGGCCAGCGCCTCGGCCGCGCCGATCACCGCGCCCGCCAGCTCGCCCAGGCTGAGCTTGCCGTCCAACGCCGCCTTGGCGAGCGACCGGGCGAGGCTGTCGCCCGCGCGCCCGAAGGCCTTGTCGATGGCGTCGGCGGCGGCCTCGGCGGGGGCGCGCAGCGAGGCGAGGGCGGCGGAGGCGTCCGTCGCCTGCGAGGCGAGGCCGGGCAGGCCTGCGCCCGCGCCCTCCGAAAAGGAGCTGTCGGTCATGAGGGGGTGTCCGGATGCGAGCGGAGAAGGACGTCGAGGTCGGCGCGGGTGAGGGGGGGCGGGCCGGGCGGGGCGGTGAGCGCGCGCCACTCAGGCAACGACAGCGCCCACACCTCCCGCGGGGGGAAGCCGAAGCGCTCGGCGGCCAGCCGCAGCACCGCCGCCCAGTGCGCGGTCACGACGCGGCGGCGAAGGCGGCGGCCACCGCCTCGGCGGCCTCGGCGGGGGTGACGGGCAGGGTGGGGAGCGCCACCGCGGCCTCCGCCTCTCCCCCGCCGCGCAGCAACGCGGCCAGCACCAGCAGCAGGTCGCGGGCGCCCACGGTGCGCAGGCGGGCGGCCAGCGCCTCCCACCCGTCGCAGCCGAGCGCGCCCTCCAGCTCCGCCAGGGCGCCCAGCGTCAGGCACAGCCGGCGGGGGACGCCCGCCACCGGCCGCACCACCTCGCCCCGCGCGGCGTTGGCGCCCAGGAGCGGCACGGGGGTCACGCGCCCGCCGTGAAGGTGAGCGCCCCCGCCGAGGCGAGGGTGACGGCGTAGGTGGCCTCGCCGTCGTGTGTCCCGGCGTACTCCAGGGCGGCGACCAGGAACGGGCCGTCGAAGGTCCCGAAGCCCGGCGCCACCAGCCGGAACGGCTTGGCCGCGCCGTCGAAGAAGGCCTGGCGCATGGCGGCGTCGGCCGCGGCGGTGCGGAACACGCCGGCGCCGGAGACGGTCATCTGCCGCACGCCCGCCCCGTCCAAGAGCTCGCGCCAGCGCCCGGCCGAGTCGGCGTCGGTGACGTCGACCGTCTTGGAGTTCAGCGACAGCGTGCGCGTGCGCAGCCCCGCCAGCGTGGTGAAGCCCCCCGCCCCGTCGCCGATCTTGACGAGGAGGTCCTTGCCCTTCTGCGCGCCCATCACGCCGCCTCCGCCTGGGCGGCCTGCGGCTCCACCACCGCGCGCAGGCGGGTGACGCCGTAGGTCGAGCGCCAGTCGGCGGCGCGGAACACGTCCTGGAAGGCCACGCGCAGGTTCACGAGCCGGTGGCCGTCGAGCGGGAGCGGCGCGTCGTGGAGCGCGGTGCGCACCGCCGCGCCCACCTGCTCGGCCTCCTCCTTGCCGCCGTAACGGCTGACGCAGGTGACCGTGACGACCAGCTCGCAGCCCTCGTCAGGCTCGCCGGCGCCCGCCGGGCGCGTCTCCACGCGGCCGAGGTGCAGATAGGGGTGGACGGCGTCGGCGGGCGGCTGGTCCCACACCCTTCCGTTCACGGAGGCCGCCACGCCGGGATCGGCGCGCAGCCGCAGGAGGAGCGCGGCGCTGAGCGCCCGCCCTGGGTCGATCGTCATGGGGGGACTCCGAAAGCTAGAGGAGGCGGTCGAGGAGGAGGACGAGGCGGCCGGGGGACCGCTCGTCGGGGCGCACGGCGGTCACCGCCCAGGGCGGGCCGTCGCCGGTCTGCAGGCGCACGCCGGGGACGAGCGCGGGGTGGAGGCGGGCGGAGGCCTCGGCGGCCTCTGTGCGCTCGGGCGGCCGCTCGCCGCCCTCGCCGGTGCGCGGCGCCGAGCGGCGCAGCGTGAGCCAGGCCACGGCGACGGCGGTCCAGGTGATGGTGCGGCCGCCGTAGGGCGTCTCCGCGTCGGAGGGCGCCTCCACCGTGGCGGGGACGGGCCTCACAGCTTCACGCGGCGGAACGGGGCCGCCCACGGCTCGGCCGGGCCGAGGCCGGGCGGCGCGAGGTCGGTGGGCGCGTCGCGGCGCTCGTAGGCGTCGGCGGCGAGCACCAGCAGCGCCTGGCGCAGCGACGGCGGCGTGCTCGCCGCGTCGGCGGCGAAGCCTGCGCGGTAGTCGATCCGCACGGGGCCGGCGACGCGGACGGACACGCGGCCCGGCCGCTCGCCGGCGAGCCGCCAGCGCGAGGCGTCCACCGCCGTCCAGCCGCCCGCGCCGTCGGGGACGGCCACCGCGTCCACCCCGATCACGGGGCCGACGGAGAGCGGGGCGGGGGCCGTGTCGAAGGTCTCGCGCAGCCCGGTGACGAGGAGGCGGGCGCCCAGCTCCGCCTCCAGCCGCTCGCGGGCGGCGAGGAGGAGCACGGCGAGGAGGTCGTCCTCCAGCGCGTGGGTGACGCGCAGGTGCGCGCGCAGCTCCGCCGGCGAGACGGGCTCGCCGGCGGGCGGGACAAGGACGGTGATCATGGAAGACTCCTGTCCTCCCCCGATCTCGGGGGAGGTGGCGCGGGCCGCAGGCCCGTGACGGAGGGGGTGGCGCGACGCGGGGGAGGAGGCTCACGGGGGAGGTCGCGCCACCCCCTCCACCACGCTTGCGTGGTCCCCCTCTCCCGTTCCGGGGAAGGACTACGTCGCGGCGAACTTCAGGAGCTTGATCGCGTCGTAGTTCTGCACGCCGCCGCCCACGCGCTTCAGCGTGTAGAACAGGACGTGCGGCTTGGCGGTGTAGGGGTCGCGCAGCACCCGCACGCCCAGCCGGTCCACGATCAGGTAGCCCTTGGCGAAGTCGCCGAAGGCCACCGCGAAGCTGTTGGCCGCCACGTCCGGCATCCCCTCGATCTCGGTGACCGGGTAGCCGAACAGGGTGGCCGTCTGGCCCGGCTGCGAGGGCGGGATCAGGATGTAGTCGCCGTTGTTGTCCTTGAACTTGCGGATGGTGGAGAGCGTGCGGCGGTTCATCACGAAGCGGCCGTTGGGTCGGAACGCCGCCCGGGGCGCGTAGACGAGGTCCAGGAGCTTGTCGGCCGGGTTGGTGCTCGGAAAGGCGCCCGCGGTCCCGGTGGCGACGTAGCCGATCTGGCCCCACGCCTGTGAGGCGTCCGCCACCGTGGCGTAGCTCAGGAAGCCGCGCGGCTTGTTCACCCCGTCGCCGGTGGTGAAGGCGGCGGTCTCCTGGGTGGCGAAGGCGTCCTCGACCTCCGCGGCGAGCCAGCTGTCCATGTCCACCGCCGCGTCGTCCAGGAGCGACTGGGTGGCGGCGGGGGCGGCGTAGAGGTCGGCGGCGGGGAAGCTCAGGAGGTCCAGCACGGGGGGCGCGGTCTCCGGCCGGGCCGCGGTCTCGGCCGCCCAGCTGGCGACCACGCCGGAGGTGGAGACCGGCTTGGTGTAGAGGCCCGAGCCGATCTGGCGCACGGTGGCGATCTCGCGCATGGGGCTGGAGGCCGCCAGGCGCCGCTCGATCAGCCGCTCCAGCTCGGGCGGCACGACGTAGCCGCCCGCGGTGGACACGCCTTCCGACAGGCCCTTCACCTCCGGCGCGGCCGGGGCGGCGCCTGAGCGCAGGTAGCCGTCGAAGGCCGCCTTGCGCTCGTCCGCCCCGCGCTCGGCGGGGGCGCCGCCCAGCGACGGGCGGCGACCCTCCGCCCCCATCCGCTCCAGCCGGCGCTCGGTGGCGGAGAGCGCCGCGTCCAGCCGCTCCACCTTGTCGTGGAGCAAGGGGTCGGCGGCCTTGCGCTCCACCGCCAGGAGGCGCTCGTCGTTGGCCGCCTTGTAGGCCGCGAACAGCTCGGCGGTGTCGTCGGCGGCGGCCTTGGTCTCATAGCTCATGAGGTCGTCCTTTCAGGTTGAGGGAGATCCGGCCGGCGCGAAGCGCGCGCCGGAGAGGAGGGGTCGGGGCGTCAGGCTGACCTCCACGAGGTCCACCTCGCTCAGGACGCGCAGGCGCCCGGGCTCGCCGCGGCGGGCGCGGCGGGTGCGGAAGCCGATGGACAGGCCGTCCAGCCGGCCCGCGCGCACCAGGGCCGCGCACAGCCGGCCGGCGGCGGTGTCGCCGGTGATGCGGCCGCGCACGTGGAGGCCGCGGGCGTCCTCCGTCAGCTTGTCCCACACGCCCACGCGGGCGGCGGGGTCGTGGCCGTGGAGCATGGACACCGGCCCCTGCACGTGTAGGCTCTGCGCGAAGGCGCCGGGCGCGGTGACGTCGCCGCCGTCGTCGCGCGCCCACCACAGGGAGGCGTAGCCCGCGATGGCGAGGTCGCCGCCGCTCACCGGCCGCCCCGGTCGAGCTTGGCCTCGATGCGCTCCAGGCTGAGGCGGTTGGCGTCGGCCTGCGCCTCCAGCCGGGCGAGGCGCTCGTTCACGCCGGACTGGCGGTCCATCCGCCGCTCCACCGCCGCGATCCGCTCCGCCGCGCCGCCCGCCCACAGGAGCGCGGCGCCCGTCTGGATCATCAGCGCCAGGAGCACGGCGGGCGTCACCTGCCGGTCGATGCGCCAGGAGGGGATCGGTTCGCTCACGACGCCTCCTCCGCCCCGGCCTCGGGGACCGGCGGCAGGCCCGCCATGCGGCGCCGCTCCGCCCCGGTGAGGAAGCTCGCCGCGTCCAGCCGCGCCCACAGCTCGCCGCGCTCGGCCGACAGGGCGGGCGCCGCGTCCAGGTCCGCCTTCACCACGGCGCCGTCGAAGCGCGGGCCGAGCCAGGCGGTGAGGGCGCGGGCGGCCCGCTGCGCCAGCGGCGTCACCGCCAGGCGCCAGAAGGCGGCGTTGGCCTCGCGGTAGTTCGAGTAGGTGTTGTCGCCCGGCACGCCCAGGAGCTGCGGCGGCACCCCGAAGGCCAGCGCGATCTCGCGGGCGGCGGCGTGCTTGCCCTCCGCGAAGTCCATCTCCGCCGGGCTCAGCGACATGGGCCGCCAGTCGAGCCCGCCCTCCAGGAGCAGCGGGCGGCCCGCCGCCGCCGCGCCCGTGTGCTGGTCGGCCAGCTCGGCCTTCAGCCGCTCGAACTGCTCCTCCGTGAGCCGCTCGGCCCCGCCGCCCGCGCCGTAGACCAGGGCGCCGGAGGGGCGCGCCGCGTTGTCCAGGAGCGCCTTGTTCCAGGCGGAGGAGGCGTTGTGCACGTCCACCGCCTTGGCGGCGGCCTCCAGCGGCGACAGGCCGTAGCTGTCGTCCAGCGGGTTGTAGAGCTTCAGGTGCAGCACGGGCGCCGTGCCGTCCGCGGCCCGCGGCAGCAGCACCTCGCGCCCGTCCACCGCGTAGACCCAGCCGGCCGGCCAGCCGTCCGGCCCCGGCACGACGCGCACCCGGTCGGGGCGCAGGGCGTAGAGCTCGGTGGGCGGCGCCTCGGGCTCGCCCGCCGCCTCCAGGTAGCCGTTGCCGCTGCACTGCAGGGCGCCGAAGAAGCGCTCCAGGAGGTCCGGCCCGCTCTCCTCCGGGTTGGGCCGGTCGAGGAGGCGCTGCAGCGGGTGCTCCGCCCCGGCGCGGGCGCCGTCGGCGCCGTGCACCACCAGCGGCAGGGAGGCGCCCGCCTCCGCGATCAGCCGGACGCAGCGGTGCACCACCGGGTTGGCGGCGTAGCCCTCCCGGGCCAGCGCCGCGTAGTCGCGCGGCGTCCACCGCGGCCGGCCCGCGCCGGTGAGCGCGATCAGCCGCTGCGTGGGCGAGCTCTTCGCTTCGGGCGGAGGCGCGGCCGGCGCACGGGCACGCGCCCGCGGCCCGGCGAGCCAGGCGGGGATGAGGGACATGGGGTCTCCGTGATGGTGGCGGGTCAGCCGGGCGGACCGGGATCGCCGAGCCGGGCGCTTGCGCCTTGACCCGGCTCACTGAAAGATCAAAACGTGAACGCAAATAGGAGGCCGACCTGTGCAAGCTCCAACTCGTGAAGAAAGGCGTCGCCCTGCACGCAACGGAGCGATCTGGCTCCTGACTGCGATGGTCGTCGCGGGCCTGCCGCTGACGAGCTATGTCTACTACCCCCTGCTTCTACAGAGCGGAACACTCCCGACCTATGCGGACTCGATAGATATTCCTATGTATAAAAATACGGTGATTGCTTTAGTATTTTCCCCGCTTACACTTACAGTCACTTATTTTTGCACACGCTGCCGAGATAGAAAACTATCTCTGCTGGCTTGGAGGCATAAGAAACCTCTGACAAGTATTTATATAATACTTGTCTTCGTTATATTATTAATTATAATTTTAGATGAATACTATAATTTAGCGACAGATCCTCAGGGGCTTCTAATAGACTGGTTGTGGGTTCCATTTGGAGTCGCTTGTTGCATGTGGTGTTTAGTGCTTCGAGGTGCAGCGCTCAGTCGCACCTAGAGAACGCTAGTGGCGGGCGGATCCACCTCGTCGGCCGGTCATCTGAATCGCGCGGTGGAGATTCTGCTCGGGGCTAGGCGGCATGTCGCGTCCTCTCGTGTTCACAGCGTCCGCACCCGCGGGAGCGCCGCCTCGCGGCCCAGCAGGAGGTCGGTGACGGCCCAGACGAGGGCGTCGGCGCGGTCGGGGCTCGGCCCGCCCTCCGCCGCGCCCAGCGCCATGAGCTCCTCCTCCAGCAGGGGGAAGGCGCGCGTGTGGACCACGCGGCCCTGCTCGTAGAGCGCGGCCACCGGGGCGGCGCGGGCGCGCTTGGAGCGGGAGGCGTGGACGCTCTTCACCGGCGCGGCGCAGCCCGCCGAGGCCAGGACGGTGCGCACCATGTCGCCGCCCTGGTTCACCTCCGCCACCACCCGCCCGGCGCCCCAGCGCCCGACCGTCTCCGCGACCCGGGCCGCCCAGCCCAGCGGCGAGAGGCCCGCCACGCTGGCGTCCTCCAGCACGTAGGCGCGGCGGCCCTCGCGGCCCACGGCCACGATCCCGCAGGCGTCGCCGGTGGCGGTGGCGGGCGGGTCCACCGCCACCACCACCGCCTCGAAGGCGGCGGGCGCGGCGCCGCGGCAGCGCTGGAGGTCGGCGGCGCGCCACAGGGCGCCCTCGTCGGCCTCCGTCACCAAGCCCTCCAGCTCCTGCGCCGCCAGCCGCGTCCCGCCGTAGAGGGCGTCCAGCGCGTCCAAGAAGCCGGGGGCGAGGTTGGCCGCGTTGTCCGCCGTCGCCATCCGGCTGACGACGCAGGAGGGCTCGGCCATCAGCGCCCGCAGGGCGGCGGTGGGCCGGGGCGTGGTGGTCACCGCCAGCCGGGGGTCGTCGCCCAGCCGCAGCCCCATGCGCAGGAGCGCCAGGGTGTCGCCGCCGCCGCGCCAGGCGCAGAACTCGTCGGCCCAGGCCGCGCCGAACTGCGGGCCGCGCAGGCTCTCCGGGTCCTCCGCCGAGAAGGCGTGGGCCACCGCGCCGTTGCCCCACAGGAACCGGCGGCGCGAAGGCTCGTAGCGCGGCCGCGCACCCCTGGGCGCGCAGCTGCGCAGGCCGGAGGGCCCCTCCACCATCACCTCGCGCACGTCGTGCAGCGAGGGGCCCACCAGCGCCAGACGCCCCGTGAGGTGCGCCTGCTCGGTGAGCCAGCGCGCCCCCGCCCAGGTCTTGCCCGCGCCGCGTCCGCCCAGGAACAGCCAGGTGCGCCAGTCGCCCTCCTCAGGCGGGAGCTGGGCGGGATGCGCCCGACGGCGCCACAGCCGCCGCCCCGAATAGGCGTCCCGCGCCGTCAACGGCGGGATCACGTCGCCGCGCCGCTCCGGCGGCAGCGAGGCGATCAGCGCGTCGCCGCAGATCGTCGCGGGCCGCGTCGGCTTCGGCCTCGGTGAAGCTGTCCTCGTCCTCATCCCCCTCCCCGTCCGCAGGCGCATCATCGCTGTCGGCGGCCAGGCGCAGCGTGCGCAGCGCCGCGGCCTCCAGGTCGACCACCGCCTTGCCCGCGACGGCGATCGCGCGGACGGCCTTCATCTGCTTGTCGATCTCGGCGGGGTCGGCGGGGTCGGGCGCGGCCTCCAGCGCCCCCGTGGCGCGCTCGACCCGGGCGGCGAGCCTGTCCGCCGCCGCCCGCATCCGCTCCGCGGCGGAGCCCTCTTTTCCGTCCATGGCATAAAGATACGGCGCCACCGCGCGCCGGGGACAAACGGGCCTGCGAAAGGTCGCCGATCCAGGCGGAGCCGAGGATCGCCGGCGGGGAACGCGGGCGCCCGCGGCCGTCTCTCCCCCTATTCGGGGAGGTCGCGCGCCAGTTCAGGCGCCTCGAAGTCCAGCGCGTCGGCGATGTCGGCGAAGGCGGTCTCGCTCACCACCTGCCCGGCCACGGAGACGCCCGCCCGACGCGCGCCGTCGGGGTCGCCGGTGACGAGCGGGTGCCAGTCGGGCAGGCCCCGGCCCTCGTGCAGGCGGCGGTAGGCGCAGGAGGCGGGCATCCAGGGGAGCCCCTCGATGGCGCCGGGGGTCAGCTTGATGCACTCGGGCACGTGGCGGCGGCGGCGCGCGTAGTCGCGGCAGAGACCGGTGGAGCAGTCCAGGAGGCGGCAGGCCACCCGGGTGGGGATCACCTGCCCCGTCTCCTCGTCCTCGAACCGCACGAGGCAGCAGCGGCCGCAGCCGTCGCACAGGCTCTCCCACTCCCCGCGCGTCATCGCGGCGAGCGGCTTGGCCTCCCAGAAAGGTTTGGCGGCTAGGCTCACGGCCTCTCAAGTGACCGCCGCACCCGCGCGGCGCAAGCCGGACCCCTCCCTCTGCCGCTCCCGCCGATCCGCGCCGACCTGCAGCACACGGCCGCCCGACGTCGCGCGCGGCGGCTGGCGGGGCTGTGGACGGCGGCGGGGGCGTTCGCGCTGGCGGCGCTCTTGTGCGGGGCCTGGCTGTTCCGCTTCCTCTTCGCCGACCTCCCCGCCATCCCCGCCGAGGCCGCGCTGTGGTCGCTGAACCGGCCGCCGGGGATCACCTTCCTGGACCGGACGGGGCGCACGGTGGCCGTGCGCGGCTTCCGCCACGGCGCCCCCGTGCGCCTGGCGGAGCTGCCGCCCTACCTGCCCCGCGCCTTCCTGGCGGCGGAGGACCGGCGCTTCTTCCGCCACGGCGGGGTGGACCCGCAGGGCGTCGCCCGCGCGCTGGGCCGCGACGTCGCCCAGCGGCGGGCGGCGGAGGGCGGCTCCACCCTCACCCA
>CAXSHO010000116.1:0-9974 GCA_964237305.1 uncultured Caulobacteraceae bacterium
CGTTCGGCAGGCGGCCCGCCTCGATCGGGTGGGCATCGTCGACCAGGAACAGGAAAACGTCGCGATCCGAGGCATAGAGCGTCGTGGTGTCCTTGGTCACCTCGACGAACGGGTTGTGCGTCATGGTCGACCAGTCGAGCAGGCCCGGCACCTTCCAGCGCGTGTCGCCGGTGCCGTCGCCGGCGATGCGCATCACCGCCTCGACCAGCTCGTGGTCCCAGATACGGCCGTAGTCTGGGCCGGTGACGGCGCGCAGCTCGACCCTGCCGTCGTCGGCTTCCAGCGTCTTCACCAGCTCGGCTCGGTGCGAGAGCAGCCCGTGCTGGAGGTTGATCCCCGCGAGCGGGGCGGGCAGCTGTCGCATGTAGCTGGCCGGGACGCCGACCAGGCTGCAGAGCTGCCCATAGGACCAGTGCGTCGGCGCCACCGGCGCGTCCTGGCCGGGCACGATCAGCGAGAGGCTCTCGGCATTGTCGCGGCTGGCCTCGACGCGCAGCGCCCTGGTCTCGACGGTGCGGGCGGTGGCGCGTTCGGCGCGGCCCCGCACGGCGACGTGGAGCTCGGTCAGGGACAGGTAACGCTCGTCGTCCGGGCGCGAGAACCACTCGGACGAGACGCGGCCGATCCGCTCGCCGCGGCTGATGTCGACCTTGTAGGCGCCGGTGGCGGGCGAAGTGGATCCCGCCGGATCGGCGCGGCGGGAAGGCAGGGTCTGAATCATGGGAGGTCTCCGGACGGGCGGCCGGGAGCCTCTCTCTCGACCCTCACTCCGTCACGGCGACAGCCGCAGCCCTCTGCCTCTCACCGGCCGTCGCGCCCCCGAAAAGCCAAAGCGGCACCCGCCGGCTGCAAGGGGTTGGTCACTCCTCCGGTCGAACGGCTGCGAGGCGCGCGCTGGCCGATCACCCCTTCGCCGACGCGAGAAGTGCATCCCAATCGTCTGGTGGATCGCCGCTCTTCAGCATCTTGGTGAATGTGGCGTAGGCGTCGGTGCGGCTGCCGTAGGCGCGTTTGGTCTGCTCGTCGTTGACCCAGGCGAGGACGATCACCTTGGCGGCGGTGCTGAAGCGGAAAAATAGGCGATACTGCTGATAGAACTTCGCCCGACGCCAATGTTTGCGCTCGGCCCCCAGCGTCTCTCCCTGTTCGAATCGCTTGTGCGCCGGATCGGCCGGAATGTCTTCGAATGCGAGTTTCAGCACCGCAGCGAGCATTTTGGCGTCACGGCCCGCGGCATATCCAGCCGCGTCTTTACGGCGGGCGCGATCGGCCGCCGTCGTCAGGGCTTCGAGCTGATCGAGGAACAGCGGATGGGCGTAAATCTCCCAGTCTCCGACCTTCACCGTGAAGGCTCAGAGCGGCGCGTCGAGGTCGATCTCGACATCCCGGACCAGTTCACGGGCGCGGCTAACCAGGGCGTCAGGAACAGGCTGCAGGCGCGCAGGATGCGCGGCGATATCGCGCTCCAAGAGGTCAAGGAACGCCAGCAGGGCGGGATCGTCCACGTCGTCCTTCGCGCCGCGCCGCAGCAGCACTTGGTCGCCCGACAATTCGTAAGCGATGGTGTCGCCGCGGCGGATGCCCAGCGCATCGCGCACACCCTTCGGGATCGTCGTCTGGTAGCGATCAGTCACGGAACTGAGGATCATGGGCGTCGTCTCCGGGACGAGAGGTAATGCGTTCGCATTCCTTTTACAACGCGATTCGGCATTTCGCGGGCGTAGCGCCCTGGCGAAACCTGGCGCACGGCCTCGTGCTGCGGGGCTCCCGAAAGGCCCAACCCCGTCTTAAACCCCGTCTTAAAATGGTTTTCGGGCGTTTTCGCCCTCTCGCCGCAAAAGCGGAACTTTCAAGCTACTGTTCTTGCATGGGAAATTGGCGCGCCCGGAACGATTCGAACGTCCGACCCTCAGATTCGTAGTCTGATGCTCTATCCAGCTGAGCTACGGGCGCGCGTCGCCTGGCGGCGAGGGGCGGGGGATAGCGCAGGGGGCTGGGGCGTGCAAGCGCGCTTGGGAAAGGGGCGGCGGGGCGGGTATGGAGGGCGGGTGACCGCTCGCCGCCGCCCCTCCCCCGTCGTTCCGCTCCTGCGCGGGGCCGTGGCGATCCTGGCGGCGGGGGGGCTCTGCGGAGGCGCGCCGGCCCCGGCCGGAAGCGCCACGGCGGCGCACGCCATGGTGGCCGCGGCCGATCCGCGGGCGGTGGACGCCGGGGTGGCGGTGCTTCGCGCCGGAGGGTCGGCGGCGGACGCGGCGGTGGCGGTGCAGGCGGTGCTGGGGCTTGTGGAGCCGCAGAGCTCGGGCCTGGGCGGCGGCGCCTTCATGACGTGGCTGGACGGACGAACCGGCCGGGTCAGCGTGTACGACGGGCGGGAGACGGCGCCGGCCGCCGCCGGGCCGGACCTGTTCACGGGGCCGGACGGGCGCGAGCTGGGCTTCGCGCAGGCGGTGCTGTCCGGCCGCTCCACGGGCGTGCCCGGCGCGGTGACCATGCTGGCGCTGGCGCAGCGGGAGCACGGGCGGCGGCCCTGGGCGTCGCTGTTCGGCGAGGGCGAGCGGCTGGCGACGGACGGCTTCTCCGTAGGCGGGCGGCTGGCGGCGGCGGCGAACGGGCGCTTTCCCCAGGCGCAGACGCCGGACGCCGCACGCTACTTCACCAGGGCGGACGGCGCGCGCGTGCAGGTGGGTGACGTCCTGAGGAACCCCGCCTACGCCGACAGCCTGCGGCGCATCGCGGCGCAGGGGGCGGACGGGCTCCTCAGGGGCGAGGTGGCGCGCGACCTCGTGGCGCGCACGCGCGAGGGGCTGGCCGGCGCGATCACCGAGGCCGACCTCGCGGGCTACCGGCCCGTGAAGCGCGAGGCGCTGTGCCGGCCCTACCGCCGCTACCGCGTGTGCGCCGCGCCGCCGCCCGCCGGCGGCGTGGGGGTGCTGGAGATCCTGGGGCTGTTGGAGCGCACCGACATCGCCACGCGGGGGCCCGACGACCCGCAGGCGTGGGTGGAGTTCGCCCAGGCCAGCCGCCTGGGCTACGCCGACCGCGACCGCTACGTGGGCGACCCGGCCTTCACGTCCGTGCCGGTGGCGGGCATGACCGACCCCGCCTACCTCGACGCGCGCGCGAAGCAGGTGGCCACGCTGGGCGGGACCAAGGTGCGGCCGGGCGCGCCGCCCGGCGCGCCCGGGCCGGCGGCCGACCGCACGGCGGAGCCCGGCGGCACCACGCACTTCGTCATCGCCGACGCCTACGGGAACGTGCTGAGCATGACCACCACGGTGGAGAGCGTGTTCGGCTCCGGCCGCATGACGCACGGCTTCTTCCTCAACAACCAGCTGACCGACTTCTCCTGGGGCGGCCGGGCGGGGGCGGGGCCGCACCCGGCCAACGCGCCGGGGCCGGGCCGGCGCCCGCGCTCGTCCATGAGCCCGGTGATCATCCTGGACGAGCACGGGCGGTTCGCCGCGGCGGTGGGCTCGCCGGGGGGCAACTCGATCATCGCCTACGTGGCGAAGGCGATCGTGGGGTGGGTGGACTGGGGGATGCCCATGCAGGCGGCGGTGTCGCTGCCCAACCTCGTGGCGCGGGGCGACGTGGTTTCGCTGGAGGCGGGAGCCAGGCCGGAGGTGGCGGCGGCGCTGCGGGCGGCGGGGCTGACGGTGCGCGGCGACGCGGGCGAGGCTTCCGGCCTCCAGGCCGTCGTGCGGCGCGCGGACGGGACGCTGGAGGGCGCGGCCGACCCTCGGCGCGAGGGGGTCGCGCGGGGCTACTGAGGCGCGGGCAGGGTCAGCCGGAACGTCGCGCCCGCCCCGTCCGATCGCAGGAGCTCCAGATCGCCGCCGTGGCCGCGGGCGAGGTCGCGGGCGATGGCGAGGCCCAGGCCCGCCCCGCCGGGCCCCGCCGCGCCGGGGGAGGCCGCGCCGCCGAAGGGGCGGAACAGGCGCTCCTGCGCGCGGGGCGGCAGGCCGGGGCCGTCGTCGGCCACGTCCACCCTCAGGCGCCCCGCGCCGGGCGAGGCGGTGACGCGCACGCGCCCGGCGGTGCGGCCCGCGCCCTCGATCGCCTGGCGCGCGTTGCGGAACAGGTTCACCAGGATGCGGTCCAGCTGGTCGGGGTCGGCGGTGACCGCCAGGTCGGCGCCGGCGTCCACCTCCAGCCGCACCCCCTCCGCCGAGAGGCCGGCGTCCTCCGCCGCGTCCCGCGCCGCCTGCCACAGGGAGAGGAGGCGGGGCTCGGGCGCGGCCTCCTCCGTCCGGCCGTAGGCGAGCACCCCCTCCGCCAGGCGCCCGGCGCGGTCCAGCGCCCGCTCCAGGCGCGGGAGGGACTGGGCGACGCGGGGGTCCTCCGAGCCCGCCAGCCGGTCGGACGCCATGCGCGCGCTGGTGAGCATGTTGCGAAGGTCGTGGTTGATCTTGGCCACCGCCTCGCCCAGCGCCGCCAGCCGCGCCTTGGACTGGAGCGCGGCGGTGAGGTCCTCCTGCATCCGGGCGAGCTCGGCCTCGGCGCGGCCCACCTCGTCGCGGCGGCCGCTGGCGGCGATGCGCGCGGCGGGGTCCTCCGGCCGGGCGCGGAACCGCTCCATGGCGAGGGTGATGCGCTGCATGGGGGCCACGAGGAAGGCGTTCAGCGACAGGTAGACGAGCACGCCCGCGAGCGCGGAGACGAACAGGGCGATCAGCAGGAGCCGCGCGAGGTAGCCCGCGAGCTCGCGCTTCAACGGCGCCTCGAACACCACGATCTCCACGAAGTCCCCGCCCCGGAACCGCGGGCGGGCGATCACGCGCAGGGTGCGGCCCGCGCCGGGGCTGAGCGTGCGGAAGGGCGACAGGAAGCGCGACAGCGGGTCTCGGGTGCGCAGGTCCACCAGCTCGGGCGTGCGGATGGTGCGCGGCGCGGCCAGGAGGAGGCGGCGGATGCCGTTCGCCTGCACCGACACGGTTATGGCGCCCGTGCCGTTGAGCAGCCGTCCGGTGAGCGTGTCGGACACCGATCCCGCGGGCGACGCCTCCACCGCCAGCGACGCCACCTCGGCCAGCCGCACCCGCTCGTTCAGCCAGCCCTCCTCGAAGGCGGCGAGCGAGGGGCCGATGATCAGGAGCGCCGCGGACATGACGAAGGCGGCGGTGAGCAGGAGCAGGCGCGCGGACAGCCCGGTGGGCGGCTTGAAGCGTCCGACCCAGGCAGGCGGGCGGGCCACCTCGCGCCGCCTCAGGCGCGGGCGGGGGCGCGGCCCTCGCGCAGCCGCCAGGCGAGGGGGACGAGCGCCAGGAAGGCCAGCGCGACCACGGGGCCGTACACCTCCGGCCGGATCAGCGCGCGCCCGTCGACGGCGCCCGACCGCTGGAAGATCGCGTGCAGTCCGTGCCCCGTCCAGGCGTAGATCAGCGTGGAGGGCGCGATCCCCGCCACGGTGGCGAGCACGTAGGGGCGGAGCCGCATCTTGGCGACGCCCGCGAGGATGTTGACCAGGGCGAAGGGCACGGCGGGCATGAGGCGCAGCGCCAGGAGCGTGGACACGGCGTGGCGGCCCCGCGCGGCGGCCTGCAGCTTGCCGAACACCCCCTCCGACCGGGAGAAGCGCCGCGCCAGGGCGTCGCCCAGCGCGGTGCGCGCGGCCAGGAACATGGCCACCGCGCCGGTGGACGCCCCCGCCACCGCCGCCGCGGCGCCCGCGCCCACGCCGAACAGGTAGCCGCCCGAGAGGCTCATCAGGAGCGCGCCCGGCAGCGAGAAGGCCACCAGGAGCGCGTAGGCGGCGATGTAGATCTCCACCGCCAGGACCGGGTGGGCGTGGACGAAGGCCAGGAGCTCGTGGCGGCGCTCGCGCAGCTCGTCGAGCGACAGGTGGCGCCAGGCCCCGCTGGCGAACACCGCCGCCGAGACGACGAGCACGAGCACGAGCGGCGTCGCGGCCAGGACCAACCTGCGGCGGGAGAGGCGCTGGGCGGAGGGAGGGGCCGCAGGCGCGTCCGGAGCCGGGGCTTCCGGTTGACACTCCGCGGCCTGTCCCCTATCCACGCGCGCTCATTTCAGACCACCTCGAGTCCACGTCGGAGCCCCCGTGAAGCGCACCTATCAGCCGAGCCGACTCGTGCGCAAGCGCCGCCACGGCTTCCGTTCCCGCATGGCGACCAAGAACGGCGCCAAGGTCATCCAGCGCCGTCGCGCCAAGGGCCGCCACAAGCTCTCGGCCTGACGACGGTGGACGCGCCCGCCCCTGCGGGGGCCGGCGCTCCGGCGACTTCCGATCCTCCCAAGCTCCGTCGGCTGTTGAAGCGGACGGAGTTTCTGCATGTGGCGGCGGGGATAAGCGCGGCGCGGGGCGCGGTGGTGGTGCAGTCGCGAGAGCCGGCCGAGCCGTTCGCGCACATCGGCGTGGGGTTCACCGCCACCAAGAAGATCGGCGGGGCGGTGGTGCGCAACCGCGCCAAGCGCCGCCTGCGCGAGGCCGCCCGGGCGCTCCTGCCCCTTCACGGCCAAGCCGGTCGCGCCTACGTGTTCGTGGCGCGGGCGGGCACGCCTTCCCGCCCCTGGGAGCGGCTGCTAGACGACGTGCGACAAGCCCTCGACGCGCTGGCCCAAGGCGGCGACCGCTCCCGCCCCCCGCCCCGCCGCACCCCTCGTTCCGGTCCGAACCGCCCTCATGGATAAAGAGAACCCGCGCAACACGATCGCCTTCGTGGTGATCGCGCTGGCCGTGCTCCTGGCCTACCAGGTGTTTGTGCTGCAGCCCGCCGACCGCCGGAGGGAGGCGGCGCGCGCCCAGGCCACGGCCGCCGCCGCCAAGGCGCAGGCCCCGCAGGACGCCCCCGCCGGCGCCCCGGTCCTGATCAGCCGCGAGCAGGCGGTGGCGCAGACGCCGCGCGTCCCCGTCGACACGCCCGCGCTCAAGGGCTCGGTGTCGCTGCGCGGCGGGCGCCTCGACGACCTCTTCATCAAGAGCCACACCGCCACGGTGGACCCCCGGTCCGGCCCGGTGGAGCTGTTCCGGCCCGAGGGCGCCAAGCAGGCCTACTTCGCCGACTTCGGCTGGACGGGGGCGCCCTCCGCCCCCACCGGCGCCACGGTCTGGACGAAGACCGCGGGCGACGTGCTCGCACCGGGCAAGCCGCTCACGCTCACCTACGACGGCGGGCAGGGGCTGGTCTTCACCCGCACGCTGGTCGTGGACGACCGCTACATGTTCACCGTCACAGACACGGTGGAGAACCGCGGCGGGATGCCCGTGAAGCTCGCCCCCTACGGCTCGGTGCAGCGGCAGGGGCGGCCGCAGCCCACCGTGGGCATCTTCGAGGGCGCCATCGGCGAGGCGGGCGGCGTCCTGCAGCTCGCCGACTTCAAGGCCATGAAGGAGAAGGCGCCCGTCCAGGTCGCCTCCACCGGCGGCTGGTTCGGCCTCACCGACAAGTACTGGCTGGCCGCGCTGCTGCCCCCCGGCGGCGAGGCGGTGCGCGCCAGCTACCGCACCACCACCGTGGGCGGGACGGACGTGTACGAGGCCAACTACGTCGGCGCGGTGCGCGAGATCGCGCCGGGCGCCCGCACCGTGGAGGAGCGCCGCCTGTTCGCGGGCGCGAAGGAGGCCGCCACGCTGATGGCTTACGAGAAGTCGCTGGGCGTGGCCAAGTTCTCCGACGCCATCGACTGGGGCCGCCTGTGGTTCCTCACCCGCCCGATCTTCTGGCTCCTCACCACCTTCCAGGGCTGGACCGGCTCCATCGGCCTGGCGATCCTGATGCTGACGGTGGTGCGGGTGATCCTGACCTTCCCGCTCTACAACAAGTCGTTCGCCTCCACCGCCGAGATGCGCAAGCTGGCGCCGGAGGTCGAGGCCATCAAGAAGCGCTTCCCGGAGGATCCGCAGAAGCAGCAGGCGGAGACCATGGCGCTCTACAAGACGCGCAAGGTGAACCCGCTGGCGGGCTGCCTGCCCGCGCTGGTGCCGATCCCGATCTTCTTCGCGCTTTCCAAGGTGTTCACCGTGGCGATCGAGATGCGCCACGCGCGGTTCCTGGGCATCCCCGACCTCAGCTCGCAGGACCCGACCTCCATCGTGAACCTGTTCGGGCTGATCCCGTGGCACGTGGCCTCCACGCCCTCCATCGGCGCCTTCCTCGACGGGCCGCTGCACATCGGGATCATCGCCATCCTCTACGGCTGCACCCAGTGGCTCTTGCAGGCGATGAGCCCGCAGACGGCGGGGATCGACGCCACGCAGCGGCAGATCTTCCAGCTGATGCCCATCGTGATCACCTTCTTCATGGCGCACGTGGCGGCGGGGCTCCTGATCTACTGGGTGTGGTCGACACTGCTCACCATCATCCAGCAGTACGTGATCATGCACCGGCACGGCACCGAGAACCCCATCGACACCTTCCTGGCCCGGGTGCGCGGGCGCGGCGCGCCGGCGGCGGCGGCGTGACCCCTCTCCCCCCGCTCATCCCGGCGGACGCCGGGACCCAGGCGGCGAGCCAAGCTCGACGCGGGTCGGGCAATGCGGATGCGCGCGATCCTGGGTCCCGGCGTTCGCCGGGATGAGCGGAGTGGCGGAACCGGACGACGACAGGCGCGAAGCCGCGCGCATCCTGTTCGCGCGCGACTGCCGGTTCCTCCTGGGCGTCGCCAAGATCGAGCAGCTGCCCGCGCCCGACCTGCCGGAGGTGGCCTTCGCCGGCCGCTCCAACGTGGGCAAGTCCTCGCTGATCAACGCGCTCACCGGCCGCCACGACCTGGCCCGCGCCTCCAACGAGCCGGGCCGCACCCGCGAGGTGAACCTCTTCCTCCTGGACGAGCGCGTGCGATTGGCCGACCTGCCCGGCTACGGCTTCGCCCGCGCCGACAAGAAGAGCGTCGCGCGGTTCCAGAACCTGGGCCGCGCCTACCTGCGGGGTCGTCCGAACCTCAAGCGCGTCTACCTCCTCATCGACGCCCGCCACGGCCTGAAGCCGCCGGACAGGGAGGCGCTGGACGCGCTGGACCTCGCCGCCGTCAGCTACCAGGTGGTGCTCACCAAGGCCGACAAGGTGCGCCCCGCCAGCGACCTCGCCCAGGTGGAGGCCGAGACGCTGAAGGCGCTGGCCAAGCGGCCCGCCGCCTTTCCCCGCGTGGCGGTCACGAGCTCCACCACCGGCGCGGGCCTCGCGCAGCTGCGCGCCGAGGTGCTGGAGACGATCGAGGGCTGACGGCCGCGCCCCGTCTCCCCGCGCCCCGTCTCCCCCGCGCCCGTCTCCCCGCTCCGCGGCGCAGGCCTATGATGCCCGGATGACGCCCCGCCCGTCCGCCCCCATCGCGCACGACCCGCACGACCCGCACGCCGAAAATCGCGTGCGCCTGCGCCTCCGGACCGCACGCGCCGCACGGTTTGCACGGTGCAAGCGTGAGGGAAGCCCGCTAAGTCGCGCCTCATGACCGACGCCGCCGACGCCGAAGAGGCGGGGTGGGCCACGGCGCGCACGCTCGCCGAGGCCCTGCCCTACATCTCGACCTATGACCGCGAGACGGTGGTCATCAAGTACGGCGGCCACGCCATGGGAGAGGAGGCGGTGGCGCGCGCCTTCGCCGCCGACGCCGTGCTGCTGAAGCTCCTGGGCGTCCACCCGGTGGTGGTGCATGGCGGCGGGCCGCAGATCTCGGCCTGGCTCCAGAAGGCGGGCGTCCAGTCCACCTTCGTCGACGGGCTGCGCGTCACGGACGAGGCGACGATGGAGGTGGCCGAGATGGTCCTCTGCGGCGCCATCAACAAGGAGATCGTGCACTTCATCAACCGCGCGGGCGCGGACGCCGACGTGCGCGGCGTGGGCCTCTCCGGCAAGGACGCCCGACTGATCACGGTGGAGAAGGCGGTGCGCACGCGCGTGGACCCCCACAGCCGCATGGAGCAGGAGGTGGACCTCGGCTTCGTGGGCGACCCCACGCGCGTGGACCCCAAGATCGTGGAGGCGCTGCGCGACGCCCACACGCGCGGGGTCGACGTGCGC
>CAXSHO010000117.1:0-9342 GCA_964237305.1 uncultured Caulobacteraceae bacterium
CTACCGCGACGCGATCGAAGGCGCCGGCTTGCGCTTCTCCGGCCTGTCGCCCGACGGCCTCCTGCCCGAGATCGTGGAGCGCGACGACCACCCCTGGTTCGTCGGCGTGCAGTTCCATCCCGAGCTGAAGAGCCGCCCCTTCGCCCCCCACCCCCTGTTCGCCAGCTTCATCGGCGCGGCGGTGGAGCGGTCACGCCTGGTATGACCGCGCAGGAACCGCGTCCGGATTAGAAGGTTGGCAGGGGCATGAGCGACCTTCGGGACGATGACGACACCTCCGCGGGGCGGATCACGCAGGGGGGCTCGCGCGACCGGGCGTCGCCCGGCCCCGCCCGGCGCTCCGGCCGGTCGTTCTGGTGGTTCGCCGTGGTGCTCGTCATCGCCGCCGTCGTCACGGTGGCGGTGGTGAGCGGACCGCACCGCTCCGCCCCGGCGGGCAGGGGAACGCTGACCTCCACCGCCGCCTCGAGGGCGGCCACCACCCCCGGCGGGGCCCCCGCCGGACCGGTCCGCTGACGGCTTGCCCGTCCGCAGCGTTTACGGCATAAGCCTGCGCTCCTCGGCGACCGCCCCCCGCGTGTCGCCTCGATGTCGTTACGGTCCGGTCAGCCCGGCCCCAGTTCAGGACGAGGCTCATGGCGGTTCCCAAGAGGAAAACCTCTCCCTCGCGTCGCAACATGCGCCGCAGCCACCACGCGCTCGCCCCGAACAGCTATGTCGAGGACAAGGACACCGGCGAGCTGAAGCGCCCGCACCACGTGGACCTGAAGACCGGCATGTACCGCGGCCGCCAGGTCCTGAACGTCTCGCAGGACTGAGCGCTCACTCCACCCGCTTCGGGTAGGGCTCCGGCCCGCCCTCCGCGATGAAGCGGTCGATGCGGGCCTCCAGCACGGGAAGCGGCACCGAGCCGACCTTCAACACGGTGTCGTGGAAGCGGCGGATGTCGAAGCGCGGGCCGAGCGCGGCTTGCGCCTTCGCCCGCCCGCGACGGATGGCGTCCTCGCCCAGGTAGTAGCTCAACGCTTGGCCCGGCCAGGAGATGTAGCGGTCCACCTCCGTCTCCACCTCGTGGTCGGACAGGGCGGTGTTCTCGCGGAGGTAGTCCTGCGCCCGGCTGCGGCTCCAGCCTTGCGTGTGGAGGCCGGTGTCCACCACCAGCCGCGCCGTGCGCCACGCCTGGTAGCTCAGCATGCCGAAGCGCTCGTACGGCGTGTGGTACATGCCCATCTCGTCGCCCAGCCGCTCGCAGTAGAGCGCCCAACCCTCCCCGTAGGCCGAGATGTACGACCGGCGCCGGAACTCGGGCAGGTCGGCCTGTTCGGACGCGATGGGGATCTGCATGGCGTGGCCGGGCGCCGACTCGTGCAGCGTCAGCGCGGGCAGGCTGTAGAGCGCGCGGCTGGGCAGGTCGTAGGTGTTGACGAGGTAGCCTCCCGGCCCGCCCCGGCCGGCGGTGTAGAAGGGTGCGATGTCGTCGGGCACCGGGCGGATGGCGAAGCGCGCCCGGGGCAGGTAGCCGAACCAGCGCGAGGCCTTGCCGTCGAACTCCTTGGCGATGAAGGCCGCGTCCTTCAGGAGTTCGTCGGCTGTCTTGGGGTGGAACTGCGGGTCGGTCTTCAGGAAGCGCAGGAAGGCGGGGAAGTCGCCGGTGAAGCCCGCGTCCTTCATCGTCGCGAGCATCTCGGCGTGCACCTTGGCGGTCTCCGACAGGCCGAAGGCGTGGATGGCCTCCGGCGTCAGCTCGGTGGTGGTGAACTCCAGGATCAGCGACTGGTAGTAGGCCCGCCCGTCCGGCAGCGAGGCGGCGTCCAGCGCCGTGCGTGCGCGGGGAAGGTACTCGTCGCGCCAGAAGGCGAGGAGCCGGCGATAGGCGGGCTGCACCCCGTCGCGGATGGCCGCGGCGCCCTCCGTGCGGAGCCGCGCCTGCTCGGCGGAGGTGACGCCCGCGGGGAAGGTCTCGAAGGGCTTCCACCAGATCACCTCCTGCGGCGTCTTCGCGTCGGCCACCGACGCGATGGCGCGGTCGCGGCCCTCCAGCGTCACCCGGGGCGGGGTGAAGCCGCGCGCCAGGCCCGCGCGCATGGCGGCGATCTCCTCGTCAAAGTAGCGGGGGAGGTCGCGCAGCTGGCTCAGGTAGGCGGGGTAGTCGGCGGCGCGGCGGAAGGGCTGGCGCGCCACCCCCGTCATGTCCGACCAGAAGGCGCTGTCGCCCGTGAGCGGCTTCTCCCACTCGCGGAACCGCTGCTGGTTCGCCAGGACGCGCAGCTGCGCCTTGTAGACGGCGTAGTTCTCCGCCTCCTGCGGCGAGAGCGCCTTCGGGTCGATCCCGTCGAGCGTCTTGAGGGTGTCGGTCCAGTAGGCGAGGCGGGCGGCCTGGGTGGCGGCGTCCACCTTGGGCAGCTTGGCGCGCACGCGGCTCTCGTCGTCCGCGTCGCCCGCCTCCCCGCGCTGCGCCTGCCGCCACGCCCACTCCTTCTCGTAAAGAGCCTTGAAGCGGGCGTCGGCCTCAGGCGGAGGGGTGGCGTAAGCGACTGTGGCCATAGCCGATAGCACAGCCATCCAGATCAGCGAGCGTCGCACGCCTCGATTAGGCTACTATTTGCTCACCGAGTCTAGCGGGCAAATCCGAACATGGCCTCATGCTGAGATACGACATGATCATGGCCTTGTCCGACCGTTTGGATCCTATTACTGAAGACGGGCTCAGTATAATAATTATCATCATCAAAGAGCGAGTCCAGATCACCGCCACCACCACCGGTCGAGCCTGAGAAGCTGTTGAGGAAATCGTCGACCGCTGAAAAATCGGAGTCTCCGCCAGCATAACCCGAAAGGCCCTGGCTTTCATCTGCAACAGCCAGATGGTTTGGATCGGAGTTAAATAGTGACCTCGCTCCTTCTAATATAAGATGACTAATATTCTTGGCGGAATCTTCGACAAATGTTACGGCGTTGCCCACTGTACCAATAAACAAACCTTCCGCTATTGCTGCTATGTCGCCACTGCCTAACCCGAGCGCGAGCTGCTTCTCCATATAACTTGTGTTCGCGGCTAATGCTGCTAACGTGTCTGGTCCGTTTGGTCCATTGTTAGCAACAGAGAGTTCTTGGTCGTGAACTTTGCTGTTGAAGTCCGACTCAGAAATGGGCAGGATACCGGCTGGATCGTTGTAGGTTCCTGGGGCTGCCCACTTAACATCCTGAGGTATTCCTTGACATCTCGGTACTCAGATTCGAGCTGTTGGTTATCAGCTAACGCATTTGCGTTGTGACTTCCAGGAGCAGTGGTGCCCGCTTCGATGACGGGGCGCAAAGCGTCCATTACATTCCAGTAGTCGTTTACACCATTTCCGGCGTAATTACCACTTTGAGGTATCAAACTGTAAAGCTCCCCCGAAAACCCCGCGGTTGCCTGAGCGTTAGCCAAGTTGGTCAGATTAATCGAGAACGCATTTACCTGCGCTTCAGTCAGCGACATCACTTACCTCCTATAGCTTCACTACGGGACAAGCTACTATCATGATTACGGTCTAACTTATTGAATTCAACTTCACTATACTTGTCCGCGTCTGTCCTGGTCCAATATCCCTTGTGACCTGAGTCAAAAAGTCTGAACCTCTGTTTAAACGGATCAGAGCGATAACTGCGAATAGAAGGACCGCTGATTGGATCGTTAATAGGTCCGAAAACAGACTGTAAATACTCGATCTCAGATACTCTTCCAGGATCGCTGGAATACAGACTTATAGAGTCCCAGTTATCGTCACTCCACTCTTTCAGATTAAGTTTTCCGTCATGGTTGGAGTCGATTGCATCAAATCCTGCTTGAACATGACTTCGTGTAAATGCCCGTTGCTCGGCGAATGTTGTCGGTTTCTGGCGAACACTTTGATCCATAACGCTAATCCTTTCTGCTGCCAAAATCATGACCAGTAAAGCCAACACCCTCGTCTGCTCCAAAGCACATCATTATCTTTGTAAGACACATTCGGATTGTATGGTGCTAAATTGTGACGATACGTATTTCGAAGATGTAATTTACTTCACAGGTGCGTGATCAGGTGCACTCCTACATCAAGCCATGGCGGCTCGCCGCGTCTCCGGCGATCTCCATTGCGCAACGGTCGCGGCTGTGGCGTGTCTCGCCGTGATGACCGCACCCATGACCTCCGACGACGTCCTGGCCGAGTTCCGCGCCGCCGGCGCCCTGCGCGAGGGGCACTTCGTGCTGTCGTCCGGGCTGCACTCGGGTGTGTTCCTGCAGAAGAACCTCGTCTTCCAGCGCGCCGACCGCACGGAGCGGCTGTGCCGGGCGCTGGCTGCGCTCATCCGCGAGCGGGTGGGCGAGGTGGACGCGGTGGTCTCGCCCGCCGTGGGGGCCATCATCCCCGGCTACGAGACGGCGCGCCACCTCGGCGTGCCCTCGCTCTACGTGGAGCGCGAGGGGGGCGCCTTCCGCCTGCGCCGCGGCTTCCACCTGGAGCCTGGCGCCCGGGTGGCCATGGTGGAGGACATCGTCACCACCGGCCTCTCCTCCCGCGAGTGCATCGCGGCCATCCGCGAGGCGGGAGGCGACGTGGTCTGCGCAGGCTGCATCGTGGACCGTTCGGGCGGCCGGGCGGACGTAGGCGCGCCGCTGGCGGCGCTGGCGACGCTGGACGTGCCGGCCTGGCCCGCCGACGCCCTGCCGCCCGAGCTCGCCGCCCTGCCGGTCACCGACCCGGGCAGCCGCAGGCTGTCGGCGTGAACGTGCGCGGCCGTCCTGATCACTGGGGGCCGGACGTGCGCCTGCGGCTGGGCGTGAACATCGACCACGTGGCCACCATCCGGAACGCCCGCGGCGGCGCCCATCCCGACCCCGTCCGCGCCGCCGAGCAGGCGCTGGAGGCGGGGGCCGACGGGATCACCGCGCACCTGCGCGAGGATCGCCGCCACATCAGCGACGACGACATCGCCCGCCTGTCCGACCTGTGCCGCAGCGCGGGCAAGCCGTTGAACCTGGAGATGGCCGTCACCGACGAGATGGTGGCCATCGCGCTGCGCCACCGCCCCCGCGCCGTCTGCCTCGTCCCCGAGCGGCGGGAGGAGCGCACCACGGAGGGCGGGCTCGACGTCCACGGCGGCCACAATCACATCGCGCCCGCCGTGCGGCGGCTGCGGGAGGAGGGGGGCGCCCGCGTCTCGCTCTTCGTCCAGGCCGATCCGGCGCAGGTGGAGGCCTCGGCCCGCACGGGCGCGGAGGTGGTGGAGCTGCACGTGGGGGCCTACTGCGACGCTCTGCGCGAGGGCGACCCCTCGGCCGAAAGCCGTCTTCTGGCCCTTCAGGACGCCGCCTTCGACGCCTGCCACCGGGGGCTGGAGGTGCACGCGGGGCACGGCATCGACTTCGACAGCGTCGCCCCTGTGGCCGCCATCACCGAGGTGCGCGAGCTGAACATCGGCCATTTCCTGATCGGCGAGGCGGTGTTCACCGGCCTGCCCGCCGCCATCGCCCGGATGCGCGCCCTGATGGACGCCGCCCGGCGAGAGGCTTCGGCCTAGCCGCATGATCCTGGGCATCGGCTCCGACCTCGCCGACATCCGCCGCATCGCCTCCACGCTGGAGCGGTTCGGCGACCGCTTCACCCACCGCATCTTCACCGAGGGCGAGCGCGCCAAGGCCGCCCGCCGCGCCGACCCCGCCCCCACCTACGCCCGGCGCTGGGCCGCCAAGGAGGCCTGCGCCAAGGCGCTGGGCGTGGGGATCGCCGGCCTCGCCTGGACCGACATGGAGGTGGCCAACGACGCCGCGGGCAAGCCGGGTCTGACCCTCACCGGCGGCGCGGCCGCGCGGCTGGCGGCGATCACGCCTCCGGGGCGGGAGGCGCGCCTGCACCTCTCCCTCACCGACGACCCGCCCTACGCCTTGGCCTTCGTGGTGGTCGAGGCGCTCTGACCGCGTCGGCGCGACGACTTGCCCCCTGCGCCGCGGGCCTTTACTCCGCCCCACTTCCCCGCGACGCTTGACGGCCGTCGCGCCGAGCCGAGCCCATGACCGTGACCACCTCCGACTCCGCGACCGAGACCGCGGCGGCCGAGCCCGCGCCGGCCGGCGGCCTGCGCGAGCTTTGGGAGCTCGGCAAGACGGTGGTCTACGCGCTCCTGATCGCGCTGGTGCTGCGGGTCCTGCTGTTCCAGCCCTTCACCATCCCGTCCGCCTCCATGGAGCCGAACCTCTACGAAGGCGACTACATCATTGTCTCCAAGTTCGCGTACGGCTGGAGCCGCCACTCCATCCCGTTCAGCCCGCCCCTGTTCTCCGGCCGCATCGCCCAGCGCGGGCCCGACCGCGGCGACATCGTGGTGTTCAAGCTGCCCAGCGACGGTCACACCGACTACATCAAGCGGCTGATCGGCCTTCCCGGCGACCGCATCCAGGTGAAGGCGGGCGAAATCTACCTCAACGACGCACGGGTGCCGCGCACGGCGGCGGGGGTCGGCGCCACCAGCTGCCCCACCAACTACGACCCGTCGCAGTCGGTGGCCCGCTACGTGGAGACCTTCCCGGACGGCCGCACGCACACGATAGCCAAGTGCTCGGGCAGCACCGGCTCCGCGGACGACACCGGCGTCTACGTGGTGCCCGCCGGATGCTACTTCATGATGGGCGACAACCGCGACAACTCGCTGGACAGCCGCTTCGACCCGGGCGTTCCCCCCGCAAGCTCCGCCAAGTGCGCCTGGAACGCCGAGCTGGACCAGCACGTGCCGCCGGAGGCGGGCGTGGGCTTCGTGCCGGCGGAGAACCTCGTGGGCAAGGCGGACCTGATCCTCCTCTCCTGGCGGCGCGGCGCCTCGCTCTTCAAGCCGTGGACCTGGGTCACCGACGCGCGTCCGAGCCGCTTCCTCCACGTCCTGAAGTGAGCGCGCGCCTGTGAGCGCGAGGGCGGCGGCGGCCGACGCGCTGGCCTGCGCGCTCGGCCATGCGTTCGCGGATCCGCAACTCCTGGAACAGGCGCTGACGCACGCCAGCGTCGGCGACGGCGCGCGCAAGGTGGCCAACAACGAGCGGCTGGAGTTCCTGGGCGACCGCGTTCTGGGCCTCGTGGTCGCCGACGAGCTGCTGCGCCGCCACCCCGCTGCGCCCGAAGGCGAGCTGGCCCTGCGCTACAACGCGGTGGTGGACAAGGCGACCTGCGCGGAGGTGGCCCGCGCCTGGGGCGTCGGCCCCGCCCTGCGCCTGCCGGGCGGCGAGACCCGCCGGGGCGCCCGCGAGCAGACCGCCATCCTGGGCGACGCCTGCGAGGCCATCCTGGCGGCCGTGCACCTCGACGGCGGCTTCGAGGCGGCGCGCGCCGTCGTCCTGCGCAGCTGGGCCGGGCGGCTGGACGCCCCGACGCCCGAGCCCGCCCTCAACCCGAAGTCGCGCCTGCAGCACTGGGCCCTGGCGCGAGGGCCGCACCTGCCGCGCTACGAGCTCCTGGACCGCTCCGGCCCCGACCACGCCGCCACCTTCCGCGTGCGGGTGGAGGTGGAGGGCGCACCCGTGGCGGAGGCGGAAGGCGCCTCGCGCCGCCTGGCCGAGACCGCCGCGGCCGCCGCGCTCCTGGCGCAGGTGTCGGCGTGAGCGACGCCGGCCGCACCCGCGCGGGCTTCGCCGCCGTGCTCGGCGCGCCCAACGCCGGCAAGTCGACGCTGGTGAACCGGCTGGTCGGCCAGAAGGTGAGCATCGTCACCCAGAAGGTGCAGACCACGCGCTTTCCCGTGCGCGGCGTGGCCATGGAGGGCGCGGCGCAGGTGGTGCTGGTGGACACCCCCGGCGTGTTCCGCCCCCGCCGCCGGCTGGACCGCGCCATGGTCCGCGCGGCCTGGGCGGGCGCGCAGGACGCGGACGCCGTGGTCCACCTCGTCGATGTGGAGGCCGAACTGGCGGAAAAGCTCAGCCCAGCGCAACGCCTGTCGCAGGACGACACCCGCACCATCGTGGAGGGCCTGACCACCGGCGGCCGCCGCGCGATCCTGGCGCTGAACAAGATCGACCTCGTCAAGCGCGACCAGCTCCTGGCGCTCTCGCAGCGGCTGTTCGAGACGGGCGCCTACGACGAGGTGTTCATGGTCTCCGCCCACAACGGCTCAGGCGTCGACGACCTGAAGCGCCGCTTGGCCGAGCTGATGCCCGAGAGCCCCTGGCTCTACCCGGAGGATCAGACCGCCGACCTGCCCGTGCGCCTCCTGGCCGCGGAGATCACCCGGGAGAAGGTCTACCTCCGCGTGCACGAGGAGCTGCCCTACTCGGCCGCCGTGGAGACGACGTCCTTCACCGAGGCCAAGGGCGGAGCCGCGCGTATCGAGCAGACCATCTACGTCGAGCGCGAGAGCCAGCGCCCCATACTCCTCGGCAAGAACGGCCAGACGCTGAAGTGGATCGGCCAGAAGTCGCGGGAGGAGCTGCAGCAGATCCTCGACCGCCCCATCCACCTCTTCCTCCACGTCAAGGTGCAGGAGAACTGGTCGGAGGACCGCGCCTTCTACCGCGACGGCGGCCTGGAGTTCGACGCCTGATCGCTTTTATCCCCGCTGTGGCGATTGCGGCGACCGGTTTCCCGCCTCGACAAGTCTGGTCGTCGGGCGCGCGCGCGGTCTGGGCTGTCCCGTGTACGGGGCCGGGCGACTACGACGCGTCATGCTCGGCCGCCGAATTGCGGATCGCGGGCCGCCGGGTCCCGCTCGGGCAAGGCTATATGTCTCCCGCGGTGAGCGGCGTCCGCGTCCTGTGGTCTCGCACGGCCGGGCGGCCCGGCCCCGACCTTGTGGTGCTCGGGGTGAACGGCGGCTCGGGCGGCGAGGCGGACCTGATGATCGTGCGGTCGGCGGCGTCCGGCGTTGTCGACAAGCTGTCGTTGGGGGACGCGGAAGGTCTCACGATCATGATCAGGGACGGCCGACCGGTGCTCGACTTGGAGTATGCGGTCGCCGCCTTCCCCAGCGGGGCGCATGCTTCGCGGGTGCTCGTTCCCGTGCCGCTGGTGTGGACCGGCTCCGCCTTCGACCTGGACCTCGCCGCCCTGGCGCGCCGCAGCTTCGACGAGGAGGACCTGCGGGTGCGGCGCGCCGCGGTGAGCCACTTGATGGCCGACGCCCTCGCCGCGGACGAGATCCGCAGGGGCGACGTCCAGACCGCGGCCGTGCAGGCCCTGGCCGGTCTGATGCTGTCGGGCCGTGCGGACCTGGCGCACAGCCTGCTGCAGCAGGCCTGGCCCAGGGACCCGACGGCGGAGGACATCCGCACGGAGCTCGGAGGTCGCGAAGCCTTCTGGGCGGCCCTGTGCACCGCCGTCGTCAGCGACACGCTCTGGACCC
>CAXSHO010000117.1:9352-9955 GCA_964237305.1 uncultured Caulobacteraceae bacterium
CGCTTTCGTCTCGCGCGCCTCCCCAACGCCGACCTGATCGAGGCCGGGTCAAGGATGGCTCCCCGCCGCTGATGGAGTGGTCGGACGACGCCTTCGTGCTCGCCGCCCGCGCCCACGGCGAGGCGGGGGCGCTGGTGGAGCTCCTCACCGAGCGGCGGGGGCGCTTCGCCGCGCACGTGGCGGGCGGGGCGTCGCGCAGGATGAAGCCGTTCCTGCAGCCGGGCGCCCGGGTGCTGGCCGAGTACCGCGCCCGCACGTCCGACCACCTGGGCTCGGCGCAGCTGGAGCCGGTGGGGGAGGGGCCGGCCGCCCTGTTCGACGACCCGCTGGCGCTCGCCGGCCTGTCCGCCGCCGCCGCGGTCACCGCCGCGGCCCTGCCCGAGCGCGAGCCGCACCCCGGCGTGTTCCTGGCCTTCGAGGCGCTCACCGCGGCCTTCGCCCTGCCGGACGTGTGGCCCGCGATCTACGTCCGCTTCGAGATGGGGCTACTGGAGGAGATGGGCTTCGGGCTGGACCTCTCGCGCTGCGCCGTCACCGGCTCGGCCGACGACCTCGCCTTCGTCAGCCCCCGCACCGGCCGCGCGGTGAGCCGCGATGCGGGCG
>CAXSHO010000118.1:0-9935 GCA_964237305.1 uncultured Caulobacteraceae bacterium
GCCGGCTTCATCCCCGGGACCTTCCAGGCCGTCTACAACGGCACCAAGGCGTTCCTGCAGAGCTTCAGCTTCGCGTTGCGCAACGAGCTGAAGGACACGGGCGTCACCGTCACGGCGCTGCTGCCGGGGGCGACGGAGACCGAGTTCTTCCACCGGGCGGACCTGGACGACACCAAGGTCGGTCAGGCCAAGAAGGACGATCCGGCCATGGTCGCCAAGGCGGGCTTCGAGGCGCTCATGAAGGGCGAGGGCGACGTGGTCGCCGGGCTGAAGAACAAGCTGCAGGCGGCCTCCACCCGCGTCCTCAGCGACAGCACCCTGGCCGAGATGCACCGCGGGATGGCCGAGCCCGGCTCCGGCGAGTGACCGCCGCATAGCACCCACATGGGAAGGGCCGCCGGAGCGATCCGGCGGCCCTTTCACCTCCGACGCGGACCGTCAGTTCGGCCGAAGCACGACCTTGGTCCATGTGTCCTGGTCGTCGTGGAATTTCTTGTAGCCCGAGGGCGCCTCCTCCAGCGACATCCTGTGGCTGATGATGAAGCCCGGGTCGATCTCGCCCTTCTGGATCCGCTCCAGCAGCGGGTGCAGGTACTTGTGCATGTTGGTCTGGCCCATCTTGAAGGTCAGGCCCTTGCCGAAGGCGGCCCCGAACGGGACCTTGTCCAAGAGGCCGCCGTACACGCCGGGGATGGAGAGGATCCCGCCCGGCTTGCAGGCCAGGATCGCCTCCCTCAGGACGTGGGGACGGTCGAAGCTCAGCTTCAGCGTCGTCTTCACAAAGTCCAACACGTTGTCGACGGCCCAGCCGTGCGACTCCAGCCCCACGCAGTCGATGCAGCTGTCGGGGCCGCGCCCGCCCGTCATCTCGGTGAGCGCCTCGTTCACGCGCACCTTTTCGAAGTTCAGCACTTCCGCACCCGCCGTTTCGCCCAGCGCGAGGCGGTTGGTGCGATGGTCGATGGCGATGACGCGCTCGGCGCCCAGGAGGAAGGCGCTCTTCACCGCCAGGAGGCCCACGGGGCCCAGACCCCAGATCGCCACGGTGTCGCCGGGCTGGATGTTGCAGTTCTCCGCCGCCTGGTAGGCGGTGGGGAAGATGTCGGACAGGAACAGCACCTGCTCGTCGTCCAGCCCGTCGGGGATCTTGATCGGGCCGACATTGCCGAAGGGGATGCGCACGTACTCGGCCTGACCGCCGGCGTAGCCGCCCATCATGTGCGAGTAGCCGAACAGCCCCGACCCGGCGTAGCCGTACAGCGCCTCCATCATCGGCGCCTTGTCCGAGGGGTTGGAGTTCTCACAGGCGGCGAAGAACTGCGTCTTGCAGTGGCCGCACTGGCCGCAGGCGATGGTGAAGGGGTTCACCACGCGGTCGCCCTTCTTCAGGTTGGTGACCTCCGGGCCGACCTCCACCACCTCGCCCATGAACTCGTGGCCCAGGATGTCGCCGGGGACCATGGTCGGGATCACGCCGTCGTACAGGTGCAGGTCGGAGCCGCAGATCGCCGTGGCCGTAGTGCGGATGATGATGTCGTGCGGGTTGACGATCCTGGGATCGGGCACGGTGTCGACGCGCACGTCGTGTTTGCCGTGCCAGGTGAGGGCGCGCATGGGGGTGTTCCTGATCTGGAGATATGCGGGGCGGCGCCCGTCAGCGGGTCTCGGCCTGGCGCTCGGCGTCGGTGGCCGTCTTCTTGTCGTAGCGGGGCGCGGCGTCGGGCGCCTTCGTGGTGGCGATCTCGCCCGTCTCCAGCAGCATCTTCAGCCGGCGCAGGTCGCGGTGCGCCTGCTGGCCGGGCTCGTGCTGGGTGAGCGTGGCCACGAGCTTGCCGACGGCGCCCGCGGGAGGCTCGTAGGCGATGGCGGCGTGGACCTCCGTCCCGCGGCCGCCGGGCGCGTCGCGGAACTCGACGACGCCGTGGTTCGTCACGTCCGCCCCGGGCTCGGACCGCCAGGCGATGCGCCGCCCCGGCTCGTCGGCGGTGACGCGGGCGTCCCACTCCACCGTCTTCCCGCCGGGCGCGGCGACCACCCAGTGCGTCAGCCCGTCCTCCCGAGGCTCGATGCTGCGGACGTTCTCCATGACCTTCGCCAAGTTCGTGAAGTCGCGCCAGAAGGCGTAGACCTCCTCGCGCGGGCGGCCGATCGTGACGGCGCGGGTCGCCACCGCGCCGTCACGATCGTCTGTCGCGGGTCGATCCTCCGCATGCTTGAAGGCGCCGGCGGGTGCGGTGGCGTTGGCCGTCATGTTCAGGTCTCCCACCCAGCCCAACCCGCGGGTGCGACACCCTGTTCCCCGCGCCCGGAACAGTGGGCGACGGGGACGGGTTGACGGGCAAGCCTCTGGAGACGCGCATGAAGTTCGACCTGAAGATGCTGGCCGACCGGCTGGAGGACGCCGCGGGCCGAAGCGCCGGCCTCACGGTCGAGGTCACCGCCACCGACCTCGTCTTCAGCAAGGACGGGCACGGGACGGACGGCTCGGAATCGGTGCCGTTCGCCGCCCTGTTCCTGCGCGAGGACGATGTGCTGGCCCAGGCGCTGACCCGGCTCGAAGCGCGGGACGCCCCCTCCTCCTGAGCCGTTCAGGCGAGGCGCGCGCGCCTCCTCGCGCCGTCAGCCCTGGACGCGCCGCAGGAGGATGACGGCGGAGGCGGCGAAGGCGGGCGCGCAGAAGGAGAGCGCTCCCTCGCCGCAGCGGTCCAGCGTCGCCACCTGAGCCGTCGCACCCGTCTCCGGATCGCACCGCAGCACCGCGTAGCGGCCGGCGGCCAGTCCGGGCACGCGCACCAGCGGGGCCACGGGCGCCGCGTCGCGCGCGAGCCGGCCGTCCGCCCCGAGAGTGTCCCTGCGCAGGAGGTAGAGCAGCGCCTGCCGGGAGTCCCCGCAGCCGAACACCGCCAGCTTCGACGCCCCGGGCGCCGTGACGATCTCCGCGTTGAGGTTGCGGCGCCGGAACTCGCTCCACGCGACGTGCGGGAGGAAGGCGCTCAGCGCCCGCTGTTCGCGGTGCATGCCCGGCGTGAGGACGTGGGGGTGGCGGTTCGGCCAGCGCATGCCGCCGCCGGCGGCGCCGGAGGCCAGGTGCGCCCACTGCATGTGACGGAACATCTCGTCGTCGAACGGCTCGGGCAGCGTCCGCCGCTTGTCCTTGAAGCTGTGGATGGGGCCGTGCTCGGTGTCGAGGAACGCCCGCCCCGGCGACGCCCGCATCGTGCAGTCCCGCACGATGCGGCCCATGGCCAAGGCCGGATCCACCGTGTTGCGCGGATGGTCGATCGTGCCCGTCGCGTAGATGTGGATGGTGGCGAAGTCTAGATCGGGATGCGTGAAGATCGGCCCGGTCAGGTCCAGGTGCGGCTTGAGGTCGAGCTCCGGCCCGAACAGCGACACCGTCTGGAGGTGGCTGCACCCGAAGCATCTCTCTTCGACCTCCCGCAGATGGGTGCTGAGGTCATGGATGAAGTCGTCGAAGACGTCCGCCCCGTCCTCCGCCTGGGCGGGATGGATCTCGTTCCACAGGTCCCAGGCGAACAGCGCGCCCGATCCGCCCCAGCGCTCCGCCGCGAACGCCAGCCGCGCCTTCGCCGCCGCGCGCACCTGCGGGTCGAGCAAGAGGCGCGTCGGGCTCTCCAGCGGGCCGCCGTTGCGTGCGTTGTAGGGGTGGTGGCTCCAGCGCACCCACGTCCAGAAGGTGTCGAACGGCGTGAGCAGGATGCGAAGGCCCACCCGCGCGCACATGGCGACGAGGTCGTCCCAGAGCCTCACCATGGCGGGGTTGATCCGGCCGAAGGGGCGCTCGAAATAGCGGTGGCGGCTCTGCGCGCACTCCATCATCAGGCGAAGGCAGGTGACGCCGCTCGCCTTGAGGTGGTGGAGGTGCGCCTCCACCGCCGCCGGGTCTCGACGACCGAACAGCGGCGACAGGTGGGGCCAAGCGATCGACTCGTTGTGGCCCACCGGCGTCCAGTCCCGGCCGTCCTCGTCGATGAAGTAGGGGGCGTCCGGCGCGATGCGGATGCGGGTCGCGGCCGACGCCGCGGGGCGCGGGGTGATCAGCGGTGAAGCCGCGCCGGGCGTCATCGCCCAGCGTCTGTGGCCTGCCCGGCCAAACGTCAAGCCGGACCGCCGACCGCCCTCTCAAGCCTCCGCCGAACGGCGTCGGAGACCGTGCAGACCCCACCGCTCAGGAGCCCTACGGAGAACCGGCGCGCCCGAACGGGGCTGGAACGGCCAAGTTCCGGTGGCGGTCTCCCGCGGTCGAGCCTGCCCCCGGCCTCAGTCGGGGCGTGCGCCGGAAGGCGAGAGCGGACCAGCGCCGCCTCCGACGTCACCATGCTTGCGGTCGAGGACGACCTGCGCGTTCCCACCACGCCGCCGGTCGATACCTCTCAACGTTCCCCGATCGCCCCGGCGGCGGGTTTGACCGTCGTTGTGACCACTTCCGCAAGACGCGGATCCGCTCCGGTGACTGTGGTTTTACGGGTTGCTTCATTCCATCTGACGTGGATCTGGCTGACACCGGCGCCACGCCGATACGCCTCGCTCGCACCATCGTCATCGTAGATGGTCGCCTCTCCGTCGGCTCCCGGATAGATCTCGATGCGCTTCAAGGATTGTTTCTGGGCTGTCGAGGATATGTCGGAGCCGATCGGCAGAACAGAGCCTGCACGCACGAACACGGGTATCCGGTCGATCGGGGTCTCCACCCGACGCCATCTGCCGCCTGGGACGCGTTCCTTCGACCAGTAGTCGTACCAGTCCGCTCCGGCGGGCAGGTAGACGTCTTTCGAGGTCTGGCCCTGCTCCGTCACCGGCGCCACGAGGAGCGCCGGACCGAACATGTACTCGGAGCCCAGGTTCGCGACGGCTGGGTCGTGCGGGAAGTCCATCCAGAGCGGGCGCATCATGGGCGCCCCGGTCAGGTTGGTGACGTGGGCCTGCGTGTAGATGTAGGGCAGCAGGCGATACCGGAGCCGGTCGTAGTCCGCCAGGATGCGCTCCGCCTCGCGCCCGAACGACCAGAGCTCGTTGTTCTTGCGCAGCCCGTGCACCCGCAGGGTGGGGAGGAAGACGCCGTACTCGAACCACCGCGTGAACAGCTCCGGGTAGTCGCTGTTCGCGCCCACCGTGTCGCGGGCGTCCGAGGCGTCGAGCAGGGGCGGCTTGGTCGCCGTCGAGGCAGCCGGGATGGGCAGCCAGCCGCCGATGTCGTTGCCCCAGAAGGAGATCCCCGACGCCGCCATGTTGAGCCCCGTCGGCACCTGGCGCACGAGCGCCTCCCAGGTGGCCGGGATGTCGGAGGACCAGAACAGCGCGCCCGTCCGCTGCGAGCCCAGGTAGGCGGCGCGCGCCAGGATCAGCGGGCGCCGGTCCGGCCTCCAGGCGCGCAGGCCCTCGGAGACGCCCTCCACGTGCAGCAGCGGGAACAGGTTGTGGAAGCGCTCCCCCGAGCCGATCGAGAACATGTAGTCGTCCGGCACGAGGTTCGGCTCGGTCGCGTCCAGCCACGGATAGTCGAATCCGTGCGACAGGACGTTGTCGCGGATGTGCTCCCAGTACCACTTGCGGGCGTCCGGGTTGGTGGCGTCGATCAGCCCGCCCATGCGGTCGTTCCGGAAGGGATAGCCGTCCACCGTGGCCCCGTTGCGGTCCTTGAGGAGGTAGCCCTTGCGGGACAGCTCGTTGAAGTAGCGGCCGGAGCTCTCGAACCGCGGGAAGAACGAGATCATGCTGCTGACGCCCTGGGCGTGCAGGTGCGCGTTCATCTCGTCGGGATGCGGGAACTGCGCCGGGTCGATGTCCAGCTGCCCCAGGCGGCTCCAGTAGAACCAGTCGACCACCATCATGTCGAGCGGGTAGCCCTTGCGCCGGTAGGTGTCGGCGACCGTCTCCACTTCCGCCTGGCTGGCGTAACGCGCCTTGGACTGGATCAGGCCGAAGGCGGCCTTGGGCGGCAGCGGCGTGCGGCCCGTCAGCCGGGCGTAGGTGGCGTAGATGGCGTCCGGCGTGTCGCCGGTGATGACGAAGAAGGAGACGCGCTCGCCCATCGTCGACTTGAACAGGGTGCGGCCGTTCACGCCCGCGGTCACCATCGTCGGCGCCGTGTTGTCCCAGACGATCCCGTAGCCCTTGGACGAGACCATGAAGGGGATGCACACCGTCTCGCCGTGCGGAGCCTCGTACCAGTGGCGGCAGTCGAGGGTGCGGCCGCGCAGGTCCAGCACGCCTTCCTGGTTCTGGCCCAGCCCGTAGTAGTGCTCGTCCGCCCCGGTCCCGAAGGCGGCGCTCACCTGGTAGGTGTGCTCGTCGCCCACCTGGCGCGGCGCGAGCGCCCAGCCCGTCATGTTGAGGAGGGCGCGGCCCTTGGCGTCCGTCACCGCCAGGCTGAGCGGCGGCAGGGCCGGCTGGAAGTATTTCTCGATCAGCCCCACGGGCCGGGGCGGCGGGGCGGCGTCCACGTGCAGGCGCAGCCCCGCGGTGGTGAAGTCGTCGCCGGTCGGGCCGGTGGCGTGCGCCATGCCGGAGCTGTCCGCCGCGTCCTTGAGGAGGCCGTAGCCCGGCCCCCTCGTGGCCTCCGCCTTGTCCGGCGAGATGACCACGTGCACGGCGTTGGGGCCGTAGCCCTCCACCGCGACCCAGGCGCCGCCGTGGTCCAGGAGCGCCAGGGGCGCGGCCCGCGCCTCCACGGGCGCGAAGGCGGCCAGGGCGGCGAGGAGGACCGCCAGGCGGCGGAGGAGGTGCGGCATCGTCTCGTCTTCCGGAGCGGGGCTCAGAGGGTCAGCGCGGCCGTGAGCGTGCGGTCGGCGACCGAGCGGCCGACCGCGAGCGGCAGGGGGCCGGCCGGCGCGCGCCAGCGGCGGGCGTCGACGTCCCAGCGGCTGAAGGTGCGGGGCTCGAGCGGGATGGTCACCCGCCGCCGGGCGCCGGGCGCCAGCGTCACGCGCGTGAAGCCGGCCAGCCGCCACGTCTTGCGCCCCGCTCCGTTGGCCGCCTGCACGTAGATCTGCGGCGTGTCCGTCCCCTCCCGCGCGCCGGTGTTGGCCACCTCCAGCGTCACGGACGGGCGCGGACCGCCGGACACCTGCAGGCGCGAGTAGCCGAAGGTGGTGTAGGACAGGCCGAAGCCGAACGGGAACAGCGGCCGCCGCGCCTGCAGCTCGTACCAGCGGTGGCCCACATCGGCGCCTTCCACGTAGTCGATGGCGAAGGGGGCCAGCGGCTTGGCCGTCTGGCCGGCGGCCGCGGCCCGGTCCCGCGCGCGGAGCGCGTCGGCGCCGCCCGGCTCCGGCCGGGGCGCCTGGGCGGCGGAGGCCGGAAAGGTCATGGGCAGCCGCCCCGAGGGCGTCGCCGCGCCGAACAGGAGGCGCGCGATCGCCTCGCCCCCCCGCTGGCCGGGATACCACGCCTCCAGCACGGCCGGCGTGCGCTCCAGCCAGGGCATGAGCACGGGGCCGCCCGTCTCCAGCACCACCGCGGTGCGCGGGTTGGCGGCGGCCACCGCCTCGATCAGCCGGTCCTGCCCCTCGCCAAGGGCGAGGCTGGAGGCGTCCTCGCCTTCCGTGCGCCAGGCGGTGGCGAACACCAGCGCCACGTCCGCGCCGCGGGCGGCCTGGGCGGCGGCGGCGGGGTCGGCGCCGTCGATGAAGCTCACCTCCGCGCCGGGGGCCAGGGCGCGGATGGCGGCGAGCGGCGACGACGCGTGCCAGGTCTCGGACGCGAAGGACGAGGCGTCGCCCGAGGTCACGGCGCGCTCGATCGGCGCGCCGCCCACGGAGCGCACCTGCGAGGAGCCGCCGCCGGAGATCACGCCCACGTCGGCGTGGCCGCCGATCACCGCGATGCGCCGGACCGACCTGGCCAGGGGCAGCAGGCCGCCCTCGTTGCGCAGCAGCACGGCTCCCGCCTCCGCCACGCGCTGCGCCACGGCCGCGCCCCGCGCGACGTCGATCGGCTGGGGCGCGGCGGGGAGGGGCGCGTCGACCAGCCCGGTCTCCACCATGCCGGTCAGCACCCGCCGGGCCATGTCGTCCAGCCGCGACTGGGGCACGCGGCCGGCGGCCACCGCCGCCTTGAGGCCGTCCTGGAAGAAGACCTCGTGGTTCAGGAGCTTGTCGAGCTCGCGACCCGACTCCTGGTCGAGCCCGGCCAGCGCCGCCTTCTCCGTGGAGTGGACCGCGCCCCAGTCGGACATGACCCAGCCGCGGTAGCCCCAGTCGCGCTTCAGCGCGCCGTTCAGCAGGGCGTCGTTCTCGCAGGCGTAGTCGCCGTTCACCTTGCCATAGGCGCACATCACCGCACCCGGGCGGCCACCCTCCAGGGCCAGTTCAAAGGCCAGGAGGTCGCTCTCGCGCAGGTCGGCGTTCCCGATCCGCCCATCGGCCACCATACGGCCGGTCTCCTGCGGGTTGAGGGCGAAGTGCTTCACCGTGGAGACGATGCGGTTCGACTGCACGCCGCGGATCGCGGCGGCGGCGAGCGTGCCCGCCAGCAGCGGGTCCTCGCCCAGGTATTCGAAGTCGCGGCCGCCCCAGGGGTCGCGCGTGAGGTTCACGCCGCCCGCCAGCAGAACGTTGAAGGTCTTGGCGCGCGCCTCCGCCCCGATCATCGCCCCGCCGGCCTCGGCCAGGGCGGGATCGAAGGTGGCCGCGGTGGCGAGGCCGGACGGCAGGGCGGTGGCCGTGTCGCCCTTGCGCATCTCGCGCGTGTTGGCGACGCCGAGGCTCGCGTCGCTCTCGCGCAACGGCGGCACGCCCAGCCGCGGGAGGCCGGGGTTGTAGCCGGCCGACATGGGGGCGCCCGCCGCCCGGGTGGCCGGCGAGAAGAAGGGCATGGAGGTGGTGACGAGGCCGAGCTTCTCCTCCAGCGTCATGCGCGACAGCAGCGCCCCGACGCGGGCGTCCACCGCGCGGTCCGCCGCTTGGGCGCCCGCCGGGCCGGCGAGGAGGACGGCGACCACCGCCCCGGTCAGATGTCGCATGTCGTCTCCAGCTCCCGCCCGCCCGTCAGTCCTGGATGTGCTGCAGCTGCTGGCGCAGCGCCTTGAACACGGGCGGGATGTCGGCGTGCCTGTAGGGTTTGAACTCGGCCTCGGCGCGGGCGAAACGGGCCTGCATGTCGGCGAGCACGTCGGGGTGGCGGTCGGCCACGCTGTAGCTCTCGCCGGGGTCGACCTGCATGTCGTAGAGCTGGGGGTAGCCGCCCAGGGCGAAGGGGAAGCGGAAGCCGCGGTAGTAGGCGGCGGTGAGGTACTTCCAGCGCTGGGTGCGGAGGCCCACCACCGCCTCGTTGTCGAACAGCACGATCTCGTCGCGCGGCGACGGCGCCCCCTCGCGCAGGACGGCGGTGAGGTCGCGCCCGTCCAGCGTGACGCCCGCGGGCGGCGGCAGGCCCGCCATGGCGCACAGGGTGGGCAGGAGATCCACGCCCGAGGCGATCGAGTCCACGCGCCGGCCCGCGGGCAGCACGCCCGGCTGGCGGGCGATGAAAGGCACCCGGTAGCCGCCGTCGTAGCCCGCCCCGCCCTTGCGGTCGCGCTGGCCGCCGCTCGACCCCTCGAACCAGGGCCCGTTGTCGGAGGTGAAGATCACCAGGGTGTCGCGCTCGAGGTCCAGCGCCTTCAGCTTGTCGATGAGGCGGCCGACCAGGGAGTCGATCTCGGCCACCACGTCGCCGTAGGCGCCCGCGCGGGTCGCGCCCGTGAACGGCGGGTGCGGGTGCTCGGGCAGGTGCGGCGCGCTCAGCGCCAGCTCCACGAAGAACGGGCGGCTCCGGTTGTCCTCGATGAAGCGCTCTGCGTGGCTGTAGAAGTCCTGCTGCAGCCGGGGGTAATCGACCGGCGACGAGCTGACCTGGTCGGAGCCGGCGCGCGCCTCGTAGAGGGCGAGCGGCTTCATGTCGTGGCTGTAGGGGATGCCGAAGAAGGCGTCGAA
>CAXSHO010000119.1:0-911 GCA_964237305.1 uncultured Caulobacteraceae bacterium
GGTCCGCCCCGCCGCCTGCAGGGGCGGCGAGATCGAGGCTCGACCCCTTCTCGCCCTTGAACCGGCCCAATCCCAGGGCGCGGGACAACAAGCCGCCCGAGGCGGCGTCGAAGGCGGCGGCCGCAGGCCCGGGCGTCTCGCCTTCGGCGTGCAGGAGCGCCAGGGCGCCCCCGCTCACGGGGGTGTCGGCGGCGACGAAGCGGATCTGCATGGGAGTAGCTCGGGCGGGCGGGAGGCCCTGCGGCTTAGACCCGCGGCCCCCACCCCCTCAAGCGCGGCGCGGTTGGCCGCACCCGCGGGCGCGTGTAGAGGGCGGGGCTTCGCGGTGCGCGGCTCCCCCGCCGTCGCCGCCCGACGTCTCCAGCGGCGCGCAGCGCGGACCCATGCGACGGATCGAAGACTACCTCCTGCGCCAGCTCCTGTGGCCGACGGTGCTCGCCACCACCGCGCTCGTGGGCGTGGCGCTGCTCAGCCAGACGCTGGCGCAGCTCTCCATCGTGGTGAACCACCGCCAGAGCCTCCTCGTCTTCGCCAAGGTGCTGCTGCTGGGCCTGCCCGGCACCGCGGTGGTGGTGCTGCCGGTGGCGCTGTTCGCCGCCGCGCTCGTCTCGCTCAACCGGCTGCACACCGAGCACGAGATCGTGGTCTGCTTCGCGGGCGGGATGAGCCGCTGGCGCGTGGCCGCCCCGGCGCTGCGGCTGGCCGCGGGCGCGGCGCTGCTCACGCTGGTGGTGAACCTGTGGGTGACGCCGTGGTCCGCCCGCCAGGTGCGCACCGAGCTGTTCCGCGTGCGCACCGACCTCGCCGCCAGCCTGATCCGCGAGGGAGCCTTCGCCGAGCCCTCGCCGGGGCTGACCGTGTACGCGCAGGACGCCGACGGCGGGGGGACGCTGCGCAACGTCTTCATCCAC
>CAXSHO010000119.1:921-6233 GCA_964237305.1 uncultured Caulobacteraceae bacterium
CCGGCCAGGGGGGTTCGTCGTCCACCTTCTCCGCCAAGCGCGGCGTGATCACCCGCCAGGCGCTGCCCGGCGGCGGCGAGCGGCCCGTGCTGGTCCTGCGCGACGGCTCGAACGAGCAGTTCAGCGACCGCGATGTGCTGAACTACACCGACTTCAGCGAGTACGTCTTCGATCTCTCGCCCTACCTGAAGACCGAGGAGCCGCTGGTCTACAAGATCAGCGACCGCTACCTGCACGAGCTGGTCTTCCCCGACCTCTCCCACGCCTGGGAGCAGCGCAACCGCAGGAAGCTCCTGGCCGAGGCGCACGCGCGCCTGTCCTCGCCGCTGTACAATCTCACTCTGATGCTGATCGCGCTCTACGCGGTGTTCGGCGGCCCGTTCAGCCGCGTGGGCTACGGACGGCGGATCGCCGTGGCGGCGTTCGCGGCGTTGGCGGTGCGGGTCGCCGGCTTCGGCGTGCAGGCGGCCTGCGACGGGGCGTCCGCGCTCAACGTGCTGCAGTATCTCGTTCCGCTCGTCCCGGCGTCGTGGATCGCGCACCGGCTGTTCAGTGACCCCGCGCGACCCCGCCGGGCGCTGCGCCCGTTCCCGCACGCCATGTCCGGGACCCCGGCGTGAGGCGGCTCGACCTCTACCTCCTGCGCAGCGCCGCCGCGGGCGTGGGGCTCGCCACCGCGGTGGTGGGCGTGATCATCCTCCTCGTGGACTTCGTGGCCATCTCGCGGGACGTGGGGGTGCGGGCGCGCGACACCTCCGTGGGCGAGCTGTTCGGGCTGACGCTCCTGCAGTCGCCCGCGGTGGTGGTGACGCTCCTGCCCTTCGCCGTCCTGTTCGGCGTCCTGGGCGCCTTCGTGCAGCTGAACCGCCGCAGCGAGCTCACCGCCATGCGCGCGGCGGGCGTCTCGGCCTGGCGCTTCATCGCGCCCGCGGCGCTGGGGGCGGCGGCGGCGGGGGTGGTGACGGCGGTGGCGCTGAACCCCGCGGCCTCCGCCCTCAACGCCCGCTTCGAGCGCGACAAGGCGGCGGTGATGGAGGGCTACCTCGTGGAGGCGCCCAAGGCCGTGTGGCTGCGCCAGGGCGACCGGCGGGGCCAGATGATCGTGCGCGCCGCCCGCCGCGCGCCCGGGCCGGGGGTGCGGCTCTCCGACGCGTCCTTCTTCGTCTACGCGCTGGACGAGCGCGGGGCGCTGCGCTTCAGCCGGCGCATCGACGCGGCCACCGCGGTGCTGGAGCGCGGCGCCTGGCGGCTCACCGCGGCGCGCGAGGGCGCGCCCGGCGCGGCGGCCCTGCGCTACGACAGCCTGTCGCTCCCCTCCACGCTGGACCCGGACACGGCGGCGACGTCGACGGTGAACGCGCAGGCGGTGCCGTTCTGGAGCCTGCCCGGCGCGATCCGCGCCACGGAGCGGGCGGGCTTCTCCGCGGTGGGCTACCGGCTGCAGCTCCAGCAGCTTCTCGCCACGCCGCTGATGTACGCGGCCATGTCGATCCTGGCCGCGGCCTTCTCGCTGAGGCTGATGCGCCTTGGCGGATTGCCGCAGCTCGGCGGGGCGGCGGTGGCGCTCGGCTTCGTGTTCTTCTTCGTCAGCCAGCTCTGCGCCGCCTTGGGGCGCTTCGAGGTGATCCCTCCCCTGCTGGCCGCCTGGGCGCCGCCGTTCCTGGCGCTCCTGGCGGGGGTGACGCTCGTCCTGTGGACGGAGGACGGTTGACCCGCGCCCGACCGCGTCGGACACCGCGCGCCGTGCCAGAGTCCCCCCCGTCCTCCGCCCGCCGCACGGCCTGGCTCGCCGGCGTCGCCCTGGCGGCGCTCGCCGTCCACGCGCAGGCGGCGCCGCGCATCTCGCGCCCGCCACGGGCCGCGCAGGCGCCCAAGCCCGCCGTGGTCCCCGACGGGCTCCAGCCCAAGGAGATCTACCTCGAGGGCGACGAGTGGGCCGACGACCGCCGCACCAAAATCCTGACCCTCACCGGCCATGTGGAGGCGCGGGTGGAGGGCCGCACGCTGCGCGCCGACAAGCTGGTCTACGACACCAACACCGGCCTCTCCCACGCGGTCGGCCATGTGGTGGTCGTGCAGGGCGACGGCACGATGGTGACCGGCGACGACGTCCAGCTGGACGAGCGGTTCCGCGCGGGCGTCGCCATCGGATTCTCCGCCCGGCTGCAGAACAACGTCACCATCGCCGCGGGCGCCGCCATCCGCCGCAACGAAGACGTGAACGAGCTCAAGAGCGCCATCTACACGCCCTGCGACATCTGCAAGGCCGACGGCGTCACGCCCAAGCGGCCGACCTACGCCATCCAGGCCTCCTCCATCGTCGAGGACCGGGCGCACCAGGTGATCTACTACCGCAACGCGGTGATCCGGGTGTTCGGCGTGCCCGTCTTCTACGCGCCGGTGTTCTGGCACCCCGACCCCACCGCGGAGCGCCGCTCGGGGTTCCTCACGCCGCGCATCGGCTTCGACAAGCGGCGCGGGGCCTCCATCGACCAGCCCTACTACTGGGCGCTGTCGCCGTCGTCGGACCTGACCACGTCGCTGCAGCTGAACAGCTCGGTCAACCCGCTTCTGCAGGCCGAGTACCGGCGGCGTTTCGGGAACGGCTACCTCGACCTGCGCGGCGGCTACACCGACGAACGGCTGTTCGACAACAACGGCAAGTACGGCGACCAGACCAACCGCACCTTCCTGCTCGGCGAGGGCCGCTTCGCCTTCGACAAGTACTGGGACTGGGGGTTCGGCCTGGAGCGGGTGACCGACCCCACGCTGTTCCGCCGCTACGACGTGCGCTCGGTGTTCGCCAACCGCGGCCTCTACCCCGCCGACACCGACCGGCTGGTGTCGCAGCTGTTCACGGAGCGGACCGACCCGACCTCCTACGTCTCGGTCACAGCCCTCAGCTTCCAGTCCATCCGCGCCTTCGGGCAGGACGCGCTGGGCCGGCCCACCTTCGAGGGCAACAAGGGCTTCCCGGTCGTCGCGCCCCTCATCGAGGCGCGGTGGGATCCGACGCTGGACGTCCTGGGCGGGCGGCTGCACTTCCGCGGCACGGCGGTGGGGCTGTCGCGCAACGAGGACGTGATCTCGGTGGCCGACCCCACGGGCCTGCAGCCGCTCGGCCCCCAGCGCCTGAACGGCCAGCTGAACACCGTGCTGCCCGCCGGGAGCTCGGCCCTGACCTACCAGGACGAGCGGCGCGCCAGCCTGTCGGGCGAGTGGCGGCGCGACTTCATCCTGAAGAACGGGATCAAGCTGGAGCCCGTCGTGCAGCTTCGCGGCGACGTCTACAGCATCGGCAACGGCGTGCTGACGACCTCCGACGGGGTCCGCAACGTCAGCCGACCGGCCGACGAGGTGACGACCATCGGGCAGGCCACCGCGGGCTTCACCGCCAGCTGGCCGTTCGTGCGCAACCAGGGCTCGTCCTCGCTGATCCTGGAGCCCATCGTGCAGGCGCTGGTCTCACCCCGCCTGAGCCCCGACAAGAACATCCCCAACGAGGACAGCGTCGCCTTCGAGTTCGACGACACCAACCTGTTCACGCTCGACCGCTTCCCCGGCGAGGACCTGTACGAGAGCGGCGCGCGCTTCAACATCGGCGCGCGGGCCAACTGGCTGTGGGGCCGCGGCCACAGCGCCATCGCCACGGTGGGCCGCGTCTACCGCACCGACCCCGACCCCACCTTCACCCTCGGCTCGGGCCTGTCCGGCCGCTCGTCCGACTACGTGGCGTCGGCCGAGGTGTCGCCGATCGCGGGGACCAACTTCTTCATCCGCACCCGGCTGGACTCCGAGACACTGAACGTCCGGCGCTCCGAATCGGGGCTGGACGTGGGCCTGCGCGACTTCCGCGTCAGCGCCCGCTACCTGTACAACGAGAGCGGCTTCTCCATCGACACCAACGGCGTCACCCGGGTGGGCCGGGTGGAGGACGCCACGCTGTCGGGCGAGTGGTTCTTCGCCAAGCACTGGGGCGTCAGCGCCAACGCCACCCGCGACCTGAAGCTGAAGACCACGCCCTACGCCCAGTTCGGGATCATCTACCGCGACGAATGCCTGCGGCTGGACGTGGTCTACGCCCGGGACGAAACCTACCGTGCGGCGATCGGCGCATCCGACAGCGTGAGCCTGCGCCTTACGCTGGCCACACTGGGTGATACAGCGTCTCCGTTCCGCCCGCGCTGACCTTACGGGTCGTTCGCGGAGCTGCGCACAGCCAAGTCCGGGTCAGAAGTCCATGCGTCCAGCGCGTCTCCTGTCGAGCGTCGCCCCCGTCCTCGCCGCCGTCCTCGGCCTCTGCGCCGCCCCCGCGTTCGCGCAGGAGGCCGCACCCGCACCCGCACCCGCCGCCGACACGGCCGCGGTGGTCGCCGCCGACGCCGCGGCCCCCGCGCCTCCGCCCGCCCCCGCCGGTCCCCGCCAGATGAGCGAGTCGGTGGCGGCGGTGATCAACAACGAGGTGATCACCACCTACGACGTGCGCCAGCGCATCCGCCTCCTGATCATCTCCACGGGCGTGCAGCCCACCGAGCAGAACCTCCCGCAGATCGAGCGCGAGGCCCTGCGCGCCCTGGTGGACGAGCACCTGCAGTCGCAGGAGCTCCACCGGCTGGAGGACCGCCGCAAGGGCCCCAAGATCTTCCCCGGCGAGAAGGAGGTCGACGCCGAGATCGAGGACATGGCGTCCCAGTACAACACCAAGGGTCCCGAGCTCATCAAGGCGCTCACCGCCGCGGGCGTGGAGCCGGCCACGCTGCGCAACCAGCTGCGCACCCAGATCGCCTGGCGCCGCTACATCTCCGGCGCGTTCCGCGACAACGTGCGGCTGGGCGACGACCAGGTCACCGCCATGATGGCGCGCCTGAACGCGTCCGCCTCCAAGCCCCAGTTCCTCGTCAGCGAGGTGTTCCTCGAGTCGCAACGGCTCGGCGGGCCCGAGCAGGCGCTGGAGGGCGCGCGCCAGCTGCAGTCGCAGTTGAAGACGGGCGCCCCCTTCCCCGCCGTGGCCCGCCAGTTCTCCGCCCTGCCCACCGCGGCCAACGGCGGCGACGCGGGCTGGCTCACCTCCGGCGAGTTGCAGCCGGAGCTTGAGCACGCGCTGGACGCCATGAAGCCCGGCGACGTGTCCGATCCGATCGTCGTGGCCAACGGCGTCTACATCCTGCAGCTGCGCGAGAAGCGGGCGGGCTCCGGCGCCATCCTCGTGAACCTGAAGCAGGCCGCGCTGCGCCTGCCCAAGGACGCGCCCCCCGCCGACGCCAACGCCGCCCAGGCCAAGCTCGTCGCGCTGCGCGGACAGGTGAAGTCGT
>CAXSHO010000119.1:6243-8894 GCA_964237305.1 uncultured Caulobacteraceae bacterium
CCAGCTGACGGCCGAGGCGGCCAAGGTGCCCGGCGTGGCCGTGGGCGACCTGGGCGAGACCAGCCTGGAGGACCTCTCGCCCGACTTCCGCAAGGCCATCGACGGCCTGAAGCCCGGCGAGGTGAGCGCGCCGGTCCGCACCGCCTCGGGCCTGCACCTCGTCGCCGTCTGCGGCCGGCGCATCGGCGGCCAGCACGAGCCCACCCGCGCGGAGGTCGAGAACCGGATCTACGGCGAGCAGCTGAGCATGATCGCGCGCCGGCTCCTGCGCGACCTGCGCAACTCCGCCGCCATCGAGAACCGGTGACGGGCGGCGAGGCCCCCTCCTCCGGCGCAGTCAAGCCGCTCGCGCTCAGCCTCGGCGATCCCGCCGGGATCGGGCCGGAGATCGTCGTCAAGGCGTGGCGGGCGCTGCGGGGCGAGGCCGTGCCCTTCGTGGTGGTGGGCGACGCCGACGCGCTGTCGGCCGCCTCCGGCCGCACGCCCGTGCGCCGGGTGGGCGCGGCCGACCAGGCGGCGGCGGTCTTCGCCGAGGCGCTGCCCGTGATCGACATGCCGCTCACCGCCTCGGTGGTGGCGGGCAAGCCGTCGTCGGCCTACGCGGCCGCGGTGATCCGCTGGATCGAGACGGGCGCCGGCCTGGCCCTGTCCGGGCAGGTGCGCGGGCTCGTCACCGCACCCATCGCCAAGGCGCCGCTCTACGAGGCGGGCTTCGGCTTTCCCGGCCACACCGAGTTCCTGGCAGAGCTCACCCGCGGCGCCCCCAACGACGGCCCCCGCGGCCCGGTGATGATGCTCACCGCCGCCGACCTGCGCGCGGTGCTGGTCACCATCCACCTGTCGCTGCGCGACACGCCCGCCGCCGTCACCGCCGAGCGGATCATGGACACCGCGCGCGTCACCGCCCACGCCCTCAAGCGCGACTTCGCCATCGCCCGTCCGCGCCTGGCGCTGGCCGCGCTGAACCCGCACGCGGGCGAGGAGGGCGCGCTCGGGCGCGAGGAGATCGAGGTGGTCGCCCCCGCCGCCGCCCGCCTGCGCGCCGAGGGGATCGACATCACCGACCCCCGGCCCGCCGACACCCTGTTCCATGCGGAGGCCCGCGCGCGCTACGACGCGGCCGTGTGCCTCTACCACGACCAGGCGCTGATCCCGGTGAAGACGCTGGACTTCTGGGGCGGGGTGAACGCCACGCTGGGCCTGCCCATCGTGCGCACCTCGCCCGACCACGGCGTGGGCTACGACATCGCGGGCCGGGGCCTCGCCCGGCCCGACAGCCTGATCGCCGCCGTGCGGCTGGCCGACGCCATGGCGACCCGGCGCGAGGCCGCCCGCGCCGCCGCGCGCTGAGGTGGACATCTCCGCCCTGCCCCCGTTGCGCGAGGCGCTGGAGGCGTACGGCCTGACCGCCGACAAGCGCTTCGGCCAGCACTTCCTGCTGGACCTGAACGTCACCGCCAAGATCGCCCGCATCGCCGAGGTCGGCGAGGGCTCGTCGGTGCTGGAGGTGGGTCCCGGCCCCGGCGGCCTGACGCGCGCGCTCCTGGCCGCGGGCGCGCGGGTGGTCGCGGTGGAGAAGGACCGCCGCTTCCTGCCGCTCCTCCTCGAGCTCGCCGACGCCGCCGAGGGCCGCCTGCAGGTGGTGGAGGGCGACGCCCTGCGGGTGGACGCCGCCGCGCTTCTGGCCGCCCACGCCCCCGGCGCGGCGCCTTCGGTGGTGGCCAACCTGCCGTACAACGTGGGCACGCCGCTGTTCACCGGCTGGCTCACCGGCCCGTTCCGCCCCGCCGCCATGACGCTGATGTTCCAGCGCGAGGTGGCCGACCGGATCAGCGCGCCCGCGGGCGACGACGCCTACGGCCGGCTGTCGGTGCTCGCCCAGGCGCTGGCCCGGTGCGAGACGGCCATGACGCTCCCCGCCCGCGCCTTTTCGCCGCCGCCCAAGGTGGACTCCGCGGTGGTGCGAATCGTCCCGCGCGTCGACGCGCCGCCGCCGGAGCTGGTCTCGGCGCTGGAGCGCGTCACCGCCGCCGCCTTCGGCCAGCGCCGCAAGATGCTCCGCTCCTCGCTCAAGGCGGTGGGCGGCGAGGCGCTGTGCGCCGCGGCGGGGATCGACCCGAACGCCCGCGCCGAGACGGTGGACGTGGCGGGGTTCCTCAGGCTCGCCGCCGCGAGCCTCACCCCTCCCCCGCTCATTCCCGCAGAAGCGGGGGCCCAGGCTTAGACCACCCGTAGACGGTGGCCGCCGTAGAGCCTGCGCGCGAAGCTCAAACCTGGGTTCCCGCTTCCGCGGGGATGAGCGGGTGATAGGGTGGGCCATGCTTCAGCTCGCCCTCGCGGCCCTCCTCGCCGCCCAGGCCCCCGCCCCCGCCGCGCCGGTGGCCGCGCCGTCCGTCGCCGCCGCGCCCGCGCAGCACTGGCCGACGAAGGAGGGGGACTACACCGTGCGCGACTTCCGCTTCGCCTCGGGCGAGACGCTGCCCGCGCTGAAGCTGCACTACACCACGCTGGGAACGCCCCGGCGCGACGCGGAGGGACACGTGACCAACGCCGTGATGGTGATCCACGGCACGGGCGGGTCGGGTCGCCAGTTCCTGTCGCCGCAGTTCGCCGACGTGCTCTACCGGCACGGCGGCGCCCTCGATATCACC
>CAXSHO010000119.1:8904-9908 GCA_964237305.1 uncultured Caulobacteraceae bacterium
GCCGAAGACGGCGTTCGGCATGGAGACGCAGCCCGGCCACGGCGCCTCGTCCAAGCCGTCGGACGGGCTGCACGCCCGTTTTCCGCACTACGACTACGCCGACATGGTGGAGGCGCAGCACCGCCTGCTGACGAACGGCCTGCACGTGGACCGGCTGCGCCTCCTCATGGGCACGTCCATGGGCTGCATGCACGCCTTCGTCTGGGGCGAGGCCCACCCCGGCTTCGCGCAGGCGATGGCGCCGCTGGCCTGCTCGCCCTCGCCGATCGTCGGCCGCAACCGGGTGTGGAGGAAGGCGGTGATGGACGCGATCACCTCCGACCCCGCCTACCGGGGCGGCGAGTACGCCGCGCAGCCGCAGGACGGGATGCGTTCGGCCGCCGCCATGCTGGCCCTGGCCGGCGGCTCGCCCGCGCCCATGCACGCCCGGCTCGACACCGGGGCCAAGGCCGACGCCTTCTACGACGCGCAGGTGGAGGCGGCCATGCGCACGCGCGACGCCAACGACCTGCTCTACCAGGTGGCCGCCTCGCGCACCTACGACCCCTCCGCGCGGCTGGAGGCGATCACCGTCCCGGTCACCTGGATCAACTCCGCCGACGACTTCATCAACCCGCCGGAGCTGAAGGTGGGTGAGCGCTACGGCCCGCGGCTGGCCAAGGGGCGCTTCGTCATGATCCCGGTGGAGAACGGCCACGGCCACGGCGCCCACACCTGGGCCGCCCTGTGGGACGCGGACCTCGGCGAGCTGATCGCGCGGTCAGGCGGCCGGCCCTGAGGTCCTCCCCCGGCACGGGGAAGGGGGACCGCGCGAAGCGTGGTGGTGGGGGCCGCGCCGCGCATGAGAGGTCGCCCCCTCCGTCGGCTTCGCCGCCACCTCCCCCGTGCCGGGGGAGGACGGGTCAGCTTCCCTCCCCGTCCAGGCGCTCCACGAAGCCCGCGAGCCAGGGCTGGCGGGCGCGGCGCAGGCGCTCGGCGCGGTAGATGTGGCTCAAGTCGGCGTA
>CAXSHO010000120.1:0-2142 GCA_964237305.1 uncultured Caulobacteraceae bacterium
AGGCGTTGGCGGCGTCCATGACCACGATCACGACCTCCGCGAAGGTGATGGCGCGGATGGTGTCGGCGGTGGAGAGCTTCTCCAGCGCCTCGTTGACCTTGGCCTTGCGGCGCAGGCCGGCGGTGTCCACCAGGCGCACGGCGCGGCCGTCCACCTCCCAGTCCACGGGGATGGCGTCGCGGGTGATGCCCGCCTCGGGGCCGACGAGCAGCCGGTCCTCGCCGATCAGACGGTTGACCAGGGTGGACTTGCCCGCGTTGGGCCGGCCGACGATGGCGATCCGCACCGGCTTGTCGCCCTGCGCCTCGTCGTCGTCGGTCGCACCGGGCGTGATGCCCACCAGCGCCGCGAACAGCTCGCCCATGCCCTCGCCGTGCTCGGCGGAAAGCTCCACCGGCTCGCCCAGCCCCAGGCCGTGCGCCTCGGCCGCGCCGAAGTCGCCCGCACGGCCCTCCGCCTTGTTGGCGATGACGACCACCGGCTTGTTCCGCACCCGCACCAGCTCGGCGAAGATGCGGTCGAGCGGCGTGACGCCCTCGCGGGCGTCGATGACGAACAGCGCGGCGTCGCACTCGTCCAGCGCCAGCTCGGTCTGGTGGCGCATGCGCGCCTCCAGGCTCTCGTCGTTGACGTTCTCGAAGCCGGCGGTGTCGATCAGCTCCAAGTCGAGATCGCCCAGCCTGCCGGGGGCCGTGCGCCGGTCGCGCGTCACGCCGGGGCGGTCGTCCACGATGGCGAGCCTTCGCCCCGCCAGCCGGTTGAACAGCGTGGACTTGCCGACGTTCGGCCGTCCGACGATGGCGAGCTTCAGCGCCGCCACGGCTACTTCACCGCGATCAGCTCGGCGTCGTTGGTGGCGATCAGGAGCTCGCCCCCCACCGGCACCGGCGCGAGCGCACCCGCGTTCTTCACCTTGAGGTTCAACGACCTGACGAGCTTGCCGTCCTTCGGATCGAGCGCGCGCAGCTCGCCCGAGCTACCCACCACGATGATCCGGTCCGACGCCAGCACCGGCGCCGACCACAGGGGCCGCTTCTTGGCGACCACGCCCTTGTTGAGGTCCACGATCCAGTAGACCTGCCCGGCCTCGCGGCTGACGCAGATCAGCTGGCCCGACTGGTCCACCACGTAGATCACGTCGCCCGCCGGCCAGGGCGAGGTGGTGGTGGCGATCGGGAGCGACCAGCGGGGCTGGCCGGTGCGCAGGTCCACCGCCGCGAACACGCCCGAGTGGCTGCCCGCCAGGACGTCGCCGCGGTAGATCACCGGCCGCCCGGCGATGTCGCGGATCTCAGACAGGGCGTTGTTGCGGTTGGTAAGCGACAGCACGAACGACCACAGCTCGGTGCCGTTGCCCGCCTGCAGCGCGGTGAGCTCGCCGGAGGCGAAGGGCGCCACCACCGTCTCGCCCGAGACCGCCGGGCTGGACGAGCGGAGCAGCCGCGCGGGCTCCTCCAGCGCCTGGTAGGTCCAGCCGGGGGCGCCGTCGGCCACCGCGTAGGACAGGAGCTCGTCGCTGGCGTCCACGGCGTAGACGCGGCCGCCCGCCACGGTGGGGGCGCCGCGCACGGGCGTGTCCACGTCCTTGCGCCACACCGTCTTGCCGTCAGCCGCGTTCAGCGCCGCCACGAAGCGGAAGCCGGAGGTGACGAAGAGCTTGCCGCCGTCGAACGCGATCCCGCCGCCGTAGCCTTCGCGGTCACGGCCCTTCTTCGGCGCGAGGTTCACCCGCCACATCTCGCGGCCGGTGGCGAAGTCGAGCGCGCTGACGCCCGCCTCCCCGTCCATGACGTAGATGCGGCCCTGCGCCACCACGGGCTGGGCGGTGACGTGGCCCATGAACCCCGCCTTGGCGCCGAACCGGTGCCGCCAGGCGACCACGAGCTCGGGGGCGGCCTGCACGTGCTCGACGGCGTGGTCGGGTTCGCCGCCCGGCTGCGGCCAGTCGGCGCGGGCCTGGGCGGGGGGCAGCTGGAAGCCGACCCCCTTCAGCGTGTCCGCGGGCTCCAGCTTGTCGTTGAGCCCCAGCACGGGGATGCGCTCGCCCTTCAGCTTGCTCTTGGGCGCCTTGTTCCCTTGGCCGAGGTGGAAGATCGACGGCGTCTTGATCCCCGCGCAGGCGGACAGGCCCGCCCCCGCCAG
>CAXSHO010000120.1:2152-9763 GCA_964237305.1 uncultured Caulobacteraceae bacterium
CACGTCCATGCCCTGCGAGGCGGCGGCCGCGGCCGGGCTCGAGCCGACCTCGCCGATCTGCACGCCTCCGGACGCCATCGCCCGGATCACGTCGCCGCCGCCGCCGAACTTGGGCAGGTGCGGGCCTTGCAGGCCTCCGCAGGCCGCCAGGCCGCAGGCGAGCAGGGCCGCGGCCGCGATCCGGGCGGCCAGGAGGGGACGCGACATGCTCATCGGGCTCCGGAACGGGCGGCGAGCGAGGCGGCCGACAGCCCCATGGGGACGGGAGGAAGCGCCAGCTCGGCCTTGAGTGCGGCGGGCAGCTGGGCGGCCCCGCCGCCGTCGATCAGCGCCACCGCGGCCTTGGCGCGCGAGCGCACGCCCTCCGCCACGTCGGGCTGGATGACGAGGGTGGCCAGCTCCGAGCGGGCCTCCTTCACCTGCCCGGCGGAGAGCCGCGCCATGGCGGAGGCCTCGCGGGCCAGGTCGCGGTACGGGCGGCCTGCGGCGAGCAGCTGCAGCCGGGCCTGGGTCTGCACGAGGGGCGCGGTGTCGAGGTCGGCGAGCGCCGCCTCCAGCGCGGCGGCGTCGGAGATCATGGGGTCGTGCGTCGCCTTGGCGGCCCGGTCCAGGAGCGGCGTGGCCTCGGCCGGCTTGTTGCGCGTGAGCCGCACCCCCGCCTGCTGCATCAGCGACAGCGCGCGATAGCCGGCGGATCCGCCCTTGGCCGCCTCGCCGAAGCCGCGGTCCGCCTCGTCCAGCTTGCCGGCCGCGAGCGCGTCCAGGGCCTTGGCGTAGGCGGCGCTGGCGCGGGCGTCCTCCACGCGGCTCCACGCCGACCAGCCGTACGCCGCCAGCGCGACCAGGAGCGCGAGGCCCAGCCCCGCGGCCATCCACGGCCACGACCGCCTGAGGAAGCCCACCGCCTGCTGCTGGCGGTAGTCCTCGTCGACCTCGTTGAAGAATTCGGCCAAGCGCGCGCTCCTCGGCCCTGCACGCGCGGTGGGGCGTCATCGTGATCACCCGGGGGCGGGCGGGGGCGGACCCTAGTGCGCGCGGCCGTTCGCGGCAACGCGGCGAGACGCGCTCAGGCCTCCGGCGGCGCCCGCCCGGCGAAGTAGGTCTCGCGCTCGGCCGGGAAGCGGCGGGCGCGGACATCCTCGGCGTAGGCGCGGGCGGCCCCGGCGATCCCGGCGCGCAGCTCGGCGTAGCGGCGCACGAACTTGGGAGTCCAGTCGAACATACCAAGCATGTCGTCGGTGACGAGAATTTGACCGTCGCAGCCCGCGGAGGCGCCTATGCCCACCGTCGGCGCCGCGAGCGCCGCGGTGACCGCGCGCGCCAATGGCTCGGCCACGCCCTCCACCACCACGCAGAAGGCCCCGGCGGCCTCGGCGGCCAGCGCCTCCTCCATCACCCGGTCGCACTCGGCCTGCGTGCGGCCCTTGGCCTTGAAGGCGCCGTCGGTGAGCACCGCCTGGGGGCGCAGGCCCACATGGCCCATCACCGGTATGCCGCGGTCGACCAGGTGGCGGATGGTGGCGGGCACCGTCGGCCCGCTCTCCACCTTCACCGCCTGCGCCCCCGTCTCCTTCATCACGCGGGCGGCGTTGGCGTAGGCGGTCTCCGGCCCGGCCTCGTAGGAGCCGAACGGCATGTCGATCACCACCATGGCCCGGCGCGAGCCGCGCATCACCGCCTGGCCGTGCAGGATCATCATCTCCACGGTGACGCCCACCGTGTTGGGCAGGCCGTGCAGCACCATGCCCACCGAGTCCCCACCAGCAGGAGGTCGCACGCCTCGTCCAGGATGGCGGCCACGGGCGCGGTGTAGGCGGTGAGGCAGACGACGGGGTCGCCGCCCTTGCGCGCGGTGATGTCGGGAGCGGCGAGGCGGCGGGGCGCCGCGTCGGGGGTCTGGGCGGACATGGGCGGGCTATGCGCGCGGGCTCACACCTCGTCCACCATGCGCGTCACCAGCATGCCGGCCGCCAGCAGGACGAGCCCCCCCGCCAACCACACCACCTCCATGGGCACGGGCACCGCCCGCAGCACCGGGGCCACGTTGGCGATCAGCGCCTTGTCGATCAGAAGGGCGTTCACCGGCGCGCTGACGGCCTCCTCCAGCCGCAACACCACCTGCTCGCCGGCCACCCGCCAGAGCGCCACCGCTCCCGCGGCGGCCCCCGCCAAGCTCACGAACATGCGCCTGAGCGTCCAGTCGCGGTCCAGCCGCTCGCGCACGCGCAGCGCGAAGAACTCCGCGTCCGGCGGGGGGGGCGCCTCGGCGAACAGGCGGCCGAGCTCATGCTCGAAGCGGGCGTCAGCCATGTCCTCGCACCTCCTCCACCCTGCGGACGGCCGGCTCGGAGGCGGCGGGCCCCGCGCCCATCCGCCGCCGCAGCTTATCCAGCCCCCGGCGCACGTGGCTCTTCACCGTGCCTACGGGGGCGCCCAGCGCCTCCGCCGCCTCCGCGTGGGTCAGCCCCGCGCCGCAGCACAGCGAGACGCAGAGCCGCTCGGGGATCGACAACGCCTGCAGGGCTCCATCCAGGTCGATCTTGTCCGCGGCGTGGCCCTCGCCCGGCCCGGAAAGATCCGCCGCCTCCTCCAGCTCGGCGGAGAAGGCGCCGTGCAGCCGCCGGCGCACCTTCTTCACGTAGAGGCGGGCGGCGATCCGGCGCACCCAGCCCGCGAAGGAGCCCTCGCCGCGGAAGTCGCGCATGCGCTCGAAGGCGGCGATGAAGGCGTCCTGCGCCAGGTCGTCGGCCAGGGCGGGATCGGCCCCCATGCGGCGCAGGAGCGCGCGCACGGTCCCGCCGTGGCGGCGCACCAGTTCGCCGAACGCCGCGCGGTCGCCCGCCGCGGCGAGCACCGCCAGCTCCATGTCGTGCATGGACGCCGACGGTCTCCGCGCAGGCGTCGCCGCCACGGGACGCGCCCTTCCGGCCCCGCCCTCAGGCCGGCTTGCGGCGGCGGCCGGAGAGGCCCCACAGCGCCAGGAAGGCCAGGCCCACGCAGAGCGGCACCGCGCCCAGGGCCCCGAAGGTGGCCATCCACTCCACCGATCCCCCGTCCGAATAGCGGACGGCGTAGCCGATGACGCCGATGACGAGGAGGCCGACGCCCACCGCCGTCCAGGCCACGCCCCGGCGCAGGTCGCGCTCGCCGGAGGACTCGATGGCCATGTCCATGGCGGCGAGGTCGGCGGCCGGACCGGCCGCGGGCGGGGCGGCGCGGCTCATCATCGCCATCATCTCGGGCGTGGGCGTCTGACCCCGCTCGTAGGCGGCGCGCATCACCTCGTACATGCGCTGCCGGTCGCGCGACTTGAGCACCTGCGGAACGATGATGATCGCCGCCAGGAATGCGAAGAAGACCAGGGGTACCATGAAGCCGTCATCCATCTGCGTGAGCCCTCGCCGAACGGGATCGTCCGGCCTTCGTAGAGCAGGAGGCGGCGGAGCGGCGCGGCGGAGGCGCCGCGCGACGTTAAATCGCGGTAAGCCGGCCCGCACGGGGCGGGACCGCTCCGGCGCTCCGGGCCGAACGAAGGGAAACCCCATCTCGGTCGTTCAACGGCTCGACGTTACGCCCGTGTTGTAGCTATCAGCTACGTCCGTTCGCATCAGCATGACGCTGGCCTCAATGCAGGATCTGTTCAGGGTCCACCACATCGTAATCGTTCATCTGGCCGAAATAGCTGCGAAGATAGGCGGCGTGGCTGGCCCCGATGATCGCGAGCACGCGCGCGCCCGGTGTGTTGCCCGCAGCGGCGACGATGTTGCTGACGATCCGCAGGTTGCGTGTCTGCCACCATGCAACATACTGCCGCCCGTACAGTTCGGGCGTCGACTGCCGAAGCAGCGGCCCGAACTCCCCTTCCGACACGCTGCGCTGATACTCGGCGCCGTTCGCGAAGCGGTAAACGTCCAGCATCGCGGCTCCCGTGTCGTTCGGCATGACCGCGAACTTCTGCTGCACGGGGTTGGGCTGGTCCCAAATCTGGTGGATGGCGCGGCCAGCGGGCTCGCCCAACGGTCGCTCGACGATGTCGGCGGTATGGTCGTCGACCGGATAGACGCGGTCCAGCTTGAGCCGGGCGGCGAGCACCGCCGCGATCTGGGCGTTCTCGTTCGGCTCCTCCGCCATCGTTCTTAGGAGCCGGACCAGCTCGGCGTTGAGACCGTCGCCGTCGCGCCGCTCACTGGGCGGCAGCCGCAACCATTGAACGAGGGCGGACGCTCGCTCACCGCTCCCCATGAACAGGGCGGCCAGTCGGCGTCGGTCGCCCGGGGTCGGCGAATTCGGCCAGTGCGCCAGCGTCGTCACCACGCCCGACGCCGCGTCCGGAAGCGCCATGCCCGACGCCTGCTCCGCCTGCCCGATCAGGCGGCAGTAGCTTTCGTCACTGGCGTAGACGGCGCTGAAGCGGGCGAGCTGGTCGCACTGCGTGCCCGTCAACGCTTCCACGGTGATCACCGTCGGCCGGAACGCCGCCAGCCTGTCGAGCAGCGGCCCCAGCACCGCGGGACGGAACCCCTCGCCGAGGTTCTTAAGATGCAGCGATCCCAGCACCATCACCGACGTCGGCGGGCCGGCGATCCTGCCGTGGAGCTCGCGTACGGGGTCATAGGTCGTTTGGTGCATAGAGGGAGAAGGCGCCCCGGCCGCGCGCCAGGCCGCAAACGTCAGCGCTGCGGCGAGGAGAACACGCGTCTTCATACTCTTTCCCCTTGATTGGCATTTTACGGCTCAGTCGACAGCGGCTTGCGAGGTGACACTCCGGCGTATCCGCCGCCGCCGACATCAGCAGCGTCGCCAGCACCACGGCGGCCCGTCGCAGGTCGTCCTCGCGAAGGTGATCACAGCTGTCTAGGCCGGTGTGATGGACACGACTGCTATAACCGAGGCCGTCCTGAAGCAGCGAGAAGGCCTACAACCCAAGCTCAGACACCAGCTGGTGGTCCGACCCTGCAGTGATTGGTTCGATCGCCGTCACTGCGCCTGGAGGCGCCAGCGGCGCCAGCCACGATCGCGAGATCGGCCTCGCAGCAAGCTTCTCGGCGACCACGCCGCGGACGCGACCAGATCGTCACTCCCACTCGATCGTGCCGGGGGGCTTGGACGTCACGTCGTAGACGACGCGGTTCACTCCCTTCACCTCGTTGACGATGCGGGTGGCCGCGCCTTCCAGCACCTCCCACGGGAAGCGGAACACCTCGGCGGTCATGCCGTCGGCGCTGGTCACCGCACGAAGGGCGAGCACGTTCTCGTAGGTGCGGGCGTCGCCCATGACCCCCACCGTCTTCACCGGCAGGAGCACGGCGAAGGCCTGCCAGATGGCGTTGTAGAGGCCCGCCCGGTGGATCTCCTCCAGGTAGATCGCGTCGGCCTGCTGCAGCACCGCCACCTTCTCACGCGTGACCTCGCCGGGGATGCGGATGGCCAGGCCCGGGCCGGGGAACGGGTGGCGGCCGACGAAGCGGGGGTCGAGGCCCAGCTCGCGGCCGAGCGCGCGCACCTCGTCCTTGAAGAGCTCGCGCAGCGGCTCGACCAGCTTCAGCTTCATGTGCTCGGGCAGGCCGCCCACGTTGTGGTGGCTCTTGATCACCGCCGATGGGCCGCCGTGCACCGACACGCTCTCGATCACGTCGGGGTAGAGCGTGCCCTGGGCCAGGAACTCCGCCCCGTCGATCTTGCCCGCCTCGCGGTCGAACACCTCCACGAACAGGCGGCCGATGGTCTTGCGCTTGGACTCCGGGTCGCTGACCCCCGCCAGCGCACCCAGGAAGGTGTCGCCCGCGTCCACGTGCACCAGCGGGATGTTGTAGTGGTTGCGGAACAGGTCGACGACCTGCGTCGCCTCGTTCCGGCGCAGGAGGCCGGTGTCGACGAACACGCAGGTGAGCGCGTCGCCCACCGCCTCATGGATCAGGACGGCGGCCACCGAGCTGTCCACGCCCCCGGAGAGGCCGCAGATCACCTTGCCGGCGCCCACCTGCGCGCGGATGCGGGCGACGGCCTCGGCGCGGAAGGCGGCCATGGTCCAGTCGCCGGAGAGGCCCGCGATGCGGCGGGTGAAGTTGCGCAGCAGCAGAGCGCCGCGGGGCGTGTGCACCACCTCCGGGTGGAACTGCACGCCGTAGATGCGCCGGCCCTCGTCGGCGATGGCGGCGTAGGGCGCGCCGGGGCTGGTGGCCACCGCCTCGAAGCCGGGCGGGAGCGCGGTGACGCAGTCGCCGTGGCTCATCCAGACGGGCTCGCGATGCCCGACATCGCCGAAGCCGTGGAACAGCGGGCTCTCGCGCACGAGCTCGATGTCAGCCCGCCCGTACTCCGCCGAGCCGGAGGAGACCGCGCCGCCCAGCTGCGCGCAGATCAGCTGCTCGCCGTAGCAGACGCCCAGCACGGGCGCGCCGCTCTCGAACACCGCCATGGGCGCGCGGGCGCTGTCGTCGTGGGTGACGCTCTCCGGCCCGCCGGACAGGATCACCGCGGCGGGAGCGAAGTCGCGCACGAAGGCGTCGTCCACCCGCTGGCAGGGGTGGACCTCGCAGAACACGCCGTCCTCGCGCACGCGCCGGGCGATCAGCTGGGTGACCTGGCTGCCGTAGTCGACGATCAGCACGCGCTCGTGGGATGGCCGGTCGTCGGTCATGCGATCCTTTCGAAGAGCGCGAGGAAGAAGCCGTCCGTGCCCGTGCGGTGCGGCGTGAGTTGGACCGTGTGGCCGCCCTGCGCCAGCGCCGCCAGCCGTTCGCGGCCCGCGGGGGTGAGGCCGGGCGCCTCGGCGGCGGCGCGCTCCACGGTCAGCGGCGCGAAGCCGGGCGTCGCCGCGGCGAAGGCGGCGGCTGTCGCGTGGTTCTCTTCGGCGAACACTGAGCAGGTGGCGTAGACCAGCCGCCCGCCGGGGCGGACGAGCCGGGCGGCGGCGGCCAGGATGCGCCCCTGCAGTGCGGCCAGCCGATCCAGCGCCTCCGGCGTGAGCCGCCACGCCGCTTCCGGATGGCGCCGCCAGGTGCCGGAGCCGGTGCAGGGCGCGTCCACGAAGACGAGGTCGGCGCGGCCGTGCAGGTCGTAGGCGCCCTCGCCGCCGTCCGGCGCGATCCGGCGCACGTCGGCCCGGGCGCCCGAGCGCTCCAGCCGCGGGGTGAGGGCGGCCAGCCGCTTGGGATCGGTGTCGAGCGCGTGCAGGGCGCCCTCCCCGCCCATCGCCGCCGCCAGCGCCAGCGTCTTGCCGCCTCCGCCCGCGCCGTAGTCCGCCACCGTCATGCCGGGCCGTGCGTCGGCCAGGGCGGCGGCGAGCTGGCTAGCCTCGTCCTGCACCTCCACCCACCCGGTGCGCCAGGCCCGCGAGCCCTGGACGTCGCGGCTGTAGGCGGGCGGCAGGCGCAGCCCATGCGCGGAGTACGGCGTCCGCTCAGGCTCGATCCCGTCGGCGGCCAACAGGCGCAGGGCGGCGTCGACCCCGCCGCGAAGCGCGTTGACCCGCAGGTCCACCGGCGCGCGCACGCCCGCGAGCGCCTGCGCCTCCGCCATCCAGTCGGCTTCGCCGAAGCGGGCGCGGAGCTTGCCGGCGAGCCGCGCGCCGGGAGTCACGCGGCCCCCGTCACGGGTGCAGGATCACCA
>CAXSHO010000121.1:0-4787 GCA_964237305.1 uncultured Caulobacteraceae bacterium
AGCAGCGGCGCAGGAAGGCGTCCGGCAGTTCCTTCTCGTTGTTGGAGGTGATGATCACCAGCGGGCGAACGGCGGCGGTGATGGTCTCGCCGGTCTCGTAGACGAAGAACTCCATGCGATCGAGCTCCTGCAGGAGGTCGTTCGGGAACTCGATGTCCGCCTTGTCGATCTCGTCGATCAGGAGCACGGGGCGCACGCCGCCTTCCGGGGTGGAGAAGGCGTCCCAAAGTTTGCCGCGCTTGATGTAGTTGCTGACGTCCTTGACGCGTTCGTCGCCCAGCTGGCTGTCGCGCAGCCGGCTCACCGCGTCGTACTCGTAGAGCCCCTGGTGCGCCTTGGTGGTGGACTTCACGTGCCATGTGAGCAGCGGCGCGCCCAGCGAGCGGGCCACCTCGTAGGCCAGCACCGTCTTGCCGGTGCCGGGCTCGCCCTTGATCAGGAGCGGCCGCTCCAGCGCCAGCGCCGCGTTCACCGCCACCTTCAGGTCGTCGGTGGCGACGTAGTCGGCGGTGCCTTCGAAGCGGGCGCTCATGCGGCGGGTTTTCCTGAACGGCGGTCGGTCGCCAGCCTAGTGAGCGGGGGGCGGCGCGCCAAGCCGTCCCCCCTGCGCCCCGCGCTCAGGTGATGTGCTTGGCCGAGACGGGGTCGCTGGCGGGGAAGGTCTCCTCCAGCCCCTCGTCGAGGAGGTCGTCCTCGCGGTCCTGGTCTTCGGTCTTGGCGCCGTCCAGGGCGTCGGCGGCCTTGTCGGAATCCGGAGCCTCCCCGCCCTTGGTGAGCACCCGGTCCTCGTCATCGCGGTCCTTGGGATCGGCCATCGTCACACCTCCTTGTAGTCGAGTTCGACGAGGTCGCTGTCGGACAAGGAGTCGGACTCCAGGTCCGCCAGCCGCTCGCCCTGCGCCCCGCCCAGTTGGTCGAGATCGCCGAGCGGAACGGTCTCCACGTCGCCGTCGGCCGGGGCGGAGACGCCGTCCTCGTCGTCCTCGTCCGGAAAGTCGCGGTCGCTGGTGAAGTCGGGGATCGAGTCGGAGGCGAGGGGGCCCGCGTCGGAGCCCGCGTCGTCCAGGTCGTCCTCGTCCTGCTGGGAGATGGTCTCGGCGATCTCGTCGAGGTCGGAGTCGGTCTCCTCGTCCGCGTCCAGGGCGTCGTCGTCGCCCTCCATGTCGTCGTCGCCGACCTTGGTGATGACGTCGAACACGTCCCGGCCGGTGTCCGTCGCCAGCCCGCCGGTGGCCTCCTCGTCGAAGGTCTCGGCCATGTCCTGCGCGTCCATGTCGTCGACGTCGGTGTCGGTGCCGGCCATGCCGCCCTCCTCGTTATGCCGAGGGAAACAGGCCGGCGCGCCTTCCGTTCCTGCCCCCGGCGGCGGCGCGGCTTTCCGGTCCTGCGCCGGCGGCGGCGCAAGGGGGCGTTAACCATGGACCGTCAGAGTGCCCGGGCCGCTCGCGCCCGTCCCGGGCCGTGGGCGGCGTGTGGGCGAGAAGGCCCGCGCCCGCCGTGGAGCCCCTCATGCCGCTGAAACTCTCCCTCAAGCCCGGCGAGAAGTTCGTGCTCAACGGCGCGGTGGTGCAGAACGGCGACCGGCGCGGCGTGCTGGTGCTGCAGAACAAGGCCAGCGTCCTGCGCGAGAAGGACATCATGCAGGCGGAGGAGGCGAACACCCCCGCCCGCCGTATCTATTTCCCCGTCATGATGATGTACCTCGACGAGGCCGCGGCCGCCGCCTACTTCGCCGAGTTTGCGCAGCGGCTGAACGAATTCATGAGCGCCATCGCCAACCCCGACATCCTGGCCGACTGCGTCGTGGCGTCCAAGCACGTGCTCGGGCGTGAGTACTACAAGGCGCTGATGACGTGCCGAAAACTTGTGGAATACGAGGACGAAAGGCTCTCGCATGTCGCTTCAAGCGTACCGCAGCGCGTCGCAGCAGGCTGAGAGCCCGCGCGACCTGGAATACCGGCTGTTCAGCGAGGTGACCCGCTCGCTGGTCGCCGCCTCCGAAGCCGAGCGTGGCGACCTCCAGACGCGCATGCGCGCGCTCGACTGGAACCGGCGGCTCTGGAGCGTGCTCGCCGGCGACTGCGCCAATGACGCCAACGCGCTGCCCGACCAGCTGCGCGCCAACATCATCTCGCTCGGCCTGTTCGTGAACCGCCACACGAGCGAGGTGATGACGCGGGGCGAGTCGTTCGAGCCGCTGATCGAGATCAACCGCTCCATCATGCAGGGGCTCACCCGGTCGCCGCAGGCCGCCTGACCCGGCGCCTCCGGCCGGGCGCCCGGCAGAAGGCGCCCACCCCGGCCGCCCGCCCGGCAGTTCCGGCCGGGCGGCCGCCCGGTCGATCCCTTGCCCGCCAACGGATCGCGTCCAGGCCGCCGCGGCGCCGCCCTTGCATTCCTCCAGGTCGAGCAAAACGCTCCCGCCAGTCAAAACGACGGCGGAGGTCCTGAAGGAACGATCATGTCGCTGAACAGCATCAACACGAACTACGGCGCCCAAGTGGCCCTGCAGAGCCTGAACGCCACCAACGCGGCGCTCAGCAACACGCAGAACCGCATCTCCACGGGCCTGAAGATCTCCAGCGCCAAGGACAACGGCGCCATCTTCGCCATCGCCGAGACGCAAAAGGCGCAGGCCTCGTCGCTCGACGCGGTGAAGGATTCGATCAACAACGGCAAGTCCGTGCTCGACGTCACCCTGTCGGCCGGCTCGCAGCTGACCGACATCCTGAAGCAGCTGAAGCAGAAGGCGCTCGCCGCCTCCGACTCCGGCATCACCGACGCCACGCGCACGCAATACCAGAACGAGTTCAACAAGCTCGCGCAGACCTACTCGAACGTCATCGCGTCCTCGTCCTTCAACGGCGTGAACCTGATCGACAGCGGGACCACCGCGGTGAAGGCCCTCGGCAGCGCCGACGGCAAGGTCACGGTCGGCTCCGCCCACAGCAAGCTGGACGCGGCCACCGTGTTCGGCGCCACGGGCGTGTTCACCGTCACGGCGGGCACGGGCGGCGCGGCCGACACGGTCGCGGCGGGCACGAGCTTCGCGGACGGCACGGGGACGGCCGCGGCCACCGCGTTGGCGAAGATCGACGCCGCGTTGACCACGGTCACCTCGGCCCTGTCGGGCTTCGGCGTGGACTCCAAGGGCCTCGACAACCAGTTCACCCTGGTGTCGAACCTGCAGGACGCCCTGACCGCCGGTGTCGGCAACCTCGTGGACGCCGACGTCGCCAAGGAAAGCGCCAACCTGACCGCGCTGCAGACCAAGCAGCAGCTCGGCATCCAGGCGCTGTCCATCGCCAACCAGTCGTCGAGCTCGCTGCTCAGCCTCTTCCGCGGCTGACGCAAGGTCTCGAACCGGTATGCGGCGGCGCGCGGGGATCACCGATCCCCGCGCGCCGATCCGCCCAGAGTGCAGAGGCGTCCGCGGCGTGAGCCCGGCCGGACCCGGAGATCATGGACCCCACCGCCGCCGTCGCCGCCATAGCCCCGCTCCTGGCCGCAAGGCGCAGGGAGGTCGGGCGGGACGTCGCCGCGAACGCCGCGCCCCCGCCCGCCGCACCGCCGAAGGTCCCGGCCACGGCGCTGCAGGGAACGGCGCCCGGGCCGCCCCGCGAGCCGCTGGCGCTGGACGTGGCCAAGGGCGACGACGGCGTGTTCGTCTACACCCTGCGCGATCCGGACAGCGGCGCGGTGCTCGCCGTGATCCCCTGGAGCAAGGCAAAGTCCGAGGCCCAGGGCGCGCTCCTGGACACCACGGCCTGACACGACCCCGTCGTCGTGGTTAACGCTTAGGCTACCATTCGAGGTTAACGCTTCCCGCAGTCGAGGTGGCGGACGCACGCGCGTCCGCAGGGCCTGAGCACGGAGAAGCCCTGTGACGACCAGCATCAACACCAACCAGGCCGCCCTGGTCGCGCTCCAGAACCTCAACGCGACCAATAAGAACCTGTCCACCACGCAGGACAGGATCTCCACCGGCCTCAAGATCGGCAGCGCCAAGGACAACGGCGCCATCTGGGCCATCGCGGAGACGCAGAAGGCGCAGAACTTCGCCCTGGATGCGGTGAAGGACTCGCTGAACAACGGCAAGTCGATCCTGGACGTGACGCTGTCGGCGGGCGGGCAGCTCACCGACCTTCTCAAGCAGCTGAACCAGAAGGCGCTGGCGGCCTCCGACGCCGGCGTCAGCGACACCAGCCGCACGCAGTTCCAGACCGAGTTCAACAAGCTGGCGCAGACCTACGCCAACGTGATCGCCTCCGCCTCCTTCAACGGGGTCAACCTGGTGGACTCGGGCGCCCAGGCGGTCACCGCGCTGGGCAGCTCGGACGGCAAGATCACCGTGGGCTCGGCGCACACCAAGCTGGACGCCGCCACCGTCTTCGGAGCCACCGGCGTGTTCACCGTCACGGCGGGCACGGGCGGCGCGGCCGACACCGTGGTGGGCGGGACGAGCTGGGCCGACGGGACGGGCGCGGCGGCCAAGACGGCCTTCGCCAAGATCGCCACCGCGCTGACCACCGTCACCGCCGCCCTGTCCAGCTTCGGCGTGGACTCCAAGGCGCTCGACAACCAGCTGACGCTCGTCTCCAACCTCCAGGACGCGCTGACCACGGGCGTCGGCAACCTGGTGGACGCGGACGTGGCCAAGGAGAGCGCCAACCTCCAGGCGCTGCAGACCAAGCAGCAGCTGGGCATCCAGGCGCTGTCCATCGCCAACCAGTCGCCGCAGACCATCCTGGCGCTGTTCAAGGGCTGACGCCGCCCGCGGATCGCGC
>CAXSHO010000121.1:4797-9737 GCA_964237305.1 uncultured Caulobacteraceae bacterium
TCGAGCTCCGCCCCGTGGACCCGGACGACGAGGCCCGCCTGTACGGCTGGCGGCGCGAGCCGGAGGTGGACCGGTGGATGGACGCCGACCCGCCGCCCGACCCCCAGGTGCACGCCGCCTGGTTCCTCAGCGTCCGCAACGATCCCGACCGCCGCGGCTGGATGGTGCTGCAGTCCGGCGCGCCGGTGGGCTTCCTCCAGATGACGGGCATCACCAGCCGCCAGCGGCGCGGCCAGTGGCGCTGGTACATCGGCGAGGCGGACGCGCGGGGAAAGGGCGCGGGGCGCGCGGCGCAGGCGCTGGGGCTCGACCACGCCTTCAACTTCGGCCTGCGCAAGGTGTGGTCGGAGGTGGTGGCCGGCAACGAGGTGGCGATCAAGGCGCAGGCGGCCGCCGGCTTCCGCCGCGAGGGCTACATGCGCCGCCACGCCTACAAGGGCGGCGAGGAGTACGACGTGGTTCTCTTGGCCATCTTCGCGGAGGAGTGGGCGGCGCGGCGGGCGGCGGTGTTCAAGTCGCTGGCGGCGTCCGGCCTGGTGCGCGCCTGACGTCCACCCCCGGTTAAGCGCACGGGCCCATGCTGCGGGCGGAGGCCCCGCGTGACCGTCACCTTCGACGCTTCGCTGCTCGTCAGCTACTACCAGGCGCGCCAGGGCTTGAGCTCGGCGTCCACGGGGGCGGCTGCGCAGAAGTCGGCCTCCAAGGTCCCCACAGCACCGTGGACGGCGGGGACGAAGGCGGTCCAGCCGAGCGCCCTGGCGGCGGCGGCGCTGGCGGGCGGCCGCTTCATCGACGTCAACGCCGCCAAGCTCGACGTGGCGGGCGCCCCGGCCGACTACAAGGACCTGTTCGCGCTCGACCGCGGCCTGACGGCGCTGGGCGCCTTGGCGTTGCAGCTGCAGGCGGAGGACACACCTTCCTTCAGGCGACAGCAGGTGCAGGCGCGCTTCACGGCCGGGCTGCAGGAGGTGACGGACTTCCTCGCCAGGTCGCCCTTCCAGAAGATCGCGGTGGCCAAGGGCGTCGCCGGCTCCACCGCCACGACGGGCGTCTCGGTGAAGGAGGAGGACGACCTCTACACCACCGCGCCCCTGGCCTACGGCTCCTACGACGCGCAGCCCGACGCCCTGCAGGGCGACCTCCGGTTCAGCCTGACGCTCACCAAGTCCGGCGGCGCGGCCACGCGGGTGGACTTCGACCTGTCGCGGATGACCGCCCCGCGCACGCTGTCGAACGTCACGACCTTCCTCAACGGCGAGCTGGAGGCGGCGGGGGTGCAGACCCGCTTCGGCGTCCAGCGCACCGAGGGCGAGGCGCAGACCGTCACCGCCGGCGGGCGCACCACCACCATCGCCGCCGCGCAGGACAGGTTCTCGCTGCAGCTGAAGGGCGTGCCCACCGAGGCGGCCAGCTTCTCGGCACCCGCCGCGGGCCCCGCCGTCTACGTCGCCGACGCCGCGGGCTCGGACGGGGCCTCGCGCCGGCTCCTCAAGCTCGACCCCTCGGCCGCCGCCGGGACGCCGGACACCGTTTTCGGCGTCAAGCTGCCGGACGGGGTGACGGGCGTGCGGCAGGCGGTCACCGCGGCGGACGGCTCGGTCTACGTGGTGGCGGACGCGGCCGGTCCGGTGGCGGGGCAGGCGCTGAAGGGCGCGTCCGACGTGGTGCTCCTGCGTTACGACGGGGCAGGCCGGCTCGCCTACGCCCGCACCCTCGGGGCGTCCGACCAGGCGTCGGGCCTGGCGCTCACCGTCTCGCCCGACGGGTCGCAGGTGGCGGTGGCGGGCTCGGTCACCGGCGCGCTCGGCGACCTCCAGGGGGCGGAGGACGGGGCGTCCGACGGCTTCGTCGCCGTCTACGACGCGGCCGGGGTCGAGCGGTGGACCGACCGGCTCGGCTTCGCGGGCGACGACGCCCCGGCGGCCGTCGCCTTCGGGACGGACGGCTCGCTCTACGCCACGGGCGCGGCGGGGGGCGACGGCTACCTTCAGGCCTGGTCGCCCACGGGCGCGCGGGGTGCGACGCTGCACTTCGGCGCCGCCGGGAACGACACGCCCACCGGGCTCGTGGTCACGGGCGACGGCGCGGTGGTGACCGCGTCGGTGGAGGCCGGCCACGCCGTGCTGCGCCGCTTCGACGCCCCGCCCGTCGCCGGCGCGCAGGCGGCGGCTGTGCGCGACCTGGGCGCGCTGAACGGCGGCGGGCTCCTGGGCGTGTCGCTGGCCGACGACGGCTCCCTGCGCGTGGCGGGGACGGCGGCCGGCGGCCTGGCGCTCGGGACCGAGACGGCGGCCTACGGCGGCGGTCTGTCCGTCTTCGCCGCCGCGCTCTCGGCCGACCTCGCCCCCTCCGCGGCCGACCGGGGGGCGTGGTGGAGCCCCGGCTCGGACGTCACGGGCGCGGCGGCCGCCGTCTCCGGCGGGCGCGTCTACGTGGCGGGGACCACCGCGGGCCCTCCCTCCGCCGGCTCGACCACCCCCACACGCACCGGCGTGTTCGCCGCCATCGACCCGCTCACGGGCGCCGTCCCCTGGACGCGCACGATCGCGGGGGCGGACGGGCGCGAGCAGCCCACGGCGCTGGCGGTGGACGCCCGCGGCGCGTCGGCGCTCGACCGGCTGGGGCTGCCCTCGGGCGCCGTGGCCTACACGGGGGCCGCCGACCTCGTCTCCCTCACCTCCCTGCGGCCGGGCGACGGCTTCTCCGTGGCCGTGAACGGCGGCTCGGCGCGCACGGTGAGCATCGAGGCGGGCGAGACGCTGGACAGCCTGGCGTTGAAGATCAACCGCGCCACCGATTTCCGCGCCGCGGCGAGCGTCACCAGGACGGGCGGCTTCGACCAGCTGCAGGTCGCCGCCGCCAACGGGACGGCGCGCATCACGCTCACCCCCGGGGCGGCGGGCGCCGACGCGCTCAAGGCGCTCGGCTTGGCGGAGGGGCTCGTGAAGACCACCGCCGACAAGGCCACGGGGACGGCCAGGCCCTACGCGCTGAACCTCGGCGGCGCCTTCGACCTCTCCACGGCGGCCGGGGCCAAGGCGGCGGCGGTGCGCGTCTCCTCGGCGGTGGGGACGGTGCGGCAGGCCTACGCCGACCTGTCGGCGGCCGCCAAGCCCGCGACTCCGGGCAAGACGGGCGGGACGGTCCCCCCCGCGCTCCAGGCCAGGATCGCCAACTACCAGCTCGCCCTGGCCCGCCTGACCGGGACGGCCTGACCGCGCCCGCCTCGCCCCGCGGCCGTCGCCGCCCGCCTTGCCAGCGAACGCCCCGCCGCCTAACCGCTGGCGCATGAACGTCTTCAGCGACCGCAGGGTGGTGCTGGTGGTGAGCGGGGGGGCGCTCGCGCTCGCGCTGGTGCTCGTCGCCGGCTTCCTCTTCGGCCACCGCCGCGTCGAGCACGGCCTGGCCGAGCAGGGGGCGCCGCACGCCGCGCTCACCGTGCGCATGGGCGAGACCGGCGGCGGCAAGCTGGACCCGAGCGCCAGGCTGCGCTGCTTCGCCGCCGGCCGCTTCGTGGGCGAGCTGTCCGTCGCCGAGTGCGCCGCGCGCAACGGGGTGGACCCCGGACGCATGGACGTGGGCGTGGACTCCGCCGGCCAGGTCGCCGCCGCCGAGGACGGGGCGGCCGCGCTGGCGCCTCTGCCGGAGGCCCAGGCCGCCGAGCCGGCGGAGCCCGCCCCCGCCGCCGCGGAGGCGCCGGCCGGGACGGCCGAGGCGCGCGCCCCCTTCCCCGCGGGGGCCGACTGCCTGCGCTACGGCGCGTCCGGCTGGCGCGGCGTGGCCGTCGGCCTGTCGCCCAGGGCGTGCGCCCGGGTGCTGTTCGAGGGCCGCTGCGTCAGGCCGGGCGAGGCGCTGTACGGCCGGGTCGGCACGCGCACGCTGCGGCTGGTGCCCGGGCGCGTGGAGGTGTCGCCCGACAACCGCGACTTCACCCCCCTGATCCGCCAGGACGCGCAGGCCTGCGCGCTCGACGGCTGAGGCGGGGGCGGGCTACAGTCTCCGCCATGTGGAAGCCCGCCGCCGCCATCGCCGTCGCGTTCGCGCTCGCCGGCTGCAACTCGAGCGTGACGCCCCCGGGAGACACGGGCGTCTGCTACCACGCGGTGCAGGACGGGGCGGGCAAGCTGAAGTTCAACGTGGTGGTGCGCGACATCCCCAACCTGGAGACCTGCGCGGCGCGGCTGGAGGGCCTGCGCCAGCAGTTCCTGCGGCTGGGCGGCAGCCACATGGACATCATGGGCGCCTACCAGACCAACTTCCTGTGGCTGGACCGCTCGGGCGTCACCTCCGCGCGCACGCTCACCGGCATCCGCTACGTGGCCCTGGTGCGCACGGGCGACAACCGGCTGGCCATCCCCGGCGCCATGCCGGCGCAGTGATCGACTCCGGCCCCGCGGCCGCCTAGAACGTTAACGGAACATCTGGAGCGAGGACGGCATGGCCGGCAGCGTCAACAAGGTCATCCTGATCGGCAACCTGGGCCGCGACCCGGAGGTCCGCACGCTGGGCTCCGGCGACCGCGTGGCCAACCTGCGGCTGGCCACCACCGAGACGTGGCGCGACAAGACCTCCGGCGAGCGCAAGGAGAAGACCGAGTGGCACTCGGTCGTCATCTTCAACGACAACATCGTCAAGGTCGTCGAGCAGTACGTGAAGAAGGGATCGTCCGTCTACATCGAGGGCGCCCTGCAGACGCGCAAGTACACGGACAAGGACGGTGCGGAGAAATACTCGACGGAGATCGTGATCCAGCGCTTCAACGGCCAGCTGACCATGCTGGGCGGCCGCGCGGGCTCCGACGCGGACGAGGGCTCCTACGGCGGCGGCGGCGGCGGCGGTCGCGGCTTCCAGCGCGGCGGCGACGACTACGGCTCCGGCGGCGGATCGGGCGGGCGCGGCGGCGGCGGCGGCGGTCGTTCAGGCGGCGGCGGCCCCAAGGA
>CAXSHO010000122.1:0-2868 GCA_964237305.1 uncultured Caulobacteraceae bacterium
CCGAGCCGCACCTCCGCGCGCTCCGGCGTGTCGGTCTCCGCATGGGTGTTCAGCACCACCAACGCCCGGTAGCGCCCCGGGTCGCGCGAGGCGGCCAGGAGCGCCGCCATGCCGCCCATGGAGAAGCCCGCCAGCACGGCCCCCGGCGGCGCGGCCTCGGCCACGAGGTCGGCCATCTCGGGCAGGGAGCCCGCCCCGGCGAAGTCCACCTCCACCGTCCGCGCCGAAAGACGGGCGCGCACCGGCCCCCAGAGCCGGACGTCGCAGAGGAGGCCGGGCGCGAGGACGACGGTGGCGGAATCGCTCAAGATCGAGGCTCGAAGGCTTGCCGGAGGTGTCGGAGACACGGCACTCTAGGCCCCATGCATTCGAATGCAACGCAGGTCGGCGGGTTTGAGGGACGGCGCGTGCTGGTCACGGGCGCGGGGCGGGGGCTGGGCCGCGCCACCGCCCTGGCCCTGGCGGCGGCCGGCGCGCGCGTGATCGCCGTGGCGCGCACGGAGGCCGACCTGCACGCCCTCGCCGCCGGGGCGCCCGCCCCCGTGGAGACCTGGGCCGCCGACGTCACGGACGACGCCTTCCTGGCGCGGGTGGAGGCGTTGGACGACCTGTACGGCCTCCTCAACAACGTCGGCGGCAACCGGCCGCAGCCGTTCCTGGAGGTGGACGACGCCACGCTGGACCACCTGCTCCACCTGAACGTCCGCGCCGCGTTTCGCGTGGCCCGCAGCGCCGCCCGCGCCATGGTGCGCGGCGGGCGGGGCGGGGCCATCGTCCACATGTCCAGCCAGATGGGCCACGTGGGCTCGCCCGGCCGCACCGTCTACTGCATGACCAAGCACGCGCTGGAGGGGCTGACCAAGGCCATGGCCGTGGAGCTCGCCCCCTCCGCCGTGCGCGTGAACAGCCTCGGCCCGACCTTCGTGGAGACGCCCATGACCGCCCCCATGCTCGCCGATCCGGAGTTCGGCCGCTTCGTGCTGGACCGCATCCCGCTGGGCCGCACGGGCACGCCGGAGGAGGTGGCCGCCGCCGCGGTGTTCCTGCTCTCCCCCGCCGCCTCCCTCATCACGGGTGCGGCGCTCCTGGCCGACGGCGGATGGACCGCGCAGTGAGCGGCGGAGCCGGGTCGGGAGCCCCCTTCGCCACGCCGCCCCGCCCGGGCGTCACCCGGGTGCGGCAGGTGGATCGCGCGGCCCTGCTGCGGCCGGTGGGCGGGCGCACCCAGCCCATGGCGGGCTTCGAGGACGGCTTCGTCGACATCGTCGACTACATCGTGCGCATCACGGAGGAGATCTGGACGGACCGGGCGCTGGGCCGGATCTACGACACCTACGACGCCGGCTGCACCGTCTACTCCCCCTACGGCGTGGTGCGCTCGGTGGAGCAGGTGATGGCCGCCACCGTCGCCACCATGGCCGCGTTCTCCGAGCAGGAGGCCCACTACCTCGACGTCGCCTGGAGCGGGGACGAGGCGGCTGGCTTCTACACCAGCCACCTGGGCTGGACGCGGCTGGTGAACCAGGGCGCGTCGCGGTGGGGCGCGGCCACGGGTCTCACGGTCGGCCGGCGCTTCGCCGCGGACTGCATCAGCCGCCACAACCGCATCCACACCGAGTGGCTGGTGAGCGACGAGGGTGCGGTGGTGCGCGCGCTGGGGTTGTCCGTCGACGCCGCCGCCGCCCTGGTGGCCGCCGAGCCGCGCGCGGAGAGCTACGTCACCTCGCCAGTCACGCGCCTCACGGGCCAGGCCCCGCCGGCCCCCTACGCCGGCGGGCGCGACACGGCGGAGGGGTGGGCGCGCGGCGCCTACCACGACCTGTGGACGCGCCGCCGGCTGGACCGGCTTCCGGAGCTCTACGCCCCGGAGGCGGTGTCGCACTGGCCGGGCAACCGCACGGCGGAGGGGCCGCGCAACCTCGGCTCGCTGATGATCGAGGTCATGGCCTCCCTGCCCGACGCGGTGATGGAGGTGGAGCACGTGTGCTGGTCGGACGAGACGGACGGCGTGATCGCGGCCGTGCGCTGGCGCCTCACCGGATCCACCCGACGCGGCGGCTACCTGGGATCCGGCCTGCCGGAGGGCCGGATGGTGTCGGTGCCCGGCATCAGCCACCACCGCTTCGCCGAGGGCCGGATCGTGGAGGAGTGGGTGGTGTTCGACGAGGTGGCCGCCGTGGCCGCCGCCCTGGCGGGCTGACGCTTCAGCGCGGAGCGCGCGCCCGCGGCTCGGGGCCGCCGCGCCGTCGTCGCGTGACCCGCAGCGGGAACGCGGCCGCGATCCGCCACCCGGCGGCCGCCACCGGAGCCGACAGCGCGAGGCAGGCGGCCAGCCTCGCCGGGGCGCCCTCCAGCAGGAGCGCGGCGGCGAGGCCGCCGGCCGACGCGGCGGCGACGGCCGCGGGCGCGGCCCAGACGCGCCGCAGCCGCCTCACGACGGCGATCGCGGGGCCGCCTGCGGCGACGCAGGCGTGTGCGACGTCCGGCGACGCCCGGCGAACCACAGCCGCAGGCCGGAGAGGAGCACCGCGATCGTCATCACGTCCAGCACCGCCCAGAGGAGCTTGAGCACCGGGCCGCCGTAGTCGCCGAAGTGCAGCGGGCGCGACACCTCCACCGCCCGCAGGTACCAGGGCATGCGCGCCACCAGGGTCACCCGCCCGGTGACGGCGTCGACCAGGACGGGCGTGAGCAGGCGCGAGGTCAGCGTTCGGTCGCCCTTGAGCCAGACGACGTAATGCCCCGGGCTGGAGGCGAACCTGGAGGGGAGATACAGGAAGTCCAGCCTGCCGCCCGGCGCGGCGGCTTCGGCCGACCGCACCGCCGCCTGGAGGTCGGCCGTCGGCCGCACCGTCGCCCGGCCCTGCT
>CAXSHO010000122.1:2878-9188 GCA_964237305.1 uncultured Caulobacteraceae bacterium
CGCGCGGCGCGTCGAGCGCGTTGGCGGGAAACCACCGCGCGGCGAGCAGCACCGCGAGGGTGCCGTAGAGCAGCGCGTGGGCGACGAGGTGCAAGGGCTCGGCGCGCAGCGCGCGGGCCACGTCCGTCGCCTGCCAGAGGCCGAACAGGGGCGTCGCCAGCCCGTTGAGCGCTCCGGTGGCGCCCACCACCAGCATCCACACCAGCGCCGTGACGCCGAGGAGGTTGTGCAGGTCCAGCCAGGCCAGCCGTCCGGAGCCGCCCCTGCGCACCGCGCCGAAGGGCAGCCTGCGCAGGAACGGCGCGTAGAGGACCGCGCCCGACACCAGCGAGGCCGCGAACACGAGGCCCATGACGGCCAGGAACACCTCCCCCGGCGGTCCGGCGAACAGGTCGGCGTGCAGGCGCAGGAGCGTGGCCGTCACGTCGACGCCCGGACGGTCCCTCGCCTCGTCCACGCGCGGGGCGCCGGTGCGGGCGTCGAAATACAGGCGGTGGAAGGGCTGGAACGGCCCGTCCACCGTGGGGGTCATCACCACCCCCACCTGCGGGGCGTCGTCGTCCAGGAACACGGTGCGGACGGCGTCGCGGGGGTAGGCGGCCTGCGCCTTGGCCGCGACGGCGCCCAGGTCGGCCCGCGCGCCCGCCGGTGCGGCGGGGTAGGGAGGCTCGGGCCTGAGCAGCCGGTCGATCTCGTGGCGGTAGACCAGGGGCAGGCCGGTCAGGCACAGCACCAGCAGGAACACGGTGCAGACGACGCTCGTCCACGTGTGCACGGCGCGCCAGGCCCGCAGAGAGCCCGCGCTCACCGCCGGCGCCCGCGCCGCATCCGGTCCGCCACGCGCCCCGCCTCAGAAGGCGCGCGTCAGGGTGGCGATCGTCTGCCGCCCCTGCGCGAAGAAGCAGCCGACGGGTCCCGTGCACCGCCCGGCGTAGCGCTTGTCCAGGAGGTTGCCGACGTTGACCGCCAGCCGCCAGCCGTCCCGACCATAGCGCACCACCGCGTCGGCCAGCGTCGCCTCGCCCGTTTCGTAGACGATGGGGTTGAACGGGCCGGGGAGGGAGCCCGGGCTGTTACCGACGTAGCGCACGCCCGCGCCGAAGCCGAGGCCCGCGGCGGGGCCCGCCCGCACCGTGTAGTCGGCGAAGAGCGACGCCTTGTGCCGGGGCTGGCCGAAGAGGCGCGCGCCCACCTGGCCCGCCACGTTGCTGCGCGTGACCTCCGCGTCGGCGTAGGTGTAGCTGACGTTGATGCTGAGGGCGTCGCGGAGGCGCGTGACCAGCTCCAGCTCCACGCCGCGCACGCGCGCCTCGCCCGTCTGGACGTTGAACAGGCTGTCGGCCGGGTCGGGCGTCACCACGTTGGTCTGGCGCAGCTCGTAGGCGGCGGCGGTGGCCAGCAGCCGGACGTCCGGACCCAGGCCGCGCCCGTCGTACTTGACGCCGCCCTCCACCTGGTCGCCCTCGCTCGGGCTGAAGGCGCGGCCCGTGCGGTCCGCCCCGACCTGCGGCTGGAAGGACGTGGCGTAGCTGACGTACGGCGCGATCCCGGCGGGGAACACGTAGGCGCCGCCCACGCGATAGCTGAAGTGGTCCTGGCCCTGCGAGGTGGGCGCGGCCGCCCCGTAGCTCGTGGTGGTGGTCCAGTCGCGCCGTCCGGTGGCGGTCAGGACGAAGCCGCCGAGGTGCGCCTGGTCCTGCAGGTACAGGCCGGTCTGCTCCAGCCGCTGGTTGGAGTAGACGGTGTCGATCTTGGGCGTGACGATCGGCGCCGCACCGTACACCGGCGTGAAGAGGTCGATGCTTGAGGCGAAGCCGAAGCCGAAGGCCGCCTGCTCACGATAGTTGCGGTAGTCCGCGCCCAGCAGCAGGTCGTGGCGCACGGGGCCGGTCGTGAACCGCCCTTCGGCGCGAGTGTCCACCGCGAGCTGCCTCGCCCAGTCCTTGTCGGGGAAGTTGAAGCGCGTCACCGTGCGGTTGTCCGCGCCCAGCCCGCCTGCGTAGATCACGCGCTGGTTCTCGTCGTAGTTCCCGTAGCGCAGGTTCTGCGTGAGCGTCACCTGGTCGCTCAGCCGGTGCGTCAGCTCGTAGCCGATCGAGAACTCGTCGCGGTTGTAGTAGTTATACCCCGGTTCACCGAGGTTGATGCTGCGCGGCACACGGCCGACCGGGTTGCGCTGGAGCACGCCCAGCACGGGCAAGAAGCCGTTGGTGTCCCCATCCACACGGTCGTGCTGGTAGAAGCCCAGCGCGGTCAGCGTCGTGCGCGGGCCGAGCTCGACCGTCACCGCGGGGGCGAGGTACAGGCGGTCCGCGCTGACGAAGTCCGTCTGGCTGTCGCGGTCGCGGTAGAGGGCGGTGAAGCGGGCGGAGACGCCGGGCCGCACGGTTCCGGTGACGGTGCCGGCCACCTGCTTGAAGTCGTCGTCGCCGTACTTGGCCTGGATCTCCCCGCCGAACGCCTTGTCCGGCCGGCGGCTGACCAGGTTGTAGACGCCCCCCGGCGGCGAGGAGCCGTAAAGCACCGCCGCGGGACCTTTCAGGATGTCCACCGACTGGAAGCCGTAGAGGTCCACGCCGATGTTGCTGATGGTGGCGCTGACGGGGGCCTGCAGCCCGTCGACGTACTGCACCGGGATGAAGCCGCGCACCGTCAGGAAATCGAAGCGCAGGTCGGGCCCGTAGTTCTCGCCGACGACCCCTGCGGAGTAGCGCACCGCCTGTTGCACGTCGATGAAGTTCAGGAGGTCGATCTCGTCGCGGGTGACCACCGAGACCGACTGCGGCGTCTCGATCAGCGGCGCGTCCGTCTTCGTCGCCGTCCGGCTGCCCTCGGGCACGTACCGCGGCGCGGTGACCACCACCTCGGCGGGCTCGACGGCTGCGGTGAGCGGCGGCGCCTGGGCGGCGGCGCCTGACGCCAAAGCCGCCAGGCCCGTCACGATCAATTCCACCCTCACGTCCGACACCCCTCACCCGAAGACGGAGCGGCTTACAGCGATTGCGACACAGTCGCAAGGTTGCGGTCTTCGGGTTCGAGCGCCAGTCGGCGACGCATTGGCAGGACCGTCACAGACCTGTGGCGGGCGCGTCACTCGAGCTGCGCCGAGGGCCCGCTGGCAGCCGCCCCGTCGAGGAGCTGACCGCGGGGGCCGGCGCTGAGCGTCGCCGCGCCGCGCCCCACCAGCGGGACGGGCGCGGCGACCTGCGGCCTCCTGCGGCAAAGGTCAGCCGGCGTACGCGGCCGCCACGTCCAGCACCCAGGTGACGCCGAAGCGGTCCTTCAGCATGCCGTAAAGCGGCGCCCACCCCGCGGGAGCCAGCGGCTGCACCACCGCGGCGCCCTCGGAGAGCTTCTCCCACAGCCGAGTGATCTCCCCGACGTCGCCGCCGCGGACGGAGACGAAGAACGGGATCTCGCCCGGGCTCCAGGGCAGGCGGCCGGGCACGTCGTAGGCCATGACGCGGAACCCCTCGGGGGAAGTCACCTGCCCCCATATGACATGCTCGGCCTCCGCGGGATCCTGGACGGCGTGGGCGTCCCGATAGGTGACCACGGCCAGGTCGCCGCCGAACACGCCCTGGTAGAAAGCCAGGGCCTGCCGGGCGTCGCCGCGGAAGTTCAGGTGGGGGGTGGTCGTGACGGTCATGTCGCTGCGCCTTCTTGGTGTGGTCGAGGCGGAGAGATGTACGGCGGGCCAGCTGACAGTTTGCGGCAGCAGACGCCGGCCGAGCCGCGGACCACCACGGCCGGCACGCGACCGTTCACACAGGTGCTGCTCCTTGCGGTGAGGCGAAGGCGTCGTACCTGACACCGGCCACGAACCCACACCCGAGGGGCGCACCATGAAGCTGCACTTGGACTCGAGCATCCTCGGCGAACTCGGCGTCACCGACATCGAGACGGTGTCGGTCGACGGGCTGGCCGGCGGTCCGGACGCCCGCGCCTCGGCCATGGAGCGCGCCGCCGCCGCGGCCCGCGAACTCCGCGCGGCGTAAGCTGTAGACGCGGAGCGCCCGGGCCGCGGGCGCCCCCCGTTTATGCGTCCGCTCAGCGCTTGGCGGTCCAGGTGAGCAGGAAGCGGCGACCTTCCGACCACGTCTGGCCCTCGATGTGGTCGCCCACGCGGCAGCCCGACGTCTGGTAGGGCCCCGACGCGTCCGAGGTCCTGAAGGCGAAGCAGGGGCGGCCGTTGGTGGCGATGGCGCGGCCGTTCTCGATGGCGTGCTCGTAGAACTCGCCGGTGATCTTGCCGTCGGGCGCGATCGTCAGCGCCATGGGCTTCAGATAGGCGGCCGCATCGGGCGTGGGCCGCAGGTCCACCGTCCAGGCGCCCTCCAGCGGAGCGCCGGACACGGCGGCCGAGGCGGCGGCGGGAAGCAGCACGAGGGCGGCGAGGGCGGCGATCTGGGTCTTCATGACGGTCTCCAAGGCGGCGGAAGCGCCGGACAGACAGACGATGCCGGTGTCCCCGGCCGCCATCTCGCCCTCGTCGACGAGCGTCGTCGGCCTGCGACGGGCGTCGCGCCCGCCCGTCGCGGCGGCGCCCGGGTCTGCTAGTCTCGCCCCATGGCTACTCCGCCCCCGACCTCCGCGACGCCCGGCCTGGTGAGCGACCGCACCGCGTGGCTCTCGCTGCTGGGTTTCTGGGCCGTCTGGCTCGCGCTGGTGACGGGGCGGGCGGCGGTGATGGCCTGGCCGGACCAGGGGGGCATGCTGGCGCGGCGGCTCGGCGTGGCGCTGGTGGGCCTGGCGCTTGGATGGATCGTGCATCGCACCCTGTCGCGGCTGGCGCTCTCGCGCCTTCCCGGGCGCGCGGCGGCGACCTTCACCCTGTGCGCGGCGGCCGCTTCGGCCTTCGCCGTGCTGAACACGCTGGTGTTCTACGCCTGGCTGCCCGTGCCGTCGGTGGCCGCGGACGTCGCGCGCTGGGGCCTGCGCGCCGTGGTCGTCACCGCCATCGGCGACGGCGTGGTCACCTGGAGCTTCTTCTTCGGGGCCTGGGGCGCCTATCACCTGGCGCTGACGCACGTGGCCGACGTGCGGCGGGCGGAGCGGCTGGCCGGCCAGGCGCAGACGGAGGCGCAGGACGCTCGCCTGGCCATGCTGCGGCTGCAGGTGGACCCGCATTTCCTGTTCAACGCGCTTAACGCCCTGACCTCGCTCGTGGCGCTGCGGCGCACGGAGGCGGCCACCGCCATGATCACCGACCTCGCCGCCTTCTTCCGCGCGGGCCTGGAGCTCGACCCCGCGGCGGACATCCCGCTCGCCGACGAGCTGGAGCTGCAGCGCCTGTATCTCGCGGTGGAGCGCGCGCGCTTCGGCGACCGGCTGGACGTGCGCATCGACGGCGAGCCGCCGGGGGCGCAGGTGCGCCTGCCCGCGCTCCTGCTGCAGCCGCTGGTGGAGAACGCGATCAAGCACGGGCTCGCGCGCAGCGTGGCGCCCGTGGGCATCCGCATCACCGCGCGCAGGGAGGCGGACCGCGTGCTGATCGCGGTGCGCAACAGCGCGCCCGCCGCCGCCGACGCGCCCCTCGCCACCTCCACGGGCGTGGGTCTCGCCAACGTGCGCGCCCGCCTGGCGACGCGCTTCGGGGTGGCGGCAAGCCTCCGGTCGGAGCCGGACGGGGGCGGGTGGGTCAGCGAGATCTGCGTGCCCGTGCTCGGCGCGGCCGCCCGTGCCTGACGTCCTGCGGGTCGTGATCGTCGACGACGAGGCGCCGGCGCGCGACCTCCTGCGGCTGCTCTGCGTGGAGGCGCGCCTGGAGGTGGCCGGCGAGGCCGCCGACGGCCTGGCCGCTCTGGAGCAGGTCGCCGCGCTCAAGCCCGGCCTCGTGCTGCTAGACGTGGCCATGCCCGGGCTGGACGGGATGGCCGTGGCCGCGCATCTGGCGGAGTCGGGCGCGGGGCCCTGGGTGGTGTTCACCACCGCCTACAGCCGCTTCGCCGCCGCGGCGTTCGACGTGGCGGCCGTCGACTACCTCTTGAAGCCGGTGGCTCCCGAGCGCTTCTCCCAGGCGATCGCCCGGGTGCGCGCGCGCGCCGGCCCCCCGCAGCCGCAGGAGCGGCACATCTGGCTGCCCCACCTGTCCGATCTCGTCCGCGCCGACCTCCTCGACGTCGTCCGGGTGGACGCGGAGCGCGACTACGTCCGGATAACACTGGGCGGGCGCACGCACCTGCTGCGGACCACCATGGACCGCTTCGCGGCGCGCCTGCCCCGCCCCGTCGTCTTCGTTACCCATTGCAACGTTCCGGACCGGCATGGCCGCGAGATCGAGAGCCGGGCGCGCATCAGCGCCTGGGTG
>CAXSHO010000122.1:9198-9483 GCA_964237305.1 uncultured Caulobacteraceae bacterium
TCCTCCGCCTCCACCGCTCCACGCTCGTGAGGCGCGACCAGATCGCGTCGTTGCGCCACGAAGGCCTGGGCGTCTGGTCGGCGGTGCTCCTCGACGGAGGCGCCGTCAGGATCGGGCGATCCTACCTGGACGCCGTGCGGGGGCGGGGAGGCTAGGCGGCCTCGTCCACGTCCTCGTCGTGCTCGGGGTCGTGGCCGGTCTCCAGCTGCGCCTCCTCCGCCTCCAGCCGGGCCGCCTCCGCGGGGAAGACGCCGAAGCGCGCCGCCACGTCGGGGGCGTAGCGCA
>CAXSHO010000123.1:0-9400 GCA_964237305.1 uncultured Caulobacteraceae bacterium
CAAGGCCGCGCGGCAGACGCGGGCCGAACTCGCCGCCGCGCTGGCCGCGGCCTATCGCAAGAGCGAGGTGGCGCTCTACACGATCGCCATTCCGGCGCAGGATTTCACGAACGGGGTGGTGATCGTGCGCCTGATCGAAGGGCGGATCGCCGGGATCGACTTTACCAAGCCCGCCGGGCCGTTGCTGCGCGCGCGGCTGACGGCGCTCGCCACCACCCTGTCGGTGGCCGTCGCCCTGACGCTGACGGCGGTGAAGACGGCGGTGTGGGCCGGCAGCGGCTCCACCTCGCTGCTGGCGTCGGCGGCCGACAGCGCGCTGGACCTCGTGGCCGCGCTCGGAGCCTTCTGGGCGGTGCGCTACGCCGTGGCCCCGCCCGACGCCGAGCACCGCTTCGGCCACGGCAAGGCGGAGGCCTTCGCCAGCCTCCTGCAGGCGGGCCTCGTCATCGCCTCGGCCGCCCTGATCGGGCGCGAGGCGGTGGAGCGGCTGCATCATCCGCTGTCCCTGCGCGCAGAAGTGGCGGGCGTGTGGACCATGGTCGCCGCCATCGCCGTGACCGCCGCGCTCCTCACGCTGCAGGGCTGGGTGGTGCGGCGCACGCGCTCGGTGGCGGTGGCGGGCGACCGGGCGCACTACGCCGCCGACCTCCTGTCCAACCTCGCCGCCCTGGTCGGCCTGGCGCTGGCGCGGGTGACGGGCGACCCGCGGTGGGACGCGCTGGCGGGCGGCGTGGTGGCCGTGTGGCTCGTGGGGGCGCGGTGCGCGTGTTCCGCACCGCCAGCCGCGAGATCATGGACCGCGAGCTGGCCGACGACGAGCGCGAGCACATCCTGCAGCTGGCGCTGGACGACCCGCGCATCCGCGGCGTCCACCAGGTGCGCACCCGCGCCTCCGGCCCCTTCCTCCACGTGCAGATGCACATGGACCTCGCGCCCGAGCAGTCGCTCAAGGAGGCGCACGGCGTGATCGCCGCCGCCGAGCGCCGCATCCTGGCCGCCTTCCCGTCGGCCGACGTGCTGATCCACCCCGACCCCTACGGCCACGCCGAGGTGCACGAGCGTGAGTTCGACGACGCGAGCTGAGGGCCGGCCTTCTCGCTCCTGTCATCCCGGGCGGCGAAGCCGACCCGGGACTCATGACCTCGCGCACGCCCGTCACCCTGGGTCCCGGCTCTCCGCTTCGCTGCGGCCGGGATGACAGGAGCGGCGGGCGCTGCGGGACGGGTCTCACACCCCCGCCAGCACCGCCTGCGCGAACGCCGCCCCTCCGTCGTCCATCTGCGCGAGGTACAGGTCGGGCTCGATCGCCTCCAGCTCCATCAGACGCAGAACCCCCGCTCCGTCCCGCACCATGTCCACCCGCGCATAGGCCGCGGGTTCCGGCAGGGCGGCGCAAGCGGCCGCGGCGAGGGCCAGCGCCTCGGCCGGCGGCGTGATCCGGGCCAGCCGCCCGCCGTACTGCGGCTGGATGCGGAACTCGCCGGGCGCGGCCACCTTGGCCACCGCATGGGCGGGGACGCGGCCGAACACGAAGACGGACAGCTCGCCCTCGCCGCCCACCGCCGGCAGGAAGGGCTGGATCATGGCGGGCGCATCCAGCTCCGCCGCCTCCCCGGGCGCCACGCGGACGGTGGCGTGCCCGCCCGCGGAGGTCTGCGGCTTCAGCACGAGCGCGGCGTCGCGGCCGAAGCGCTCCCGCGCCGCCGCCAGCGCCGCCGCGTCGCCCAGGTCGGCGAACAGGGTGGGGACGACGGCCACGCCCGCGCGCTCCAGCTCGAGGAGATAGGTCTTGCGCGTGTTCCAGGCCAGAAGCCTCGGCGCGTTCACCAGCGGCCGGTCGGCGGGCCACGCCGCGAGCGTCTCCCGCCAGCGCGCCTCCCGGCGGTGGTAGCCCCAGGCCAGGAGCGCGGCGTGCCCATCGGCGTCGGGGTGCGGCCCGGCCGTCCAGGGCTGCGCCACGACGCGCGCGCCGGCGTGGGCGAGCACCTGCGCATACCCGTCCAGGTTCGCGGCCCATCGGTCCGCCGAGACCGTGTAGCCGGGGTCGGGGACCAGGATCGCGACGAGGGGCTGCGCCATGGCGCCCCGCTACCGGCCGGACGGGGTCGTCGCAAGCGGCCCGGCGTTGCCGCGGACGCGCCGACGCCTTACGACGCGGGCGAACCTGGATGCGCCCATGCCCACCTACGACGTCGCCGCCGTCGGCAACGCCATCGTCGACGTGCTCGCCCCCGCCGACGACGCCTTCCTGACCGCCGAGGGCCTGGTGAAGGGCTCCATGGGCCTGATCGACGACGCCCGCGCCACGGCGCTTTACGGCCGCATGGGCGGGGGCGTGGAGGCCTCCGGCGGCTCGGCGGCCAACACGGTGGCGGGGGTGGCCTCGCTGGGCGGCCGGGCGGCCTACGTGGGCAAGGTGGGAGACGACGCGCTGGGCGCCGTGTTCACCCGCGAGATCGCCGCGGGCGGCGTGACCTTCCACCCCGCCGTTGGCGCGGGCGAGCTCACCGGGCGGTGCCTCGTGAACGTCACCCCCGACGGCCAGCGCACCATGTCCACCTTCCTGGGGGCCGCCAGCGCGCTCACCCCGCAGGACGTCGACACCGCGGTGATCGAGGACGCGGTCATCGTCTACCTGGAGGGGTACCTGTTCGACCCCGAGCCCGCCCGGCGCGCCTTCGAGATGTCGGCCGACGCGGCGCGGGTGGGCGGCGGCCGCACGGCGCTGACCCTGTCCGACGCCTTCGTGGTGGAGCGCCACCGCGAGGCGCTGCTCAAGTTCCTGCCGCGCATCGACATCCTCCTGGCCAACGAGGCCGAGGTCATGGCGCTGTGGGAGACCGCCGACCGCGAGGAGGCGCTCCTCCGCACCGCCGCCGCCGTGCCGCTGGCCGCCGTGACGCTCGGTGCGGAGGGGTCGGTGGTGCTGCGGCGCGAGCAGCGGTTCACGGTGGCCGCCGACCCCGTGACCGCGGTGGTCGACACCACCGGCGCGGGCGACCAGTACGCCGCGGGCTTCCTCCTGGGCCTGGCGCGCGAGCTGTCGCCCGAGACTTGCGCGCGCCTGGGCCACCTCGCGGCGGCGGAGGTGATCGCCCACTTCGGCCCCCGCCCGCAGACCCCGCTCGAACCGCTGGCGCGCGCCGCCGGCCTGCTCTGAGGGACGCCGCCATGCCCCGTGTCGGCGAGGTCGCGCGCGAGACCAGGGAGACGCGGATCCGCGTGCGCCTGGACCTGGACGGGACGGGGACGGCGACCTGCGCCACCGGCGTGGGCTTCTTCGACCACATGCTGGACGGCTTCGCCAAGCACGCGGGCTTCGACCTCCAGGCCTCCTGCGACGGCGACCTGCACATCGACGACCACCACACGGTGGAGGACGTGGGCATCGCGCTGGGCCAGGCCTTCCGCCAGGCGTGCGACGGCTTCCGCGGCGTGCGCCGCTTCGGCCACGCCTACGTGCCCATGGACGAGACGCTGACGCGCTGCGCGGTGGACCTCTCCAACCGCCCCTACCTGATCTGGCGCGTCGCCTTCTCCACGCCGAAGATCGGGACCTTCGACACCGAGCTGTTCCGCGAGTTCCACCACGCCTTCGCCACCAACGGCGGCGCGTGCGTGCACTTGGAGACGCTCTACGGCGCCAACAGCCACCACATCGCCGAGTCCGGCTTCAAGGCCCTGGCCCGCGCGCTCCGCACCGCCGTGGAGCCCGATCCCAAGTCCGGTGGCGAAGCGGTGTCCACCAAGGGCGTGCTTTGACGCAGACGGTCGCGCTGATCGACTACGGCTCGGGCAACATCCGCTCCGCCGAGAAGGCGCTGGTGGAGGCCGCCCGCCGCTCGGGCGTCGAGGCGCAGGTGGTCGTCACCGCCGACCCGGACACCGTGGCCTCCGCCGATCGCGTCGTGCTGCCCGGCGTCGGCGCCTTCCGCGCCTGCATGGCGGCGCTGGACGCCCGCCCCGGCTTGCGCGAGGCCATGACAGAAGCGGTGCGGGTGCGCGGCGCCCCGTTCCTGGGCGTGTGCGTGGGCATGCAGCTCCTCGCCGATCGCGGGCGGGAGTTCGGCGACCATCCCGGCCTCGGCTGGGTGCCGGGCGAGGTCCGCGCGCTCGCCCCCGACGACCCGCACGCCAAGACCCCGCACATGGGCTGGAACCGCGTCGACGCCACCGCTCCGCATCCGCTGGTGGAGGACGGCCGCGACCTCTACTTCACCCACAGCTACGCCCTGCACGCCGACGACCCGGCCGACGTCGTCGCCACGGTCGACCACGGCGGACGCTTCGCCGCGGCCGTGGCGCGCGGCAACGTGGCGGGCGTGCAGTTCCACCCGGAGAAGAGCCAGGCCGCAGGGCTGGAGCTGATCGGGCGCTTCCTGGCGTGGCGTCCGTGACGGCCCTCACCCTGTATCCCGCCATCGACCTGAAGGGCGGCCGCTGCGTGCGCCTGCTCAAGGGCGAGATGGACGCCGCCACCGTCTACAACGACAGCCCCGCCGACCAGGCCCGGCGCTTCCGCGACCAGGGGTTCACCCAGTTGCACGTGGTCGACCTGGACGGCGCCATCGAGGGCCGGGCGGTGAACGGCGAGGCCGTGGCCGCCATCCTCGCCGCCACCGACGTCCCCGTGCAGCTGGGCGGCGGCGTGCGCGACCGGGCGGGGGCCGAGCGGTGGCTGGAGGCGGGCGTCGCCCGCGTGATCCTCGGCACCGCCGCGGTGCGCGACCCCGCCCTCGTGCGCGACCTCGCCCGCGCCCACCCCGGCCGCGTCGCCGTGGCGGTGGACGTGAAGGAGGGCGCGGTGGCCGTGGCGGGCTGGGTGGAGGCCTCCACCCTCTCCGCCGTCGACCTGGCGCGGCGGTTCGAGGACGCGGGCGTCGCCGCCCTGATCATCACCGACATCGGCCGCGACGGGACGCTGTCGGGCGTGAACGTCGCCGCCACGGGCGAGCTGGCGGACGCGGTGGCGACGCCCGTGATCGCGTCCGGCGGGATCGCCTCGGTGGCCGACCTGCACGCGCTGCGCGCCTGGCCCGGCCGCGCGATCGCGGGCGCCGTCCTCGGCAAGAGCCTCTACACCGGCGCGGTGGGCCCGGCCGAGGCGCTGGCGGCGGCGCGCTGATGGTCAGGACGCGCGTGATCCCCTGCCTGGACGTGCACGACGGGCGCGTGGTGAAGGGCGTCAACTTCGTCTCGCTGCGCGACGCGGGCGACCCCGTCGAGCAAGCGCAGGCCTACGACGCGGCGGGGGCGGACGAGCTGATGTTCCTCGACATCACCGCCTCCTCCGACGGGCGCGGGCTCATCCTGGACGTGATCGCCCGCACCGCCGACGTGTGCTTCATGCCGCTGGCGGTGGGCGGCGGCGTGCGCTCGGCCGACGACGCCCGGCGCCTCCTTCGCGCAGGCGCGGACAAGGTGAGCATCAACACCGCCGCGGTGGAGCGACCCGAGCTCCTGAGCGAGTGCGCCGACGCGCTCGGCAGCCAGGCGGTGGTGGCGGCGGTGGACGTGAAGGCCGCGGGCGCCGGCCGGTGGGAGGTGTTCACCCACGGCGGCCGCCGCGCCACCGGCCTCGACGGCGTGGAGTACGCCGCGCGCGCGGTGGCGCACGGGGCGGGGGAGATCCTGCTCACCTCCATGGACCGCGACGGGGCGAGGTCGGGCTACGACCTCGACCTCCTGCGCGCCGTCACCGCCGCCGTGCCCGTTCCGGTGATCGCCTCGGGCGGGGCGGGCGGCGTCGGCCACCTCGTGGAGGCGGTGCGCGACGGGGGGGCCGACGCGGTGCTGGCGGCTTCGATCTTCCATTTCGGCGAGCTGAGCGTGGCCGACGCCAAGCGTGCGCTGGCCGCGGCGGGCGTGCCCGTGCGCGAGGTCGCCTGATGTCCGCCGACCGCCTCGCCGCCGCGTTGCGGGCGCTGGCCGCCGTGGTGGAGGCGCGGCGAGGGGCCGACCCGGCCTCCTCCTACACCGCCCAGCTCCTGTCGAACCCCGCCCGCGCCGCCAAGAAGCTCGGCGAGGAGGCGGTGGAGGCCGCCATCGCCGCCGTGCAGGGCGACCGCGACGCCCTGGCGGGGGAGGCGGCGGACGTGCTGTACCACCTCCTGGCGCTGCTAGCGGCTGCGGGGGTGGAGCCGGACGCGGTGGCCGATCGGCTGGAGGCGCGCACCGGCCGGTCGGGGCTGGAGGAGAAGGCCTCGCGCCCTTGACCGTCCCCGGCCGGGACGGTCAGCGCCCGCCCGCCAGCCACAGCCAGCCCAGCGAGGTCGCCGCCGCCGCGAACGCCGCCGCCGCGACGATCGCGTAGGCCCTCGGCCTCCGGGCCTCCCGGGTCCGCCGGTCGCTCACCGGCCGGCCGGGGACGCCAAGTGCGCGGGAACCTCGGAGGGCGGCGCGTTCGCCGCCGCCTCCACCGCCTGGGCGCCCGCCGCCGCCGCCAGCGCCGGCCAGCCCGACACCGGGCGCACGCCGCCCGACCCGCAGAGCCGGAGGAGGTCCAGGCCGAAGCTGACGGCGGTGTAGGCGTAGGTCGCCGGATCGGACGCCGCCGTCCGCACGGCGGCGACCCATGCGGCGCGGGGGCGGAACGCCGCCCCGCCCCCCTCGCGCTCCAGGTCGTTCTCGAACCCGACCAGCGGCCCCAGGCGGTCCTTGGAGGCCTCCGCGCAGCGGGCGTCCTCGTACCGGAGGCGGACGTCGCCCAGCGCCGCCAGCGTCCGCGCCCGCGGGGCGTCGTCCCCGCCCAGCGTGTCGGCCGCGCCGAGCAGGCACATGCCGGAGGCGCGCGCCCGCTGCGACCAGATCGCCTCCCACATGTGCGTGCGCCGGGCCTCGGACGGCTCGGGCGCCGCCAGCACGGACCCGAGGTCGAGCTCGGGGCATCCTGCGTAGGCCGCGGCCATTTTCCTGACGGCCAGGGTCGGCGCGCCCGGCTCGATGACGGCCGGAGGCTCCTGCGCTTGGATCATGTCCTCCTCCCCCTCACCCCATCGTGGGGATGACGAAGCTGGAGTCCGCGTGGCCCTCCAGCGCGGTGTCGGGCCAGCGGGCGGTGACGGTCTTGACCTTGGTCCAAAACTTCACGCCCTCCATGCCGTGCTGGTTGGTGTCCCCGAACGCCGAGCGCTTCCAGCCGCCGAAGGTGTGGTAGGCGACGGGCACCGGGATCGGCACGTTGATCCCCACCATGCCCACGTTCACGCGAGCGGCGAAGTCGCGGGCGGCGCGGCCGCTCTGCGTGAAGACGGCGACGCCGTTGCCGTACTGGTGCTGCGAGGGCAGGGCCACGGCCTCGTCGAAGCTCTCGGCGCGGACGATCTGCAGCACGGGCCCGAAGATCTCCTCCTGGTAGGTCCGCATCTCTGGTTTCACGTGGTCGAACAGGGTGGGTCCCACGAAGAAGCCCTCCTCGCCGCCCTGCATGGAGAAGCCCCGGCCGTCGACGACGAGCTCCGCCCCCTCCTCGGCGCCCAGGGTGATGTAGTCCTCGACGCGCTGCTTGTGCGCGGCGGAGACCACGGGGCCGTAGTGCGCCTCCGGGTCGGTGGAGTGGCCCACGCGCAGGGTGGCGATCTCGGCGACCATGCGTTCGCGCAGCTCGTCGGCGGTCTTGCGGCCCACGGGCACCACCACCGGCAGCGCCATGCACCGCTCGCCCGCCGAGCCGAAGGCGGCGCCCGAGAGGTCGCGCACCACCTGGTCCATGTCCGCGTCGGGCAGCACCACGCCGTGGTTCTTGGCCCCGCCCATGGCCTGCACGCGCTTGCCCGCCTCGGCCCCGCGTCGATACACGTAGTGGGCGATGTCGGACGAGCCGACGAAGCTGACGGCCTTGATGTCCGGGTGGTCCAGCAGCGCGTCCACCGCCTCCTTGTCGCCGTGCACCACGTTGAGCACGCCCGCGGGCGCCCCGGCCTCCATCATCAGCTCGGCCAGGCGCACCGGCACCGACGGGTCGCGCTCGGCGGGCTTGAGCACGAAGGTGTTGCCGGTGGCGATGGCCACGCCGAACATCCACATCGGGATCATGGCGGGGAAGTTGAACGGGGTGATGCCGCAGCCGACGCCCAGCGGCTGGCGCATGGAGTAGACGTCGATCCCCGGCCCCGCGCCCTCCGTGTACTCGCCCTTCAGCGCGTGGGGGATGCCGCAGCAGAACTCGATCACCTCCAGCCCGCGCTGCACGTCGCCCTTCGCGTCGGCGACCACCTTGCCGTGCTCGGAGGCGAGGAGCTCGGCCAGGGGCTGCATCTCGCGCTCCACCAGCCGCTTGAAGTCGAACATGACGCGCGCCCGGCGCTGTGGGTTGACCGCGGCCCAGGCGGGCTGGGCGGCCGCCGCGACCGCGACCACCGCATCGACCTCGGCGCGGCTGGCCAGCGCCACGCGGGCTTGCACCCGGCCGGTGTTGGGGTCGAAGATGTCTGCGAAGCGGCCCCCGTCCGACTCTGGCGCCCCCGCCAGGGCCGCGCCGTTCACGAAGTGGTCGACCTGCCGCACAGACGTTCTCCCAAGTGGCGTTCTTCGGCGGGGGTTCTAGGCGCTGGGCCGGGCGGGGTGAAGCGCGGCTGCGGCCGCCGGTCGCAGGAACGGGGCGCGTGCGGCGGGGTTCTCCCCGCGGAACGGAGGAGAGCGTAGGCATGGCGATGACGCTGGAGGATGCGGAGCGGGTGTTCGGCCGCCCGCGCTCGCGCCTGAAGCACAAGGTCTCCGCGGCCGAGCGCGAGGTGCAGGACTGGGGCTACGCCGCCCCCCGCGGCCTGGCCGACCTGCCCGCCTGGGCGCCCGTGCTCGTGGCGGGCGTGGTGGGCCTCCTGGTGGGCGCGGCCATCCTGTGGGCGAGCGAGACGCAGGACTACCGCGTGCGGGCCATCCTGAAGCGCAGCGACTTCCGCTTCGCGGACCTCGAGGACTGAGCCCCGGGGCGCGGGTCGGGGGCGCGGGTCGTCAGGCGACGCGCTCGACCATCATGCGCTTGATGCCGGCGATGGCCTTGGCGGGGTTCAGGCCCTTGGGGCACACCTGGGCGCAGTTCATGATGGTGTGGCAGCGGTAGAGCTTGAAGGGGTCCTCCAGCGCGTCCAGCCGCTCGCCCGCCGCCTCGTCGCGGCTGTCCACCAGCCAGCGGTAGGCCTGCAGCAGCGCCGCCGGGCCGAGGTAGCGCTCGCCGTTCCACCAGTAGGACGGGCACGAGGTGGTGCAGCAGGCGCAGAGGATGCACTCGTAAAGGCCGTCGAGGTCCGCCCGGTCCTCCGGCGTCTGCGCCCATTCGCGCTGCGGCTCGGGCGTTTCGGTGTGAAGCCAGGGCTCGATGGAGCTGTACTGGGCGAAGAAGATGGTGAGGTCGGGGATCAGGTCCTTCACCACCGGCTGGTGCGGCAGGGGGCTGACGGTG
>CAXSHO010000124.1:0-282 GCA_964237305.1 uncultured Caulobacteraceae bacterium
GACTCAGGTCGGCGTAGGCGCGGTCGAAGTCGTCGTTGACGAGCACGTAGTCGAACTCGCCCCAATGCGCGATCTCGCCCGCCGCCCGCGCCAGCCGGCCCTCGATCACCGCGTCTGAGTCCTGCGCGCGCGCCACCAGCCGGCGACGCAGGTCGGGCATAGAGGGCGGCAGCACGAACACGCGCACCACGTCGTCGGCCGCCTTCTCCACCACCGAGCGGGCGCCCTGCCAGTCGATGTCGAACAGGATGTCGCGCCCGGCCTCCAGCGCCGCCAGCACCG
>CAXSHO010000124.1:292-9362 GCA_964237305.1 uncultured Caulobacteraceae bacterium
TGGTCGTGCACGTGCGCCCACTCCAGGAACGCGTCCTGCGCCGTCAGCCGGTCGAACTCGGCGGGGGTGGTGAAGACGTATTCCCGCCCCTCGCGCTCCCCCGGCCGAGGCCCCCGCGTGGTGCAGGAGACCGACAGCGCGAGCTCGGGGAAGTCCGCCGTCAGCCGCCGGGAGAGCGAGGTCTTGCCCGCCCCCGACGGGCTGCACAGGATCAGCATGACGCCCCGGCGCAGCCGCGTCGTGGCGCCGGGAGGATCACTCGCCATCGTGGCTCGGCAGCTGGCCGCGGGCGGCGGAGACGGCCAGCGCCGTCGACGTCCCCCCGATCGCCTCCATCGGCACCATGATGATGACGCTGTTCTTCTCCACGCCCACCTCCGAGATGGTCTGCAGCTCGCGCACCTTCAGCGCGCTGGGCGAGAGCAGGGTGGCGGCCTCGTTCAGCTTGGTGGCCGCCTCCAGCTCGCCCTCGGCCTTGATCACCCGGGCGGACTTCTCGCGCACGGCCTCCGCCTCGCGGGCCATGGCGCGCTGCATGGTGGGCGGGATGTCGATGTCCTTGATCTCCACACGCTCGGCGGCCACGCCCCAGGCGGCGGTGGAGGTGTCCAGCGCGGCCTTGATGCGCTCGTTCACCGCCGCGCGCTCGGCCAGGAGTTCGGACAGGAGCTTCTGGCCCACCACGTCGCGCATGGCGGTCTCGGCGGCGCGGGAGACGGCCTCCCACCAGTCCGCCACGTTCAGGATCGCCTTCTCGGCGTCGACGATGCGCAGCCACAGCACGAAGTCGATCTTCAGCGTCAGTCCGTCCTTGGTGACCAGCTCCTGCCCGCTGAAGGTCTCCACCCGCGTGCGCAGGTCCACCTTCACCATGCGGTCGGCCAAGGGGATCAGGAAGTACAGGCCGGGGCCGCGCACCGCGACCAGCTTGCCGATGCGGAAGATGAGCGCCCGTTCGTAGGGCTGGTTCACCCGGATGCGCGTGAGCGAGTAGAGGGCGGCGGCCCCCAGGACCACGCCGACCAGGACGGACATCGGGCTCTCCATCGTTCAGCGGCGCGGCGGGTGGACGGTGGTGGTCGCGCGGGTCGTGACGGTGGCCGTGGCCGAGGCGCGCGCCTTCTCGATGGCCCGCCACTTGGCGACGTTGGCCTCCTGCTCGGCGGCGGTCCTCGCAAAGGCGTGGCCCCCCGTGCCGTCGGCCACGAAGTAGATCTCCTGCGTCTGGGGCGGGTCGAGCACGGCCGCGAGGCTGGCGCGGCCGGGGTTGCCGATGGGCGTGGGCGGCAGGCCCGGCCGCAAATAGGTGTTGTAGGGCGTGTCGGCGGCCAGCTCGCTGGCGCGCAGGCCTCGGCCCAGCGGGTAGCCGCGGGTGATGCCGTAGATCAGCGTCGGGTCGGCCGCGAGCTTCATGCCGCCGCGCAGCCGGTTGACGTAGACCGCCGCCACCCGCGGCCGCTCGCCGGGCAGCGCGGTCTCCTTCTCCACGATGGAGGCCAGCGTCACCGCCTCCTCGGGCGAGGTGTAGGGCAGGTTCGCCTGGCGCTTGGCCCAGAGCTCGGCCAGCAGCCTGTCGCGGGCGTCGAGCATGCGCTGCAGCACGGTGGACCGGCTCTCGCCGCGCACCACGTCGTAGGTCTCGGGCAGGACGGCGCCCTCCGCGGGGACGGGGGCGTCGCCGGCCAGGACGTCGCTGGCCTTGAGCACGTCCGACACCTGGCCTGCGCTCAGCCCCTCGGGGATGGTCACCTTGTGGTGCACGATCTCGCCCGCGCGGATGCGGCCCACCACCTGCGCCAGCGAGGCGCGGCTGGGGAACCGGTACTCGCCGGGCTTCAGCCGACGGGCGGCGCCGGTCGTCTCGGCGGCGATGACGAAGGCGGTGGGCGAGGCGATGACCTTCGCGCGCTTCAACGTCGCGCCGATCTCGGTGAGGCCCGCTCCGTGGCGCAGGACCACCGTGGTCGCCTCCCCGCCGCCGGGCGCCGCGGGGCCGGGTGCGGACCAGGCGAGGAGGCCGATGACGAGCGACAGGGCGCCGAGCGCCAGGAAGGTGAGGACCGCGCCGAGGAGGCTCGCGGCCAGCCGCGTGCGTCCTCGGCTCACGCGACCTTCGTGAAGACGAGGCTGGCGTTGGTGCCGCCGAAGCCGAAGCTGTTCGACAGCGCCGCCTCGATCTTCATCGGCTTGTTCACGTGCGGCACGAGGTCGATCCGGCTCTCCACGGAGGGGTCGTCCAGGTTGATCGTGGGCGGCGCCACCTGGTCGCGGATCGCCAGGCAGGTGAAGCACGCCTCCACCGCGCCCGCCGCGCCGAGAAGGTGGCCGATGGCCGACTTGGTGGAGCTCATGGTGGCCCGCGACGCCGCTTCGCCCAGGAGCCGCTCCACCGCGCCCAGCTCGATCTCGTCGCCGAGCGGCGTCGAGGTGCCGTGGGCGTTGATGTAATCGATCTCCGCGGGGTTCAGCCCGGCGTCCCTCAGCGAGGCCTTCATGGCGCGGAAGCCGCCGTCGCCGTCCGAGGCGGGGGCGGTGATGTGGTAGGCGTCGCCGGACAGGCCGTAGCCCTTCACCTCCGCGTAGATCTTCGCGCCGCGGGCCAGCGCGTGCTCGTACTCTTCCAGCACCAGGACGCCCGCGCCCTCGCCCAGCACGAAGCCGTCGCGGCCCCTGTCGTAGGGGCGGCTCGCCTTTTCCGGGCTGTCGTTGAAGCCGGTGGTGAGGGCGCGGCAGGCGATGAAGCCCGCGATGGCCAGCTTGCCCACCACCGCCTCGGCCCCGCCCGCCACCATCACGTCGGCGTCGCCGTACCTGATCATCCGCATGGCGTCGCCGACGGCGTGCGCGCCGGTGGCGCAGGCGGTGACCACCGAGTGGTTCGGCCCCTTGAAGCCGTGGCGGATGGAGACATGGCCCGACGCCAGGTTGATCAGGGCGGACGGGATGAAGAAGGGGCCGACCTTGCGCGGACCCCGGGCCGCCAGCTCCAGCGAGGTCTCGTAGATGGTGTTCAGCCCGCCGATGCCCGAGCCGATGATCACGCCCGTGCGCTCGCGGTCTTCCTCACCTTCGGGCGCCCAGCCCGAGTCGCGCACCGCCTCGTCGGCGGCGGCGATGGCGTAGAGGATGAAGTCGTCCACCCGGCGCTGCTCGCGCGAGCTCAAGACCTTGTCGGGGTCGAAGGCGGAGGGGTCGTCGGCCGAGCCGCCGCCGCGCCCGTCCACCCGCGGCACCTCGCAGGCCACCTGGCAGGCCCAGCCCTCCGGGTCGAAGCTCGTGATGCGGCCCGCGCCGGATCGGCCGGCCAGGATGGCGGCCCAGCTCGCCTCGACCCCGTTGGCCAGCGGTGTGACGAGGCCCAGGCCCGTGACGACGACGCGACGCATGCGATTCCTGAACGGTGAACGGCCGCGACCATACACCTCGCCGCGCGCCGGAAAAGACGAAGGGCGGAAGGGGTCGCCCCCGCCCGCCCCGGCTGTCTGCCGCTCATCCCCGCGAAGGCGGGGACCCCGACCCTGACCTCAGGTCGAGCCTCTTTCGAGGTCCCCGCCTCGGGGAGAATGAGCGGTGGAGGTCACTGCTGGCCGGACTTCTCCTGGATGAACTTCACCGCGTCGCCCACCGTCTGGATGTGCTCGGCCGCGTCGTCGGGGATCTCGATGTCGAACTCTTCCTCGAAGGCCATGACCAGCTCGACGTTGTCGAGGCTGTCGGCGCCGAGGTCGTCGATGAAGGAGGCCTTCTCCGTCACCTTCTCGGGGTCGGCGTCCAGGTGGTCGATCACGATCTTCCGAACGCGTTCCAGGATGTCGGACATGGTGGGGAGTCCCTCGGTCTCTGATCTTAAGGCGCGGCGCGCAACCGGCGATCGCCGTGCGGTCCGCCTAGCACGTTCGGTTTGGGCCGCAAACATTCAGGGCATGGCCATGCCGCCGTTCACGTGCAGGGTCTGGCCGGTGACGTAGGCGGCCTCCTCCGAGCAGAGATACACGCAGGCGGCGGCGATCTCGGCCCCCTCCCCCAGCCGCCCGGCGGGGATGCGGCCGAGGATGGCCGTGCGCTGCGCCTCGTTCAGCACGTCGGTCATGGGGCTCGCGATGAAGCCCGGCGCCACGGCGTTGGCGGTGATCCCGCGCGAGGCCACCTCCTGCGCCAGGGACTTGGTGTAGCCGATCATCCCGGCCTTGGAGGCGGCGTAGTTGGCCTGCCCGGCGTTGCCCGTGACCCCCACCACCGAGGTGATCCCCACCACGCGCCCCCAGCGGCGCTTGAACATGCCGCGGAGAGCCGCCCGGCTCAGGCGGAAGTAGCTCTCCAGGTTGACCCGGATCACCGTGTCCCAGTCCTCGTCCTTCATGCGCAGGAGGAGGCCGTCGCGGGTCACGCCGGCGTTGGCCACCAGGATGTCGAGCCCCGAGCCCGACGCCGCCTCCGCGCGACCGACCAGCGCGTCCACCGCCGCGGCGTCCGACAGGTCTGCGGCGGCGACGGAGGCGCGCTCGCCGAGTTCGCCCGCCAGCGCCTCCAGCTTCTCCTCCCGCGTGCCGGAGAGCACCACGTGCGCCCCCTGCGCGTGCAACCCCCGCGCGATCGCGCCGCCGATGCCGCCGGTGGCGCCGGTGACGAGCGCGGTGCGGCCCGTGAGATCGAACATGCTCAGCTCCTCGCGGTTACAGCGACGACGCGAAGCTCTCCAGCTCCGCCGGGGTGTCCAGCGCGCAGGCCTCGGCCTCCGGCGCGATGCGCTTGACCATGCCGGTGAGCACGCGCCCGGCGCCCGCCTCCACGAAGCGGGTGACGCCGTTCTGCGCCATCCACTCCACGCTCTCGCGCCAGCGCACGCGGCCGGTGACCTGTTCGACCAGGAGCCGGCGGATCTCCTCCGGCTCGCTCGTCGGGCGCGCGGTCACGTTGGCGACCACCGGCGCCTTGGGCGCGGCGATGCGCGCCTCGGCCAGCGCCTGCGCCATGGCCTCGGCGGCGGGCTGCATCAGCGGGCAGTGGAACGGAGCGGAGACGTTCAGCGGGATGGCGCGCGCGCCCAGCTCCTTGGCGCGGGCGATGGCCGCCGCCACCGCCGCCGCCTCGCCGGAGACCACGATGTTGCCCGCGTTGTTGTCGTTGGCGACCACGCAGACGCCGAGCTTCGCCCCCGCCGCCACCGCCTCCTCCGCCAGCGCCAGGTCGCTCTTCGGCCCGATCAGGGAGGCCATGGCCCCCGCCCCCACCGGCACGGCGCGCTGCATGGCCTGGCCCCGCAGGCGCAGCAGCCGCGCGGTGTCGGTCACGCTCAAGGCGTCGGCGGCGGCCAGGGCGGAGTACTCCCCCAGGCTGTGGCCCGCCACGAAGGCCGCGCCTTCCGCCCCCGCCCCCATCTCGTCGCGCAGGGTGCGGATCACCGCCAGCGACACGGCCATCAGCGCGGGCTGGGCGTTCTCCGTCAGCGTCAGCTCGTCCAGCGGGCCGTCGCGCATCAGGCGGGTGAGGTGCTGGCCCAGCGCGTCGTCCACCTCCTGGAACACCTCGCGCGCGGGGCGGTAGGCGTCCAGCTCGCGGCCCATGCCCACCGACTGGCTGCCCTGGCCGGGGAAGATGAAGGCCAAGCTCATGGCGGGCGACGCTCCTGCGCGGCCGGTCCGGCCGCCGGTCGGGCGCGACGGTTAGGCGAACGGGCGGCGGGTGTATAGGGTGGCCCATCACGCCCGGAGCTCCTCCATGACGACGCGCACGACCTTCGCCGCCATCCTCCTCGCCGTCGCCGCCACGGCGACCCTCGCCAACGCCTCGCTGCCCGTCGGCGCGACGGCGCCCGAATTCAAGGCCAGGGCCGCGCTCGCGGGCAAGGAGTTCGACTTCGACCTGCAGGGCCAGCTGAAGAAGGGGCCGGTGGTGCTGTACTTCTTCCCCGCCGCCTTCACCGCCGGCTGCACGGCGGAGGCTCACGCCTTCTCCGAGGCCACGGCCGACTTCAAGAAGGCCGGCGCCGTCGTGGTGGGCGTCACCGCCGGCAACGTGGACCGGGTGGCCGAGTTCTCCACCAAGGAGTGCTCGGACAAGTTCGCGGTGGTCGCCGACCCGGGCGCCAAGATCGCCGCCCAGTACCAGTCCACCCTGAAGATGAAGCCCGAGTGGTCGGACCGCACCAGCTACGTGATCGGCCGTGACGGCCGCATCGGCTTCGTTCACAGCGACCTGAACCCGTCCAAGCACGTGGAGCTGACGCTCGCGGCGGTGAGGTCGATGAAGTAGCCACCGTCGTCGACGCGCGTGTCGCGCCCCGGCGCGCGCGTCGGGGCTGCGGCGGATGGTGCGGCGGCATGGGCCTTGACCCGGCTTCGACGGGCGGGCGACGGTGCCGCCCCGCTTCGCGCCTCCCTGCGCGACCGCACAGGAGAGCCGTAGATGTGGCGTGTGAAGTCGTTGGACGCCATCCTGGCGACCGCCGAGAAGAAGTCCCTCCAGCGCTCTCTCGGCCCCGTCCAGCTGACGCTCCTCGGCATCGGCGCGGTGATTGGCACCGGCATCTTCGTGCTGACCGCCACCGCCGCCCAGAAGGCCGGGCCGGGCATGATGGTCTCCTTCATCATCGCGGGCGCGGTCTGCGCGGTCGCGGCGCTCTGCTACTCCGAGCTGGCGTCGATGGTGCCCGTGGCGGGCTCGGCCTACACCTACTCCTATGCCGTCATGGGCGAGCTGGTGGCCTGGCTCGTGGGTTGGGCGCTGATCCTGGAGTACGCGCTGGGCGCCAGCGCGGTGGCGGTGGGCTGGTCGGGCCACATCACCGGCTTCCTGGAGGCTGTGGGGGTGCACCTGCCCCATGCGCTGACGGTCGGCCCCAAGATCTCGGCGGGTTTCCTGCAAGGGGGCGAGGCCGGCGGCGTGCTCAACCTGCCCGCCGTGCTGATCACCGCGCTGGTCACCGCGCTCCTGGTTCTCGGCACCAAGGAGAGCGCCTCGGTGAACGCGGTGCTGGTCGCCGTGAAGATCACCGCGCTGACGCTGTTCGTGATCATCACCCTGCCCATGATCACCGGGCACATGTCGAACTTCCATCCCTTCACCCCGCGCGGCTGGGGTGATCCGCTGAGCTCGACGGGCACGGGCGTCCTGGGCGCGGCGGCCTCCATCTTCTTCGCCTACGTCGGCTTCGACGCTGTCTCCACCGCGGCGGAGGAGACCAAGAACCCGCAGCGCAACGTGCCCATCGGGCTGATCGCCTCGCTCCTGATCTGCACCGTCTTCTACCTCCTGGTCGCGGGGGGCGTGATCGGCTCCATCGGCGCGCAGCCGCTGGTGGACCCCGCCACCGGCCGTCCCTTCCTGGACGGCTCGCCCGAGCTCTACGCCAGCGCCGCCTGCACGGGCGCGCACGCGCCGCTCGTGTGCTCGAAGGAGGCGCTCGCCTACGTGCTGCGCGAGGTGCGCCAGCCCTTCTTCGGCAACCTCCTGGGGCTGGCGGCGACGATCGCCCTGCCCTCCGTGGTGCTCCTGATGATGTTCGGCCAGACGCGCATCTTCTTCGTCATGGCGCGCGACGGCCTCCTGCCGCGCCAGCTCAGCGCCGTGCACCCGCGCTTCAAGACGCCGTGGATCATCACGCTGGTGACGGGCGTGATCGTGGCCTTCGCCGCCGCCTTCTTCCCGGTGGGGCAGCTGGCGGACTACTCCAACGCGGGCACGCTGTTCGCCTTCGCCGCCGTGTCGCTGGGGGTGATGATCCTGCGCTTCACCGACAGGACGCGGGTGCGCCCCTTCCGCACGCCGCTGCTGTTCGTGGTGGCGCCCGCCTCCATCATAGGCTGCGCGGTGCTGTTCCTGAGCCTCGGCCCCCAGTCGAAGATCCTGTTCCTGGTGTGGAGCCTGCTGGGGCTGGTCATCTACTTCGCGTACGGCTTCTGGCGCTCGAACGTGGCCCGCGGCGTGGTGGAGGCGGACGACGATCCGGACGGGACGGGCGTCACCCTGCACTGACACCACGCCGGGCCGGAGGAGCGGCGCGGCGGCCGTGTTGCACGGCCGCCATACCGGCGACCCGCTCTCCCGCTAGAGGTCACGCGCCATGAACGCCGCCGCCCCCGCCCCGCCGGAGACCGCCAGCGCGGGGCGCGTGGTGATCGTGGACGACGATCCCGGCATCCGCGACGCGGTGGGCGAGTTCCTGTCCCGCCACGGGTTCGAGGTGAGCGAGGCGGGCGACGCGGCGGGCCTGCAACGGGCGCTGGCCGTCTCCCCCGCGGACGTGGTGGTGCTGGACGTCATGCTGCCGGGCGACGACGGCCTGGCTATCTGCCGCCGCCTAACCGCGCAGGTGGACGCCCCCGCGGTGATCATGCTCTCCGCCATGGGCGAGGACACCGACCGCATCGTGGGCCTGGAGCTCGGCGCCGACGACTACCTGGCCAAGCCGTGCAACCCCCGCGAGCTCCTGGCCCGCGTGCGGGCGGTGATGCGCCGGCGGGGTCCGGAGGGGCTGGCGGCCGCCTGCGAGTTCGACGGCTGGCGGCTCGACCTCGTCAAGCGCGAGCTGAAGAGCCCGGACGGCGCGATGGTCAACCTGTCGGGCGGCGAGTTCTCGCTGCTGCGCGCCTTTGTCGAGAACCCGCAGAGGGTGATGACGCGCGACCAGCTGCTGGACGTGGCGCGGGGGCCGGAGAGCGACGCCTACGACCGCGCCATCGACGTCCAGATCAGCCGCCTGCGCAAGAAGCTGGAGGACGGCGCCGGCCAGGGCTCGGGCGCCCTGATCCGCACGGTGCGCAACGAGGGCTACATCTTCACGCCCACGGTCCACCGCCGGTGAGCGGGCGCCCGCCGCGCCGAGGGGCGCCGCTGTTCGCGCAGGTGTTCGCGCTCGTGCTGCTGACGCTGGCGGGCTCCTACTCCATCAACCTCGGCATCACCTACTTCGTCCCGCCGCCGCCGCCGGAGTTCTTCCGCGTGAGCGAGGTGGCCGCCGCGCTGCGGGCGCCCGGCCGTGCGGTTCCGACGCAGAACGGCCTGGCGCTCAAGTCGCAGCTCGCCAGGGACTTCCAGACGCCCGGCAACCAGCGGCCGACCCGCACGCGCG
>CAXSHO010000125.1:0-1854 GCA_964237305.1 uncultured Caulobacteraceae bacterium
CGTCCTCCTCGCCGGGGGCGGACAGGCGCAGCGCGAGCACCCCCGCGCACAACGCCAGCAGCAGGGCCGCCGCCCCGCCCAGGAGGCCGAAGGACACGGTCGCCGTCAGGCTGATGGCGCCGTCGTTGCCGGCGATCATCCGCATGGCCCCGAAGAAGGGGTTCAGCACCGCGGCGGCGGGCGAGGCGAGGAGGCCGGCCAGGTCGGCCCAGGACACACGCCCCATCCGCAGCCACGCGCGCGCCCCGCGCAGGGCGAACAGCGCCATGAAGGCGGCCGCAAGGTTCAGCGTCGGCAGGAGGTGGATGCACCCGCACAGCCCGACGGCCGCCGCGGCGCCGGCGGCGAACATCCAGGGCCGCTCCCAGGCCCAGACCGCCAGCGCGCTCAGGCTGAGCCAGGCCGCGCCCTCGGCGACCAGTTGCGGGAAGAAGAAGTTGTCCACCGCCTCGCCGCCGAGCCAGGCGCGCAGGCCGTAGCCGAAGGCGAGCGCCAGGGCCGTCCCGACCGCCAGCACGAGCGCCGAAGCTCGCCGCGCCCAGGCGAGCAGGCACGCCCACGCCGCCCCCGCCGACAGCACCGCCAGGCTGGTCAGCGCGTCGATGTCGCTGAAGCCCACGCGGGTGAGCGCCGCGGCGGCCCGGTGGCTGAGCTTGGGATACCACCACAGCTCCGAGAGCCAGCCCTGGGCCGACACGGGCACCAGCCACGTGTCCCGCACCAGCTCCAGCTCCTGCAGGTGGTAGGCGACGTCCACGGAGGTGGAGAGCAGGCGCTGGCGGCCGAGGAGAACGCCCAGCGCGACCACCGTCGCGACGGTCAGGAGGGCGAACAGCCGCCGGCGGGGCCGGCGGGGGGTGATGAAGATCGCGTCGCTCACCGCCGGGTGCTTGGCGACGGCGCACCGGACGGTCAAGCCGGCGCCCTTCGGAGCGGGCGCGGCCGGTTGTCCCCCTGCGCGCGGAGGGCTAGGAGCGGCCCGCCGGCCGCGGTCGGGGAGGGAGCGCGCCATGGCCGACCGCAGCCCTTCGCTCGCGCTGCGCTTCCCGTGGCGGATGCCCGCCGCGCCCGCGCCGACGCTGCGCGACGCGGCGGTGTTCGCGCTGGTCATCGGGGCGCTGGCGCTGGTGGCGGTGGGGGCGCGGCCCACGCTGCAGCCCCTGGCCTCCCCCGCGGCCGAGGCGCTGTCGCTCGACCCGGTCAACCTGCCCTTCTACGCGCTGCGCACCACGCTGCGGATGCTGGCGGCCATGGCGGTGAGCCTCGTCTTCACCTTCGTGTTCGGCGCGGTGGCGGCCAAGAGCCGGCGGGCGGAGCTCGTGCTCGTGCCCTTGATCGACATCCTGCAGTCGGTGCCGGTGCTGGGCTTCCTCACATTCACCGTGGCCTTCTTCCTGGCGCTCTTCCCCGGGCAGGTGCTGGGGGTGGAGTTCGCCGCCATCTTCGCGGTGTTCACCAGCCAGGCCTGGAACATGGCGCTGAGCTTCTACCAGTCCATCAAGACGACGCCGAAGGACCTGCGCGACGTGTCGGACGCCCTGCGGCTGGGCGCCTGGCGGCGGTTCTGGACGCTGGAGGCGCCCTACGCCACGCCCAACCTGATCTGGAACGCCATGATCTCCATGTCGGGCGGCTGGTTCTTCGTGGTGCAGTCCGAGGCGATCAGCGTGGGCGCCACCACCATCAAGCTGCCGGGGGTGGGCTCCTATGTGGCGCTGGCCATCGAGCGGCGCGACCTGCACGCCGTGGGATGGGCGGTGCTCACCATGCTGGTGGTGATCCTGGTCTACGACCAGCTCCTGTTCCGGCCGCTGGTGGCGTGGTCCGAGCGGTTCCGGCTGGACGCCACGGCGC
>CAXSHO010000125.1:1864-5107 GCA_964237305.1 uncultured Caulobacteraceae bacterium
CGACGACTCCGCTCCCCGGTCCTGGCTCCTGGACGTCCTGCAGCGCGCCGCCTTCGCCCGGGCGGTGCTGAAGCCCGCGGGCGCCCTGTTCAAGACGGCGGCCAGCGTGCGCCTGGGCGCCCCGCCCGCCGCGCCCCCGCAGCTCCTGCGGCTGTGGAGCAGCCGGCGGGCGGACGTGCTGTGGTGGGGCGCGCTCGCGCTCGCCGCCGCCGTCGCGCTCTGGCGGGTGGTGGACGTTGTGGCCGCCGTGGTGCCGCTGGCGGAGGTGGGGCGGGTGGCGCTCTACGGCCTCTACACGCTGGTGCGCGTAGCGGTGCTGACGGCGCTGGCGAGCGCGGTGTGGCTGCCGCTGGGGGTGTGGATCGGCCTGCGGCCCCGGCTGGCGGCGCTGGTGCAGCCGGTGGCGCAGTTCCTGGCGGCCTTCCCCGCCAACCTGCTGTTCCCGCTGTTCGTGCTGGCCATCGCGCGCTTCCGCCTGCTGCCGGACGTGTGGCTCTCGCCGCTGATGATCCTGGGCGCCCAGTGGTACATCCTGTTCAACGTGGTGGGGGGAGCCTCCGGCACGCCGCAGGACCTGCGGGAGGTGGCGGCCAGCTTCCGGCTTTCGGGGTGGAGCTGGTGGCGCGCGGTGGGGCTGCCGGTGGTGATGCCCGCCTTCCTGGTGGGGGCCAACACCGCGGCGGGCGCCGCCTGGAACGCCGCCATCGTGGCCGAGTGGGTGCGCTGGGGGCCCACCACCCTGCAGGCGCACGGCCTGGGCGGCTACATCTACGTGGCGTCGGTGGCGGGCGACCTCCCACGCGTGGTGCTCGGGGTGGCGGTGATGTGCGGCTACGTGGTGCTGGTGAACAGCCTGTTCTGGCGCCCGCTGTTCCTGTGGGCCGAGCGCCGCCGGCGGAGCTGACCGCTCCGCACGCCCCGCTCATCCCACGGAGGCGGGGACGTGGACCCTGGACTCGGGGACGGGGGCGGGCTTGAGGTCGTGCTCGGCGTCGAGGTCCCCGCCTCCGCGGGGATGAGCGGAGGACGATCATGGCTCAGGTGCTGACCGCCGTCCCCGCCGCCCCCGCCCGCGAGCGCCTGCTGGAGGTCTCCGGCGTGCGCCAGGCCTTCAAGGGCGGGACCAGCGACCTCCTGGTGCTCGACGGCGTGGACCTGGAGCTCAAGGGCGGCGAGATCGTGGGGCTCCTGGGCCGCTCGGGCTCGGGCAAGTCGAGCCTGCTGCGGATCATCGCCGGCCTGGCGCGGCCCGTGGCGGGGGAGGTCAGGTGGCGCGGGCGGCCGGTGTCCGGCCCCTCCGGCGCGGTCAGCATGGTGTTCCAGAGCTTCGCCCTGTTCCCGTGGCTGACGGTCTTGGGCAACGTGGAGATCGGCTTGGAGGCCCTTGGGCTACCCTCCGCCGAGCGCCGCTCCCGCGCGCTGGCGGCCATCGACCTGATCGGGCTGGACGGGTTCGAGAACGCCTACCCCAAGGAGCTCTCCGGCGGCATGAGCCAGCGGGTGGGGTTCGCGCGGGCGCTGGTGGTGCATCCCGAGCTCCTGCTCATGGACGAGCCCTTCTCCGCGCTGGACGTCCTCACCGCCGAGACCCTGCGCACCGACCTCGTGGAGCTGTGGACGGAGGGCAAGCTGCCGATCCGCTCCATCTTCATGGTCACCCACTCTATCGAGGAGGCGGTGCTGATGTGCGACCGGGTGCTGATCCTGTCGGCCAACCCGGGGCGCGTGGCCGCCGAGATCCGGGTGGACCTCGCCCATCCCCGCGACCGGGCCGAGCCGCGCTTCCGCGCCCTGGTGGACGAGATCTACGTGCGCATGACCAACTCGTTCGACTCCGGCCGCCGCGCCGCCCAGGGCCGCGCCGCCGCGGCCCAGCCGGGGGGCGGGGTGGGCGTGCCGCTGCAGGGGGTGTCCACCAACCTCCTCGCCGGCCTAATGGAGGAGCTGACCGGCCCCCCCTTCGACGGGCGCGCCGACCTGCCCGAGCTCGGCGAGGACCTGCAGCTGGAGATCGACGAGCTGTTCCCCATCGCCGAGACCCTGGCGCTGCTGCGCCTGGCGGTGGTGGCGCAGGGCGACATCCAGCTCACCGACCTCGGCCGCCGCTTCGTCGAGTCCGACACCGACGAGCGAAAGCGGCTGTTCGGCGAGCAGCTCACCGCCCACGTGCCGCTGGTCGCCCTCATCCGCCGGGTGCTGGACGAACGCGAGAGCCACAAGGCCTCCTACGCCCGCTTCGCCGAGGAGCTGGAGGATCACATGAGCGAGGACTTCGCCGACGAGACCATGGGGGCGGCCATCCAATGGGGCCGCTATGCGGAGCTGTTCTCCTATGACGACGAGGCTCGCACCTTCAGCCTGGAGGACGTCGAATAGTTGCGGTCGTGAGATGATCGCCGACGTTTTATACCGTCCTGCATCATGGCTCAGCCGTTGGCGCCGTCCAGCTTGCGCGCCGTCTTCAAAATGTTATCCGCTCCGTCCCGGGCCGCGCCGCGGCGCCGCCGCCCGCGTCCCAGGAGCCCTCAGATGACCAGATCCATGTGGTTGGCCGGAGGCGCCGCGCTGGCGCTCGCCGCCACCGCCGCCTCGGCCGCCGACGTCCCCTCCAGGGCCGTTCCGGCCGACCCCGGCGTCACCACGCCGCACTACGGCGACCGGGGCTTCGACCTCGGCGGGCGCGACACCTCGGTCAAGCCGGGGGACGACTTCTTCCGCTACGCCAACGGCGGCTACGTCGACCGGCTGGAGATCCCGTCGGACCGGACGAGCTACGGCAACTTCACCGCGCTGTCCGTCCTGTCCGAGAACCGCGTCCACGCCATCCTGGAGGACGCCGCGGCGGGCCGGGGCGGCAAGACGCCCATCGAGGCCAAGCTCGGCGCCTACTACCGCGCCTACATGGACGAGGCCCGCATCGAGGCGCTGGGCGCCAAGCCGCTGCAGGCCGACCTGCAGAAGGTGAAGGCGGCGGACAGCCACGAGAAGCTCGCCAGCCTGATGGGCGACAAGACGATCCTCGTGGACTCGATCTTCGGCGCGGGCGTGGGGCCGGACGCCAAGGACCCGCTGCACTACGCGGTGAACATGGGCACGGGCGGCCTGGGCCTGCCTGACAAGGACTACTACCTCAAGCCGCAATTCCAGACCCAGCGCGACGCCTACAAGGCCTACATCGCGCAGATGCTGACGATGGCGGGCTGGGACCAGCCTCAGGCCAACGCCGACGCGATCATGGCCTTC
>CAXSHO010000125.1:5117-9274 GCA_964237305.1 uncultured Caulobacteraceae bacterium
ACCAAGCTGGCCGAAGCGAGCTGGGACCGGGTGCAGCGGCGAGACCGCGACAAGACCTACAACAAGATGGCCGTGGCGGACCTCGCCACCTACGCGCCGGGCTTCGACTTCAAGGCGTTCCTGTCCGACGGGGACCTCGGCGACGTGCAGCAGGTCATCCTGTCCGACAACACCGCCTTCCCGACCAAGGCGAAGATCTTCGCCGAGACGCCCGTGCCCGTGCTGCAGGCCTGGGAGGCCTTCAACATGGCCGACAGCTCGGCGCCCTTCCTCTCCAAGAGCTTCGCCGATGCGCGCTTCGAGTTCCGCAACAAGGTGCTGAACGGACAGCCCGAGCAGCCGGCGCGGTGGAAGCGCGGCGTGGGCTCGGTGAACGGCGCCCTGGGCGAAGGTGTGGGCGAGGTCTATGTCGCCAAGTACTTCCCGGCCGAAGCCAAGGCGCAGATGCAGGATCTGGTCGGCAACATCAAGGCCGTGCTGAAGACCCGTATCGACAGCCGCGATTGGATGAGCCCCGACACCAAGGCCAAGGCGCAGGACAAGCTCTCCAAGTTCACCGTGAAGATCGCCTATCCCGACAAGTGGCGCGACTACTCCGCCCTGCAGGTCAGCGACACCGACCTTTACGGCGACATCAAACGCTCGCGCAAGTTCGAGTGGGATTACCGCACCAAGCGCCTCCACCAGCCGGTGGATCGCAAGGAGTGGGGCATGACGCCCCAGACGGTGAACGCCTACTACAACCCCACCCAGAACGAGATCGTCTTTCCCGCCGCCATCCTGCAGCCGCCCTTCTTCGATCCCAAGGGCGACGCGGCCTACAACTACGGCGGCATCGGCGGGGTGATCGGCCACGAGATCAGCCACGGCTTTGACGACCAGGGCCGCAAGTCCGACGGCGACGGCAAGCTGGCGGATTGGTGGGACCCGCAGGACGTGCCCAAGTTCAAGGCCAAGACCGACGCCCTGGGCGCGCAGTACTCCGCCTTCAACGTGCTGCCGGGCGAGAACGTGAACGGCGCCCTGACCATGGGCGAGAACATCGGCGACGCCGGCGGGATCAACTTCGCGCTGGACGCCTACCACGCCTCCCTGCACGGCCGCCCCGCGCCGGTGGTGGACGGGCTGACGGGCGACCAGCGGGTGTTCCTGGGCTGGGCGCAGGTTTGGCGCGGCAAGACGCGCGACGCCGCCATGGTGCAGCGCCTGCACACCGACCCGCACTCCCCCGAGATGGCGCGGGTGAACGGCCCGGTGCGCAACGTGGACGCCTGGTACACCGCCTTCGACGTGAAGCCCGGCGACAAGCTCTACCTCCCGCCCGAACAGCGCGTGAAGATCTGGTAGGTGTAAGTCAGTCCTCCCCCGGGGTCGGGGGAGGACATCTAGTCCCGGTGGACGGCGAAGCCGGCGAAGCTCTGGTTCACCGGCATCAACTCCAGCCGGTTGATGTTCATATGCGGCGGCAGTTCTGCCACCCACTGGATGGCGGCGGCCACATCGTCGGCGCTCAGCGGGTGCACGCCCGCGTAGAAGGCGTCGGACGCCGCCTGGTCGCCGCCGTTGCGCACCACCGTGAACTCGGTCTCGCACATGCCGGGCTCGATGGAGGTGACGCGCACCCCCGTGCCGTGCAGGTCGCAGCGGAGGTCCAGCGAGAACTGCGCCACGAACGCCTTGGTCCCGCCGTACACGGCCCCGCCGCGGTACGGGTAGCTCGCGGCCACGGAGGACAGGTTCACGATGGCGCCCCGCCGCTCCACCAGCGTGGGCAGGAGCCGGCGGGTGACCGCCAGCAGCGCGTCGATGTTGACGCCCGTCATGGTGCGCCAATCGTCGAGGTCGGCCTCCTGCGCGGGGGCGGTCCCCTGCGCCAGGCCGGCGTTGTTGACGAGGAGGTCCACCGCGCGGAACGGCTGCGGCAGCCCGTGCACCGCCGCCTCCAGCGCCGCGGCGTCGCGCAGGTCGAAGGCGAGCGGGTGGAAGGCGTCGCCCAGCCCGGCGTGGAGCGCCTCCAGCCGAGCCCCGCGCCTGCCCGTCCCGACCACCCTCCATCCCGCCGCGACGAGCCGGCGGCAGAGCGCGGCGCCGAAGCCGGAGGTGGCGCCGGTGACGAACGCCGTGCGGGGGGCGGTGCGGGGATCGGCCACGGCGGGCTCCTGCGACGGTGAGGCGCAGGCGTCTAGGCGCTCGCGCCCGGTGCGTCGAGGCGGAACCCGCGGCGCCTTCCGCACGCTGACGCGCGGGGGCCTTCGACGGAGTTCCAGACCCATGCGCCTCGCCGCCGCCCTCCTCCTCGCCGCGGTCGCCGCCACGCCCGCCGCGGCGCAGCAGCCCTACCGGTCCGACGACCGCGCCCCGACCGCCCCGCAGGGCTACGACCGCAACCCGCCGTCGGCCTACGACCGCGGCTCGACCTCCTCGCGCTCCGACGCCGACGACCGCGGTGGGTCCCCGGCCCCCGGTGGCCGGGAGCAGGGGCCCGACCTGCGGCGCGAGCTGAACCTGCGCGCCGACCAGCGCGCCGCCTACGACGCCTACACGGGCGCCTTCCGGCCCGACGAGGCGCGCGAGCGCCAAGCGCAGGAGATGGAGGGTCGGATGGCGGCCATGACCACGCCGCAGCGGCTGGACTACGCCCGCCAGGAGATGGACCGCGACCGCGCCGACTTCGACCGCACCGACGCGGCCACCCGGCGCTTCTACGGTGTGCTGAGCGTCGAACAGCGCCGCACCTTCGACCGCCTCACCGCCCCGCAGGGCGACGACGGCGGGGACGAGGACCAGGATGGAGGCCGCACGCCGGCCGACCCGGCTCGCCCCCGCTGAGAGGAAGGACTTGGAGCGGGCGAAGCGATTCGAACGCTCGACCCTCACCTTGGCAAGGTGATGCTCTACCCCTGAGCTACGCCCGCTCCGGACCGCGCGTCGGACGGCCTGCGAAGACCGCCCGTGGGGAGGCGCGCCTTCAAGCATAGGCTGCGGGCCCGCGCAACCCGGCTACGCCCCTCCGAACCGCCCATCCCCGCGAAGGCCGGGATCTCCACACCGGGCGGCGTGGTCGGGTCCCGCTAAGGTCGGGATCCCCGCCTTCGCGGGGGCGGACGGCTCGCTCGGCGACGGCGATCAGCGCCCGATCCGCGGCGCCTTCAGCCGGCGCTTGTTGATGTGGTCGGCGGGGGCGGCGCCCATGTCCTCCGGCAGGTCGCCGGTGAAGTAGAAGCGCTGCCACGCCTCGCGCATGGCGTCGGGGTCGCGGGCGCCCAGGCGCTTGTTGAAGTCGGTGCGGCGCTGGTTCCACGCGTCGTACTCGGCGCGCAACGCCGGGTTGGAGTTGAGCGAGCGGGTCACCGGCTGCACCGGGTCCATGCCGCGGTGGGGCGTCAGCTGGAGGAAGCAGAAGGGCTCGCCCTTCTCGAAGCGCACCCGCCCCGGCCGGGTGAAGATCCAATTCATGGTGAAGGGGAAGGGGAGCCAGTCGGTCTCCACCACCCCCGACAGCGCCTGGACGCCGTCCTTGGGCAGGTTGGGCGGACCGGAGCAGATCATGTCCCATCCCTGCGGCGTCCGGAACAGGTAGCCGGGGTGCATGGTCAGCACGCCGGAGGTGAAGTGGCTGGAGGCGAAATCCTTGAAGTCGGGGTTGGGCCGGTCGGGCCGCAGCGTGATGTCCTCCACCGCCGTCCCGCCGTTCCACTCGGCGGTGAAGCCCACCGGGCACAGGAGCTCCCACCCGGTGGTGTTGGCCACCGCCAGCGGCAGGCAGCGGTAGGGGTGGCGCTCGACGAACCTGTCCATCCAGCCGCGCTGGGGCCGGCCGGGCACCAGTTCGGCGGGCCGGGCGACGGTGGGGTAGCACTCGAGTTCGAGGGGGGCGACGGGCGGGGGCATGGCCGCGCACCCTGCCGTCCCGCCCCGCCGCGCTCAAGCCCGCAGCACCTCCAGCACGTCGCCGGGGACGGCGCTCGCCAGGACGGCGAGGAGGTCGGGGCGGGCCAGCGCCACGCAGCCCTCCGTGGGCGCGTAGTCGGGCGGGCGCGCGCAGTGCAGGAAGACGGCGGAGCCCGCGCCGGGCGCCGCCGGGTCGTCGTTGTGCCCCAGCACCACCACCACGTCGTACAGGCCGTCCTCCCGCCACAGCCGCTCGGCCGAGAAGG
>CAXSHO010000126.1:0-8021 GCA_964237305.1 uncultured Caulobacteraceae bacterium
CCATGGACGGCGTCGGCCAGCGCCCGGGCGAGCGGCAGCACGCGGGAGACGGGCTCGGCCCCCTCCGCCTGCGCCCGGGCCACCTCCTCCACCAGGGCGGAGCCCACCACCGCGGCGTCGGCGACCCGGGCCACGGCGGCCGCGCCCGCGGGCGTGCGGATGCCGAAGCCCACCGCCACGGGCAGGCCGGTGGCCGCGCGCACCCGGGCCACGGCGGGCGCCACGGCCTCGGCGTCCGCCTCCTTGGCGCCCGTCACACCCGCCACCGACACGTAGTAGACGAAGCCGGAGGTGCGCCGCGCCACCACCGCCAGCCGGGCGTCGTCGGTGGTGGGCGCCGCGAGGCGGATCAGGCTGACCCCCGCGGCGTCCAGCGCGTCAGCCAGCGGGTCGGCCTCCTCCGGCGGGCAGTCCACCACGATCAACCCGTCCACCCCCGCCGCCGCCGCGTCGTGCGCGAAGCGGGCGTAGCCGTAGGAGAGCAGGGGGTTGAGGTAGCCCATGAGCACGACGGGGGTCTCGTCCCCCGCCCGGAACCGCCGCACCATCTCCAGCGTCGACGGGAGCGTGGTGCGCGAGGCCAGGGCGCGCTGCGAGGCCCGCTGGATCGCCGGGCCCTCCGCCATGGGGTCGCTGAACGGGAAGCCGAGCTCGATCACGTCCGCCCCCGCGCCGGGCAGGCCGCGCAGGATCGCGTCGGCCGCCGCCATGTCCGGATCGCCCGCCATGACGTAGCTGACGAAGGCGGCGCGGCCCTCGGCGCGCAGCCGGGCGAAGGTGGCGTCCAGCCGGCTCACGCGTTCTCGACCCCGCCCGCGAGGTGGTCGGCGACGGCGAAGATGTCCTTGTCGCCCCGGCCGCAGAGATTCATCACCACCACGCCGTCCCGGCCCACCTCGCGGGCGACCTCGCCGATGCGGGCGAGGGCGTGGGCGGGCTCCAGGGCGGGGATGATGCCCTCCAGCCGCGACAGGAGCTGGAACGCCTCCAGCGCCTCGTCATCGGTGGCCGAGCGGTACTCCGCCCGCCCCGTGTCCTTCAGCCAGCTGTGCTCGGGGCCGACGCCCGGATAGTCCAGCCCCGCGGAGATGGAGTGCGCGTCGGTGATCTGCCCGTCGCCGTCCTGCAGGAGGTAGGTCTTGTTGCCGTGCAGCACGCCGGGCCGCCCGCCCGTCATGCTGGCGGCGTGCTTGTCGGTGGCGAGGCCGTGGCCCGCGGCCTCCACCCCGATCAGGCGCACGCCCTCGTCGTCGAGGAAGGGGTGGAACAGGCCGATGGCGTTGGAGCCGCCGCCGATGCAGGCCACCACGGCGTCGGGCAGGCGGCCCTCCGCCTCCAGGACCTGCGCCCGCGCCTCGCGCCCGATCACGCTCTGGAAGTCGCGCACCATGGCCGGGTAGGGGTGCGGGCCCGCCGCCGTGCCGATGCAGTAGTAGGTGTCGTGCACGTTGGTCACCCAGTCGCGCATCGCCTCGTTCATGGCGTCCTTGAGCGTGCCCGTGCCCTGCGTGACGGGGATCACCTCCGCCCCCAGGAGCTTCATGCGGAACACGTTCGGCTTCTGCCGCTCCACGTCCGCCGCGCCCATGTAGACGACGCATTGAAGCCCGAAGCGCGCGCAGAGCGTGGCGGTGGCGACGCCGTGCTGGCCCGCCCCCGTCTCGGCGATGATGCGGCTCCGGCCCATGCGGCGGGCGAGCAGGATTTGCCCGACCGTGTTGTTCACCTTGTGCGAGCCGGTGTGGTTCAGCTCGTCGCGCTTCAGGTGGATGCGCGCCCCGCCGTGGTGCGCGCTGAGCCGCTCGGCGAGGTACAGCGGGCTCGGCCGGCCGACGTAGTGGGTGGCGAAGCGGCCCAGCTCGGCCTGGAACTCCGGATCCGCCTTGGCGGCGGCGTAGGCGCGCTCCAGCTCCAGCACGAGCGGCATCAGCGTCTCGGCGACGTAGCGGCCGCCGTAGTCGCCGAACCGCCCCTGCGCGTCGGGCTGGGCGGCCCAGCTGTTCGGGGGTGCGGGGGCGTTCACGCGGAGGGCTCAAAGGTCGGCGAGGGGGATCGCGCTCGCGACGTCCGTCTGCGCGAAGTCACGCCCGACGTAAAGCAGCGGCGCGCCCCGCGACATGGCGAGCTCGTAGGCGAAACAGTCGGCCAGGTTCAAGCGGGCCGGGTGGACGCCCTTGCCCCAGCGGGAGTAGGCGCGCGCCGCCCTGTGCGCCACCACGGCGTCGACCGCCGCCACCTCCGGCGTGATCCGCTTCAGGACCTCGTCGAGTTCGGAACCGACGCCGCGCCGCGCCGCCACCACCAGCGCCTCCGTCAAGGTGACGGCGGACAGGGCGCGTCGGTCGGCGCCCACCAGCACGTCGTGACACGACTTGGCCCCGGGCTCCGAGAACACGATCGCCAGCAGGGCGGACGTGTCGATGATCAGGTTCACAGGCCGTCGTCGTCGTAGAGGAAGTCGGCGGCCCGGGCGGCGCACGGGCCCGGCGACAGCTTCGCGCGGCCCCGCTCCCCGATCTCCTCCAGCGCCCGCCGCAGATCCGCCGCGTCGTGGCGCGGCCGTTCCGCCACGAGTCGCACGGCGGGGCGGCCGCGGCGGGTGAGCACGATCTCCTCGCCCGCCTCGGCGCGGCGGACGAGCTCGGTGAGCTGCGCCTTGGCGTCGCTGACGGGGACCTGCATCGCGCGCTCCTCTGGACCACATGCCTTGGTCCAACTCCGAAGATACGTCGGGGCGCCCAAGCCGGCAAGGTCAGGACGCCCGGGCGGCTTTCAGGAAGGCGGTGATCAGGGCGGGGTCCTTGCGCCCGGGGCCGCGCTCCACGCCGGAGGACACGTCGACGCCGTCCGCGCCGGAGGCGGCCAGCGCCTCCTCCACGTTCCAGGGGTCGAGCCCGCCCGCGAGGAACCACGGCCGCGCCCAGCGCCGCCCCGCCGTCAGCGTCCAGTCGAAGCGCGCGCCCACCCCGCCGGGCAGGGCGGAGCCGGCGGGCGGCTTGGCGTCGAACATCAGGTGGGCGGCCACCCCGTCGTAGTCGCGGGCGCGGTCGAGGTCGGAGGCCTCCGAGACGGGCAGCGCCTTGATCGCCTCCGCCCCCGCGCGGGACGCCGCCTCGCGCACCCGCGTGGGGGGCTCGCCCCCGTGCAGCTGCACGAGGTCGGGGCCGAGCGCCGCGCGCACCTCGTCCAGCAGGGCGTCGGACGGGTCCACCAGCACGCTCACCACCTTGGCGCGGCCCCGGGCGGGGGCGGCCAGCCGCGCGGCCGCCGCGGGCGCGAGGTGGCGCGGGCTCGCCGGGTGGTGGACGAAGCCGAGGTGCGTCGCGCCCCCGTCCAGCGCGGCGCGCACCGCCTCGGGCGTGGACAGGCCGCAGATCTTCACGGGGCGCATGACGCCCCGACATAGGGCTTCGCGCCGAACGCGGCTATGGAGCACGCATGGACGACGCCTCCGCGCCCCCGCGCGACGCCCCGGAAGAGGACGACGTCCCCGAGGCCTATGCGCCGGTGGAGCGGCCCGCGGCGGACGGGCGCGTGTGGGTGGACCTGCTCAACCCGGACGCGGCGGCGCTGGAGCACGCCTGCACCACCTGCGGCCTGCGCATCCCCTCGCGCGAGGACCTGAGCGAGATCGAGTCCTCCTCGCGCCACTTCGTGGAGAACGAGGCGCTCTACCTGTCGGCGCCGCTGCTGACCGCCTCCGAGACGCCGGAGCCCAAGCTGACGCCCGTGGGCTTCATCGTCACACGCGAGCGGCTGATCACCGTGCGCTTCGACGCGATGAGGGCGTTCGACCAGGCCGCGGAGCAGATGAAGGCGAGCCCGCCGCGATCGGGCCTGGAGGCCTTCACCCTGGTGATCGAGGCGGTGATCGACCGCAAGGCCGACCTCCTCGAGCTGCAGGGCGCGCACCTGGAGGAGCTGTCGCGCGAGGTGTTCCACGAGCCCGCGCGCAAGCGGCGCGACAGCGCGGCCATGCGGGGTCTGCTGCGCAAGGTGGGCGGCTTCGGCGACCGGGGAACGAAGATGCGCGGCAGCCTGCTGGCCATCAACCGCATCCTGCCGTTCGTGGTGGACACCGCCGACGGCTCGCTCCCCAAGGAGCTGGAGCGCCGCCTCAACGCCGCGCGCGAGGACGTGGCCTCGCTCACCGCCTACCAGGAGAACCTGGCCTCCAAGGTGCAGTTCCTGCTCGACGCCTCGCTCGGGCTGATCAACATCGAGCAGAACGACGTGTTCAAGATCCTCACCGTGGTGAGCGCGGTGGGGGTGCCGCCGACGCTGGTGGCGTCGGTGTACGGCATGAACTTCAAGCTGATGCCCGAGCTGGGGTGGAGCTGGGGCTACCCCTACGCCCTCGCGCTGATCGCGGTCAGCACCGTGCTGCCGCTCCTGTGGTTCCGTCGCAAGGGATGGTTCTAGCCCCCGCCGCAGACCCGCCCGCGCGCAGGTCGGCCTCGCAGGCGATCCGGCCGACCGCCGCGTCGAAGCGCGCGGGGGCGAGCGCGCGCAGCACCACCTCGTCCGCGACCAGGCGCACGCCCTCGCCGCGCAGGAGGACGGGCCGGGCGCCGCGCAGGGCGGGCGGGACGGCGCGCAACCGCTCCCGATCGACGGGGGAGAGCCGCGCCCGGCGGCCGTCCGCCAGGCCTATGCGCCAGGAGGGCTCCCGCGCCAGCGCCTCGAAACGTCCGTCCCACACCACCGCCGCGCCCGGCGTCAGGAGGAGGTCGCGGGGGGGCGCGCGGCCCGGGTCGCGCCCCACCGCCACCGTGTCCGCCTCCGCCGCGATGCGCGCCCCGCCCAGGGTGGCGGCGACGGGCGCGCGTCCCGCCAGCCGGGCGAGCAAGCCGTCCAGGCCGCGCCCCCGCGGACCGGCGGCCATCCCCGCGGCGCAGGCGACCGCCGCCGAGAGCGTGCGGCGGGCCGCGGCGTCCGCCTGACCCAGCCGGGCGCGGGGCAGGCGGACCACCCCGTCCTCCCCCGCCTCGCCGAAGCCGCCGGGGGGCTCGCCCCGGGACGGGGGCGGGGGGAAGCCGCGGGCGCGCAGGCGGGCCCGGGCGAAGCGGAGGTCGGCGTTGGCGGGATCCTCCAGCCAGCCCCGCCCCCGCTCGCGCAGCCACGCCCGCAGCGCGCCGCGCGGGACGCCCAGCAGCGGCCGGAGCAGGAACACGCCGCGCCCCTGCGGCCAGGCGGGGGAGGGCGCCCAGGAGCGCAGGCGACCCACGCCCGGCGCGTCGCCCGCGCGCAGGGCCTCCGTCTCGGCCAGGTCGTCGGCGGTGTGGGCCAGGAGGATGACGGCGGCCCCGGCCCCGCGCGCCGCATCGGCCAGGAGCGCGTGGCGCGCCGCCCGCGCCGCGGCGGGCAGCCCGGCCGCGGGCTTCGGCCCCGTCCAGGCCGGCGCGCGCCAGCCGGCCCCCGCCTCCGCCGCCATGCCGCCGGCCCGCGCCGTCCAGTCCGGGCTGTCGGGATGGAGCGCGTGATCGACCGTCAGCGCGAGGAGCGGGCGTCCGGCCCGGGCGCACCAGTCGGCGGCGAGGTGCAGCAGGGCCAGGCTGTCGCTTCCCCCCGACAGCCCGAGGGCGACGGGCGCGCGCGATGGGCGGTCCAGCCGCCGGTCGAGCTCGGTGTCGACCCGCGCCTGCAGCGCGTCCGTGGCGGAGGCGGTCAGCCCGCCGCGCACTGCGCCCGGGCGCGGGTGGAGGCCGCGCGCGCCTTCACCGCCGCCGACGCCCCAGCACCGTAGCGCCGGCCGAACTCGGCGAGGGCGGCGCAGGCGGAGGGCGTCTGGTTGATCTGCGCCAGCGACTGGGCGAGCCGCACGGTGGCGTCGGGCGCCCAGGTGGTCTTGGGCCAGCCTTTCAGCGACTCGGCGTAGGCGCGGGCCGCCGTGGCGTAGCTTTCGCGCCCGTACAGGCTCTGGCCGAGCTGGTAGCGCGCCTCGGGCGTGCGCGTGCCCGCCGGGTTGCGGGCGATGTAGCTCTCGAAGCCCGCCTGGGCGCCGGCGTAGTCGCCCGTCCCCAGCCGCTGCGAGGCGTCGGCGAAGGCGTCGGCGGCGGCCGCGGGGGGCGCGGCGTCGCCGAACCGGCTGGTGTCGCCCGCCTGGATGCGCGCGGTGAGCTCCGCGCCGCGGCGCGACACGGGGGGGCGCAGCGGCGGGGCGGTCGCCGCCGGGGGCGGGGGGAGCGCCGCGGGGGCGGCCTCGGCGGGCGGCGGCGGCGGCGGCGCGAGCTGCGCCTCCAGCCGGGCGATGCGGGCGTCGGCGGCCTGCCGGTAGGCCCCCGCCTCCGTCCGGAGCTGCTCGGCGGTGCGGCGCGCCTCGTCCAGGTCGTGCTGGAGCTGCTCCTGCTGGCCCGTCATGCGCCGCTCCGTCTCGCCGAGCTCGTCCACCTTGGCCTGGAGCGCCACCACCTGCGGATCGGGGCCGACGGGCTTCACCTCCACCGGCTGGCCGGTGTCGCGGCCCTGGAAGACGATGGCGCGCAGCTCCTTCACCTGCCGCTGGAGGTCGGACAGGCGACGGTCGTCCTGCGCGAGCGCGGGGGTGGCGAGGGCGCTCGCGGCCAGGAGGGCGGCGAGGAGGCGGCGAGCGGTCATCGGGGGTCTCTCGGGCCGTGGCCCCGGCCGGCGCTTGGGACGCCGATCGGGGCCGCAGGGGGGTCGATCACATGGTCAGGGCGGAGTGGGCGTTGCGGTTCTTGGCCATGCCGTCCTCGCTGCCGGAGCTGTCCACCGGGCGCTCCTTGCCGTAGCCGATGACGTTCAGCCGCTCGGCGGCGACGCCGCGGCCGACGAGGTAGCTCTTGACCGCGTCCGCCCGGCGCTGGGAGAGGCCGAGGTTGTACTCGCGGGTGCCGCGCTCGTCGGCGTTGCCCTCCACGCGCAGGTTCACGCGGGGATGGCCGCCGAGCCACTGCGCCTGCCCGTCCAGCACGCGCGCGGCCTCCGGCTTCACCTCCGTGCGGTCGTAGTCGAAGTAGACGCGGTCGCCTCCCGCGCGGCCCGCGAACTCGGCCTGCATGGCGGCGGAGGCGAGCGAGCGGTCGGCGTCGGCCTCGCGGATCCCGCCGGTGGGCGCGCCCACGCCCCCGTCGGACGGCGGCGGGGGCGGGCCGCCGTCGGCCATGGGCGGCGGCGGCTTGTGCGCGCAGGCGGAGGCCGCGAGCGCGGCGGCGCCGCACAGGGCGAGGAGGCGGACAGTCTTGGACGGGGTCATGGTGGGGGCTCCTTCTCCGTCGGGGGTCATTTCAGCAGCGGCGACCACGAGGGATCGCTCGCCGCCCCTGTATAGGGCACGGCGCGCCGGCCGCGGCCGTTCACGTCGACCATCCATAAGCGCGAGGGCGCGCCGGTCGTTGCCTGGTGGGCGTACATCAGCATCCGCCCGTTGGGGGCGAAGGTGGGCGCCTCGTCCAGGTAGCTGGCGGTGAGGAGCCGTTCGCCCGAGCCGTCCGGCTTCATCACGCCGATGTGGAAGCGCCCGCCGTCCTGCCGCACGAAGGCGATCAGGTCGCCGGTGGGGCTCCAGGTGGGCGCGGTGTAGCGGCCGCCCCCGCCGAAGGAGATGCGCCGGGACGGGCCGCCCGCCGCGGGCATGACGTAGAGCTGCGGGCTGCCGCCCCGGTCGCTGTTGAACACGAGGCGCGACCCGTCCGGCGAATAGGCGGGGGAGGTGTTCACCGCCCCGTCCGACGTCAGCTTGGAGACGGCGCGGGTGCGCAGGTCCACCACCGTGATCTGGCTGGCGCCGCCGCCCGCGTTCAGCGCGAACGCCACCTTGGTCCCGTCCGGCGAGAAGCGGGGGGCGTAGGCGTAGCCGGGGAAGTCGCCCAGGCTCTCGCGCCGCGCCGTCTCCACGTCGAACAGCAGCACCCGGGCCGAGTCGGCGCGGAGCGACATGTAGGCGATCTCCCGGCCGGAGCTCGAGAAGCGCGGCGTCAGCACCTGCTCGGGGCCGTTGGTGAGGAAGACGGGGTTGGCGCCGTCCTGGTCCATCACGGCCAGCCGCTTCACCTTGCGGC
>CAXSHO010000126.1:8031-9241 GCA_964237305.1 uncultured Caulobacteraceae bacterium
GCGGCCGGAGCTGTCGCCGCTCTCCGCCACGAACACCACGCGGGTGTCGAACCAGCCGTCCTCGCCGGTGAGCCGCTTGTAGACGGCGTCCGCCACCTTGTGGGCCATGCGCCGGCTGTTTTCGGGCGTGGAGGTGAACTGCGCACCCGCCATCTGCCGGCCGCTGGCCGTGTCCCACAGGCGGAAGTCCACGCGCAGCTTGCCGTCGGCGTCCACGGTGGCGCGGCCGTTCACCAGCGCCTGCGCCCCCGCCGCGCGCCAGGCCTCCAGCTTGGGCTGCACCTCCACGTCCGGGCTCGCCTCGGGGAAGGCGGACTGCGGCAGGAGGCGGAACAGGCCCGAGCGCTCCAGGTCGGCGGCCAGCACGCGCGACAGCTCCGGCCCCTGCGGCCCCGCCAGCGGCGCCACGGCGATGGGCTGGGCCGTCTGCACCTGCCCCTGGTTGATGTCGACCTCCACCTGGGCGTGGCCCGCCCCGACGGGGGCGAGCGACAGCAGGGCGGCGGAGAGGGCGAGCAGGGCGGGGCGCAGGGAGGTCATCGGTACCGGCAGGCCTGGGCGGCGTTGAAGGTCACTGTCACGGGGTTCATGAACCGCCGCTGATCGGGGGGCACCTCCGTGAAGGGGGCGCTGTTGCGCACCGCGCTCTCCGCGCCCCGGCTGAAGGCGGCCTTCACCGCCTCGGAGGCCTGACCGGTGACGGACGCGGTGGCGGGGGCGCCCAAGAGCTGGCCCGCCGAGTCCACGCTGAAGCGCACGCGCACGGCCACGGTGTCGGCGCCGTCCAGCTCGCAGTTCAGGTTCCAGCGCGGCTGGATCTTGGCCCGGAGCGCCCCGGACGTGTCGGACGAGAGGCCGGTGGCGGCGCCCACCGCCGGGCGCGCGGTCCGGGCGGCCTCGGCCCGCGCAGGCCCGGGCGCACCGCCGCCGCGGCCGGCGGGGAGCGAGGCGGCCAGCGCGTCCAGGTCCAGCGGCTTGGCGGCGGGACGGCTGTTGCGCGGCAGGCTGGCGGCCAGGGCGGCGAGGTCCAGCGGCTTGGCCTGCGGCCGCCGCTCCGCGGGCAGGCTGCGGGCCAGGGCGTTGAGGTCCAGCGCGGGCGCGGGCTTGGGCCTGGGCGCGGGCTTCGGCGGCGGAGCCTGGCGGAGCACCGGCCTGGGGACCGGAACGGGCGGAGGCGGGGGCGGCGGGGCGGCGGACCTCACGGGCGCGG
>CAXSHO010000127.1:0-255 GCA_964237305.1 uncultured Caulobacteraceae bacterium
AACGTCACGCTCCTGCCCGCGCTCCTGGTGCTCCTGAGCCCTCCGGACCAGGGGCGGGAGGTGGGGTCGCGCGCCATGGCGCCCTTGGACCGCTTCCTGCGCGAGCGGCGGCGTGCGGTGCTGTGGGCCTTCGCAGGCGCGACGCTGGTGTCGGTGGCGGTGCTGCCGTTGGTGCGGTTCGACTTCAACCCGTTCCACCTGCGCAACCCGCGTGGGGAGGCCATGTCCACCTTCGCCGACCTGACGCGCGATCCT
>CAXSHO010000127.1:265-9161 GCA_964237305.1 uncultured Caulobacteraceae bacterium
GGGCAATCCGAGCGATCAAGGATGCCGTGCCGGAGATCGGCATCCTCACCGATGTCGCGCTCGATCCCTATACCGCGCACGGCCATGACGGCGTGGTCGATGCGCGCGGCCGGTCACGGGCCGCGGCGGCACCCGAATGGCGGTCCAGCGTGAAGCTGAACAGCCGGTTCTACGACAGCCTGGTGCAGCAGGCGGTGACGCTGACGAGCTTCGTTCCCGACGACCAGCCCGCCAAGCTGGCGCTGGTGCAGGACGCGAACGCGCTCCTCGACCCCACCTTGAACCCCTTCGACGTGGCGCCCGCCCCCGCCGACGCCGAAACCGCCGCGAGCCTCGCCGCCACCTCCGCCTCGCTCCGCAGAGTGGCCGGGACCTCCACCGCCCCCGGCGCGGCGGAGGCGCGGCGGCTGGCCGACGCGTTGGCCGCCCTCGCCGCCGGGACGCCGGAGGCGAGGGCTCGCGCGTCCGCCGCAGTGGTGACGCCGCTGAACGTGCTCCTGGGGCAGGTGCGCGACCTCCTCGCGGCCGCCCCGGTGACGCTGGAGACCCTGCCCGCCGACCTGCGCGGCGACTGGCTGGCCGCCGACGGCCGCGCCCGCGTGCAGGTCTTCCCCAGGGGCGACAGCAACGACAACGCGAACCTCGTGCGCTTCTCCCGCGCGGTGCGGACCGTCGCGCCGCACGCCTCCGGCGCGCCCATCTCGATCCAGGAGGCGGGGGCGACGATCAGCGGGGCGTTCGTCACGGCGGGGGTGCTGTCGTTCGCGCTGATCTCGGGCTTGCTGTTCCTGGCGCTCCGCGACGTGAAGGAGGTGCTGTTCACGCTGGCGCCCGTTGTGCTGTCGATCTTCCTGACGCTCGTGACCTGCGTGGTGCTGCGGCTGCCGATCAACTTCGCCAACATCATCGCCTTCCCCCTTCTGGTGGGGGTGGGGGTGGCGTTCCACATCTACTTCGTCATGGCGTGGAGGTCGGGCGCGGGCGACCTCCTGCAGTCGAGCCTGGCGCGGGCGGTGCTGTTCAGCGCGCTGACCACGGGGTGCGCCTTCGGCTCGCTGGTCTTCTCCAGCCACCCGGGCACGGCCAGCATGGGCTGGCTCCTGATGATCTCGCTGGTGTGGACTCTGGTGGCCGCGCTCGTGTTCGAGCCCGCGCTCCTGGGTCCGCCGCGGGAGGAGCCGGCTACTTCGCCTTCGTGAGGCTGTCGGCCTGGGCGTCGAGTTTCTTCAGGAGGGCGGGGGCGCCGCCGGCCTGGAGGGCCGACTGGAAGTCGGCGCGCTGGGTGGAGAGCGAGCTGATGGTGCCGTTGTAGAAGACGTCCACGATGCGCCAGCCTTCCCCCCCGGACTGGCGCATGCGGAAGTTCAGGGTGGTGGGTTCACCGTGCTTCGGCACGATCTGGTTGCGCACCAGCTTGTCGCCGGAGGCGTTGGCGCTCACCGCGCCCAGCTGGAAGCGCTCGCCGTCGTAGTCGTCGAAGTTCCTGGCCCAGTTGGCCACGTTCACGCGCTCGAAGGCCTTCACGAGGCGGTCCTGATCGGCGGCGGGGATCTTGGTCCAGTCGGGCCCGACCGCCACGCGCGTCATGGTGGGGAGGTCGAAGGCGGCCTCCACGGCGGGGGTGAGCTTGCGCACGCGCCCGCTCATGCCCAGCGACTTGCCCGACTTCATGGTCTCCAGGAGCGCCTTGTTGAACGCGTCCACCCGCTCGGCGGCCGGATCGGCGGCCCAGGCGGAGGAGGGCGCCGCGGCGGGGGCGGCGGCGAGCAGCAGGGCGGCGAGGGCGACGGGCTTCATGCGGCGGGTCCTTGGCGGTTGCGGCTGAACGCGCGTTGAACGGAGGCGTTCAGCCGCCGCCGGGGATGACGCCCCCGTGCGGCGCCCATGTGGCGGTCGCGCGTCAGGCCGTGCGGTCCAGCAGCAGAAAGGGGAGGGCGCGCAGCGGGTCGGCCTCCGCGCCGAAGCCGTCCAACGTCGCGGCCGCACGCTCCGCCAGGCGCCGCGCCTCGGCCCGGGCGCGGTCCACACCCCAGAGCGACACGAGCGTGGCCTTGCCCTGCGCGGCGTCCTTGCCGGTCTTCTTGCCGGCCGTGGCCGCGTCGCCGAGCGCGTCGATCAGGTCGTCGGCGATCTGGAAGGCGAAGCCGAAGTCGTGGGCGTAGGCGCGCATGCGGCGCTCGGCCTCCTCGCCCGCCTGCGCCAGCACCGCCCCCGCCTCGGCGGAGAAGGCGAACAGGGCGCCCGTCTTCATGCGTTGCAGCAGCGCCACCTCGTCCGCGCCGTAGTCCCGGCCGGGCGCCAGCATGTCCACCATCTGCCCGCCGATCATGCCCTGCGACCCGCCCGCCTCCGCCAGCCGGGCGACCAGGCGCGTGCGCACTTCGGCCGCCGGGTGGGTGGCGGGATCGACCAGCACGCCGAAGCTGAGCGTGAGGAGCGCGTCGCCGGCCAGGACGGCGGTGGCCTCGTCGAACGCCTTGTGCGTGGTGGGGCGGCCGCGGCGCAGGTCGTCGTCGTCCATGCAGGGGAGGTCGTCGTGGACGAGGCTGTAGGTGTGCAGCATCTCGATGGCCGCCGCCGTGCGCCGCGCGCCCGCCTCCGCCGCCCCGAACAGCCGCGCGCCCTCCAGCACCAGGAAAGGACGGAGCCGCTTGCCGCCGGCGAACAGGGCGTAGCGCATGGCCTCCGCCACCCGCGCGTGCAGGCCCTCCACCGGCGGCAGGACCGCCTCCAGGGCGCGCTCCGCCTCTTGCGCCCGGGCGGCGAGCGCGGCGTCCAGCGCCTGGAAGTCATGGCGGGCGGCGGTGTGGAGCATGGTGGTCGGGTAGCGCTGCGGCTGCGCGCTTGTCCACCCGGCCGCGACCCTGGCGCGGGCGCCGGTGGAGCCTGGGTTACGGGCGTGCGACCTTTCCTTGGGGCGGTGTGTCTTCCGTAACCGGGCCGGGCGCCTTACCTTGCCGACTCCGTCGCACCCTCCCGGTGATGCGCGGGGCGTGACGACGGTTGCGGGAGTCTCCATGCTCAAGGTGGTTCTGGCGCAGCCCCGCGGGTTCTGCGCGGGCGTGGTGCGCGCCATCGAGATCGTGGAGAAGTCGATCGAGAAGTTCGGCGCTCCCGTCTATGTCCGCCATGAGATCGTGCACAACAAGCACGTGGTCGACACCCTGCGGAACCAGGGCGCGGTCTTCGTCGAGGAGCTGCACCAGGTGCCCCGTGGCGCGGTGACGGTCTTCTCCGCCCACGGCGTGGCGCGCACGGTTGTGGACGCGGCCAAGGCGCGCGAGCTGCCGGTGATGGACGCCACTTGCCCGCTGGTCTCCAAGGTGCACGCCCAAGGGCGCAAGTACGTGTCCCGCGGCCGCACCTTGGTGATGATCGGACACGCCGGCCATCCGGAGGTGGAGGGCACGATCGGGCAGATCGACGCCCCCGTGCACCTGGTGGCCACGGAGGCGGACGTGGGGGCGCTCGCCATCCCGGTGGAGACGCCGGTGGCCTACATCACCCAGACCACGCTCTCCGTGGACGACACCCGCGGCGTGATCGCCGCGCTGGCCGCACGGTTCCCCGACCTCACGGGGCCGGACGTGAACGACATCTGCTACGCCACCCAGAACCGCCAGACCGCGGTGCGCGACCTGGCGCAGGTGGCCGACGTGATCCTGGTGGTCGGCGCCACCAACAGCTCGAACTCGAACCGGCTAGTGGAGATCGGCAGGGAGGTGGGCATCCCCTCCTACCTCGTGGCCGACGGGTCGCAGGTCGATCCGGCCTGGATCGTAGGCCACAAGGTGGTGGGGCTCACCGCGGGCGCCTCCGCCCCCGAGGAGCTGATCCTGTCGGTCATCGCCGCGATCAGGAAGCTGGACGACGACGTCGAGGTCACCCAGATGAACGGCATCAGCGAGAACATCGAGTTCCGGCTGCCCGGCCCGTTGCGGCCGGACGCGCGCCAGGCGGACACGCCCGCCGCGCCCGAACTCGTCGCGTAAGGACACATCGCATGAGCATCTCGCTGACGCAGACCGTCACGGTCGGCAAGTACGTCCTGGGCAAGCACCTGGCCGGGGTGGAGAAGTATCCGCTGGTGCTCATGCTGGAGCCCCTGTTCCGCTGCAACCTGGCCTGCGCCGGTTGCGGCAAGATCGACTATGTCGACGAGATCCTGAACCAGCGCCTCTCCTACGAGAGCTGCATGGAGGCGATCGACGAGTGCGGCGCCCCCGGCGTGGTGATCGCAGGCGGCGAGCCGCTCCTGCACAAGGACCTGCCGCGCATCGTCGAGGGCTCCATCGCCCGCAAGAAAATCACCATCGTCTGCACCAACGCGCTCCTGCTCATGAAGCAGATAGACAAGTTCAAGCCGTCCAAATACTTCAGCTGGTCGATCCACCTCGACGGCGACGAGGCGATGCACGACCACGCCGTGTGCCAGGAGGGCGTGTTCACCAAGGCGGTGGAGGCGATCAAGCTCGCCAAGGCCAAGGGTTTCCGCGTCCAGATCAACTCCACCCTGTTCGACGGGGCCGACGCGGGGCGCATGGCCGCCTTTATGGACGAGATGAAGGCGTTGGACGTGGGCGTGACGCTGTCACCCGGCTACGCGTACGAGCGTGCGCCCGACCAGGCCCACTTCCTGAACCGCAAGAAGACCAAGACCTTCTTCCGCGAGTTCTTCGCCGAGGGCAAGAAGCGCACCGGCAAGAAGAAGTGGGAGTTCACGCAGTCCGACCTGTTCCTGAACTTCCTGGCGGGCAACGAGACCTTCGGCTGCACGCCGTGGTCCATGCCGCTGCGCACCGTGTTCGGTTGGCAGAAGCCCTGCTACCTCTTGGGCGAGGGCTACGTCTCCACCTACAAGGAGCTGATGGACACGACCGAGTGGGACAAGTACGGCGTCGGCAACTACGAGAAGTGCGCCGACTGCATGGTCCACTGCGGCTTCGAGGGCTCCGCGGTGAAGGAGACGCTGAAGAACCCGCTGAAGATGATGAAGGTCGCCTTCGCCGGCATCAAGACCGAGGGCGAGTTCGCGGCGGAGATCGACTTGTCGCGGCAACGCCCCGCCCAGAACGTGTATTCCAAGCATGTGGAGGAGAAGCTGGAGGAGATCCGCTCCGGCAAGCTCCAGACCATCGACATCACCAAGAAGAAGCGCCGCCCCGAAGTCGTCGCCGCCGAGTGACCGGTTTCAGGGGGCCGCCGGCGCAGGGGCGGGCGGCCTCGCCGGCCCCTGACGTCCGAGGCGGGCGGCGGTGAGGACGTTGACGAGCGACTTGTTGCCCTCGTGGCAGGCGAACTCGTAGATGGGTCCAGCCGTGCGGCGGAAGACCATCTCGCCCTGAACGGGCTGCGTGAACATCATCGGATCCATGAGGGTGAAGCTGTAGGCGATCTCGCCGGGCGAGACGCGGGTGAACCGCTCGACGACCTTCGCCTCGCTCGAATGCACCAGGAACAGGCGGTCCACGACTCCGCTTCTGAAGCCCTGCGTCTCCACCACCAGGGTCGGACCTTCGTAGCGGCCGATCGAGTCGCCCGCCCAGCTGGCGGGCTGGCGAGGATCCCGCCGGCGATCCAGGGCGATCAGCCGCATGTCGTGGTTCTTCTCGGACCTGAGGCCGACCCAGGAGGGCGTCTGCACGATCTCCAGCAGGTTCGCGTCCTGTGTGGAGAGCTGCGGAGGGCTGGAGCCGGGGCCGCTCAGGCAGCGCTCCGCCGGCGGGCGGTCCTCGGGGCCGTCGAACGCCGGCTTGCGCTCCCAGTAGGCGCGGCCCGCCGGGGTGAAGGGCAGCCGCCCGTCGGCCGGGGCGACGATCCAGGAGGTCCGAGCCTGGCCGCGGATGCGGGCCAGCCCGTCGCCGGAGTCGCTGAATTCGGAGTCGAGCTGGCCGACCACGTCCTTACCGGGCAGGACGACGCCGTGCGTGGGCGCCACCTTGGCCTCGTAGGCCCGCGCCTCCTCCGGCGTGAGCACCAGCGGCCCCACGCCCCTGGGCCGCTGCAGTTGTGTGTAGGAGGCGGTGGTCCAGACGCCCTCGAGGTCGGGACGCCCGGGGTGGGCGGCGGCCCGGGCCGCCGTGTGACCGGCGAACGCGGCGAGCACCGCGCCGCAGCAGATCGCCAGCCGATGCATCGCCACCCTCCCGCGCGCGAGGGAGGCTAGGCCGGGATCAGCCGCAGGGGAACGCGAAGGCGGGGCCTGCGGCGCTTCGCGCCACCTGCAGCCGCGCCATCGCCCGGCCGTAGCCGCGGGCGGAGCGGATCAGGGACGGCAGCTCCCACGGCCGGCGCAGAAGGCCGCCCATGACGGCCAGGGCGTCGCTGGCGCCGTCCTCGCGCATGCCCGCCAGCGCGGCGGCCGGCAACGCCTCGTCCGCGGTGTCGGACACCGCGCGCAACACCGCGAAGGACAGGCCGCGCTCGCGGGCGACCAGCGCCACCGCCGCGCTCTCCATGTCCACGATGGTGGCGCCGGTGGAGGCGCGGAGCGACGCCTTCAAGGCGGCCGAGTCGGCGGGCCCGCCCAGGCCCGCCACGCGGCCCGGGCGGGCTCCGGCGGCCCCGACCAGCGCCGCCGACCATTCCCGGTCGGCCGGGATGATCCAGGGTTCGCGCGCCGTCTCGCCGGCGCCGGCCACCTCCACCGCGACCACCACGTCGCCGACCTTCAGCACGCGGTCGAGCGCGCGCGCCACGCCGAAGCTCAGGAGCGCCGACGGCTTCAGCCGCGCGACACGGTCGTCCAGCCGCTCGGCCAAGTCCACCACGCCGCCTCCCGCCAGTGTCTCGACGCCCGGTCCGGCGGCGATCGCAGCCTCCGCGAGGAGGCCGGTGACGACGAGAACGCTTGCGGGGGCCGTCACATCCCCCACGCCACCTGGCGCGTGTTCGCGCGGCGCAGGTTGCGGTAGCGGGCGACCGCCCACAGCGGGAACACCTTGGGATAGCCGTGGTAGCGCAGGTAGAAGACGCGCGGGAAGCCGCCGCCGGTGTGGTGCTGCTGCTCCCACAACCCGTCCGCATGCTGGCGCTGGAGCAGCCAATCCACCCCGCGCGCCGTCGCCGGGTCGTCCGCCAGCCCCGCCGCCATCAGCGCCAGGAGCGCCCAGGCCGTCTGCGAGGCGGTGGAGGCGTGGGGGGCGTAGGCGGTGTAGTCCAGGCTGTAGCTCTCGCAGTCTTCGCCCCAGCCGCCGTCGGCGTTCTGGATGGCCAGGAGCCATTCGGCGGCGCGGCGCATCACGGGGTGGTCGCCCGCATAGCCCGCCGCGTTGAGCGCGCACATCACCGACCACGTGCCGTAGACGTAGTTCACGCCCCACCGGCCGAACCAGGAGCCGTCCGCCATCTGCGTGTCTTCGAGGTACTTGCAGGCGGCCCTCATGCGCGGGCTGTCCGCAGGCTCGCCCAGCTGCGCCATCATGGAGACGACGCGGCCGGTGACGTCCTCGGTGGGAGGGTCCAGGAGCGCGCCGTGGTCGGCGAAGGGAATGTTGTTCAGGTAGTGGTGCACGTTGTCGGCGTCGAAGGCGCCGAAGCCCCCGTTCCTCGACTGCATGCCCACGGTCCACTCTTCGCCGCGGGAGACGGCCTCGTCGAAGACCCTGTCGCTGATCTCGGGGGCGTCGAGCCTGGCGCGCGCGCGGTCCATGGCCATGACCACGACGGCGGTGTCGTCCAGGTCGGGATAATGGTCGTTGCGGTACTGGAAGGCCCAGCCGCCGGGGCGCACGTCGGGCCTCACCTCCGCCCAGTCGCCCTTCACATCCAGCACCTGCAGCGGCTTGAGCCAGGCCAGGGCGGCGACCGCGGCGTCCTCGCTGGCCGGGTCGCCGGCCTCCAGCAGGGCGTGGGCGGCCAGCGCGGTGTCCCACACGGGCGAGACGCAGGGCTGGCAGTAGATCTCGTCGGGGTGGCCGTCCTCGGGCGCGTGGACCACCAGGCGCGCCACCGACTCGCGCGCCGCGGAGCGGTGGCGATGGTCGGGGGCGAGACCCAGGGCGTCGAACATCATCACGCTGTTGGCCATGGCGGGGTAGATGGCGCCCAGCCCGTCCAGGCCGTTCAGCCGCTCCACCACGAAGTCGCGGCAGCGCCCGATGGCGCGGGCGCGCAGGCGCCTCGGCCAGAACGGCTCGAAGGCTTTCAGCGCCACGTCGAGCGCACCGAACGCCACGCGCCAGAACGGCTTCTGGTGCGTCCGCTTCGCAGGCGGCCTCGACCCTGCGGGAAGGTACAGCTCGTCGAGCCGCACGGAGGTGTCGCGGGCCACGGGCTTGAGCGCGCCCAGAACCAGAAGCGGCGCGATCACCGTGCGCGCCCAGTAGCTCATCTTGGACAGGTGGATCGGGAACCATCGCGGCAGGAGCGCCAGCTCCGGCGGCATGGACGGGATGTCGGCCCAGGGCTTCACGCCGGGGGGCGAGATGGCGAACAGGGCCAGCTGCAGGCGCGTGAACACGTTGACCGCCGCCGCGCCGCCGTGCGCCAGCACCGCCTCGCGGGCGCGGACCATGTGCGGCGCGTCCACGGCGTCGCCCGCGAAGCGGAGCGCGAAGTAGGCCTTCACCGTGGCTGAGACATCGAAGGCGCCGTCGTGGAACAGGGGCCAGCCGCCGTGGGCGCCCTGGATGCGGCGGAGGTAGTTGGCGGTGCGGCGCTCGAGCTCCGGGTCGTGCGGCTCGCCCAGGTAGCGGCGCAGCAAGAGGTGTTCGGCGGGGATGGTGGCGTCGGCCTCCAGCTCGAACACGAAGTGGCCGTCGGGCCGGCTCCACCGCCGCAGGCCGTCGGCGGCGCGCGAGACGGCGTCGTCGAGCCCGGCGTCGTCCGGCGCGGTGTCGGCGGAAGGGGAGGGGAGGTCGGCGTCGTACATGCTGTCTTGGGAAGGCGGGGACTC
>CAXSHO010000128.1:0-9048 GCA_964237305.1 uncultured Caulobacteraceae bacterium
GCTGATGAAGGCGCGGATCGAGGCGGGGCGCGTCCTGTGCCTGGACACCGCCGTGGCCGCCGACACCGCCCGCACCGCCGCCGACCCGGACACCGCCGCCCGCGCCCGCCGCCGCGAGGAGTGGCTGACGCCCGTGGCCAAGGCCTGGTGCACCGACATGGGGGTGGAGGTCGCCTCCATGGGCGTGCAGGTGCACGGCGGCATGGGCTACGTGGAGGAGACGGGGGCCGCCCAGCACTACCGCGACGCCCGGATCGCGCCGATCTACGAGGGGACCAACGGCGTGCAGGCCATGGACCTCGCCGGCCGCAAGCTGGCGCTGGACGGCGGCGCGGCCACCGCCGAGCTCCTGGCGGACATCAGGGAGACCTCCTCCGCCCTCGACGGCGATCTCGCGGCGTTGGGGGCGCGGCTCGAGGCGGGAGCGCTGGCGCTGGAGACGGCGGCGGCCTGGCTTGCGGAGCGGCGGGGAACGGCCGACGCGCTCGCGGGCGCCACGGGCTTCCTGGCCCTGGCCGGCGAGGTCCTCGGCGGCTGGGCGCACGCCCGCGCGGCGCTGGCCGCGCGCGCCGCCTCCGGCGACGCCGCCTGGCTCGCGGGCAAGTCGGCGCTCGCGCGCCTCTACGGCGACCAGGTGCTGGCCGCCGCCCCCGCGCGCCTCCCCATGATCACCGGCGGGGCGGCGCTCCTGGAGGCTTGGGCGGCGTGACGGTCGTCGCAGGGTGAGCGGACCTTAACCGGTCGGCGCCACCCTGGCGGCATGACGCAGATCGCCCTCCCCTCCGCGGCGCGCCCGGCCTGGCGCCCGGCCGCGGTGCTGTTCCCCGTCGTGGTGTTCGCCAGCGCCGCCCTCGTCTTCCTGGTGGAGCCGCTGGTCGGCCGGCTGATCCTGCCGCGCCTGGGCGGAGGGTCCGGCGTCTGGAACACGAGCCTGGCCTTCTTCCAGGGGGCGCTGCTGGTGGGCTACCTTTACGCGCACCTGCTGCAGCGGATCAGCTCGGCGCAGCTGCAGTCGCGCGTCCACCTGGGGGTGCTGCTGCTGGCCGGGGCGGCCCTGCCGCTGAGGCTGTCCGGAGTGTTCGGCGACCCGCCCCCGGGCGATCCGACGCCCTGGCTGCTCGGCGAGCTGGCCTTGACGATCGGCGCGCCGTTCGCCGCCTTATCGGCCACCGCGCCCCTGCTGCAGGCCTGGAGCGCGCGGCGGGAGGACGCCGGCGGCGAGGGCCGCGTCTACGGCCTCTACGCGGCCAGCAACCTCGGCAGCCTCCTGGCGCTCGCCGCCTACCCGTTCGCGGTCGAGCCGCACCTGACGCTCGCCACGCAACGCCTGGCCTGGACTGCGGGCTACGGCGGCTTCGTGCTCCTGGCGGCGCTCCTCAGCACCATGGCGCCCGCCACGGGCGCCCCCTCGGCGGGAGCGGGAGCCGTGACGAGCGCCCACGCCCGCTCCGGGGCCGGCGACTGGGCGGCGAGGCTGCGCTGGATGCTGCTGGCCGCGGCGCCGTCGAGCCTGACGCTGGGCGTCACCACGCACCTGGCCTCCGACGTGGGCTCATTCCCGTTCCTGTGGGTGATCCCGCTGGGGCTCTACCTCCTCACCTTCGTGATCGCCTTCCGCGAGGGTGCGCGACGGCCGGGGCCGATGCTGCTCGGCGCGCAGGCCGTCGCGCTGGTCGCGTGCGTGCTCCTGCTGGCGCTGCCCGCGGTGAGCTGGCCCCTGCAGCTGGCCGCCAACCTTTCGGCCTTCTTCCTCACCGCGTGGGTCTGCCACGCCGCGCTGGTGGCCCACCGCCCGGGACCCGAGCGGCTGACGGAGTTCTACCTCCTGATCTCGCTCGGCGGCGTGCTGGGGGGAGCGTTCAACGCGCTCCTGGCCCCCGTCCTGTTCGACCGGGTGTGGGAGTACCCGCTCGTGCTGGTGCTGGCCGCCCTGGCGCGGCCGACGGAGACGGCGGGGCTCGCCCGCGCCGAGCGCTGGGTGCTGGCGGCGGGCCTCGCGGGGGCCGCGGGGGCCGGCGCGATGGTGGCGTCCGGATGGCTGTCCACCGCGCCCCTGGTGCTGTGCGGCGCGGGCGCCACGGCGGCGGCGGTGCTGCTGCGCGGCCACGCCCGCGCCTTCACCCTGGCCCTGGCGGGGGTGGCCCTGGTGTCGCAAGGCGCGGCGAGCGGCGGCGGCGACGACGGGCTGTCCCGCCGCAGCTTCTTCGGCGTGCACCGGGTGAGCACGACGACGGCGCCGGGCCTCGGCCGCGTGCGGCGCCTGGCCCACGGCTCGACCCTGCACGGGGCCGAGGCGCTGGACCCCGCCCGGCGCTGCGTCCCCATGACCTACTACGCCCCGGGCGGACCCATCGCCGACGCCTTCGCCGAAACGGCCGCCCGCCACGGCGCCGGTGCGGGTGCGAAGATCGGCGCGGTGGGCCTGGGCGCGGGCTCGGTGGCCGCCCTGACCCGGCCGGGCCAGCACCTCACCTTCTACGAGATCGACCCCGCCGTGGTGCGCATCGCCCGCGACGACGGCCTGTTCGCCTTCGTGGGCCCCTGCGCCAAGGCCCGCATCGACTACGTGCTGGGCGACGGGCGCCTCCGGCTGGCCGCCGCCCCCGCCGGCCGCTTCGACATGCTCCTGGTCGACGCGTTCTCGTCCGACAGCGTGCCCACGCACCTCCTGACCACCGAGGCGCTGGCCGTCTACCTGCGCGCGGTGAAGGCGGACGGCGTGGTGGTGCTGCACCTCAGCAACCGCAACCTCGACCTCCTGGACGCCGCGGCCTCCACCGCCCGGGCGGCCGGTGCGACCGCGCGGGTGCGCGTGACGGTGGTCCCGCTCTCGCAGGCGCCGGCGGTGACCTCCTCGACGGCCATGGTGCTGGCCCGCTCGCCGCAGGCGCTCGCCGCCTTCACCGCGGCGCGCGGCTGGCGCGCGCCCGCCCCCACCGCCGTGCGCCCGTGGACGGACGACTACACCAACGTCCCCGCCGCCCTCCTGGCCCGCCTGCGATCGCCGGAGTGAGGCGGACCTCCGGCTAGCCCTGCGCCAGCGCGGCGCGCACCGCGTCCACGCCCGCCTGGGCGCGGGCGCCGTCGGGGGCGCCGCCCTGGGCGAAGTCGGCCTTGCCGCCGCCGCCCTGCCCGCCCATGGCCGCCACCGCGCGCTTGACGAGGTCGGCGGCGGGGAAGCGGGCCTGGAGGTCGGGCGACACCGCCACGGCCAGGGCCGCCTTGCCGTCGCTCACCCCCGCCACGGCCACCACCCCCGCCTGCCGGCGGAAGTCCTCGATCACCGGCCGCAGCCCGCGGCCGTCCACGCCCTCGAGCACGCGGCCGATGAAGGTGACGCCCGCCACGTCCTCCGGCCCCGCCGCCGCGCCGCCGCCCCCGCCGCCGAGCGCCAGCTTGCGCCGGGCGTCGGCGAGTTCGCGCTCCAGTCGCCGGCGCTCGAGCGCCAGCGCCTCCACCCGCGCGACCACGTCGGCCACCGGCGCCTTGAACTGCTCGGCGAGCGCGATCCCCGGCGCGGCCTGCGCCAGCAGGTGGCGGCGCGCCGCCTCGCCGGTGAGCGCCTCCACCCGGCGCACCCCCGCGGCGATGCCGGTCTCCGCGGTGAGGCGGAACAGCGCGATGTCGCCCGTGCGCGCCACGTGGGTGCCGCCGCACAGCTCCACCGAGTAGGGCCCCTCCCCGCCGAGCTCGCGCCCGAGGGTGAGCACGCGCACCACCTCGCCGTACTTCTCGCCGAACAGCGCCATCGCCCCCGCCGCGATCGCCTGCTGGGGAGCCATGCTCTCCGTGCGCGCGGGGAGGTTCTGGCGGACCACCGCGTTCACCTCGGCCTCCACCCGGTCCAGCTCGTCGACGGTGAGCGCCTTGCCGTGGCTGAAGTCGAAGCGCATGCGCTCGCTGTCCACCAGCTGCCCCTTCTGCGCCACGTGGCCGCCCAGGACGTTGCGCAGCGCGGCGTGGACGAGGTGGGCGGCCGAGTGGTTGGCGCGGGTGCGGGCGCGCGCGCCGTCGTCGACGGCGAGCCGCACCCGGTCGCCCGCCTTCAGCGCGCCCTCGCGCACGTGCACGGTGTGGACGTGGAGGTCGCCGGCCTCCTTGCGCACCGCGACGAGCGCGCCCGCCCCGCCCGCCCGCTCCAGCCCGCCGCCGTCCGCGCCGACGTCGGACATCTGCCCGCCGGACTCGGCGTAGAAGGGGGTGCGGTCGAACAGCACCTCCACCGTGGCGCCGTCCGGGCCGGCGGCGGCGGCGGCGTCGTCCACCTCCGCGGCGTCGCGCACCAGCGCGATCACCTCGCCCACCGTCTCGGCGGTGTCGTAGCCGACGAAGTCGGTGGGGCCGAGCCGGTCGCGCAGGGCGAACCATTCGCCCGTGGCCGCCCGGTCGCCCGAGCCGCGCCACGCCGCCCGCGCCAGGGTGCGCTGGCCCTCCATGGCGGCGTCGAACGCCTCCAGGTCCACGGTGAGCCCCTTGGCGCGCACGGCGTCCTGCGTCAGGTCCAGCGGGAAGCCGTAGGTGTCGTAGAGCTTGAACGCCGTCTCGCCGGGGACGACGCCGCCTGCGGACAGTCCGGCCGTCGCCTCGTCCAGGAGCGACATGCCCCGGCCCAGCGTGGCGCGGAACCGCTCCTCCTCCTGGCGCAGGGTGTCGGCGACCACCGCCTCCGCGCGGACGAGCTCGGGGTAGGCGTCGCCCATCCCGGCGACGAGCGCGGGGACGAGCCGGTGCATCAAGGGATCGGCCGCGCCCAGGAGGTGCGCGTGGCGCATGGCGCGGCGCATGATCCGGCGCAGGACGTAGCCGCGCCCCTCGTTCGACGGCCCCACCCCGTCGGCGATCAGGAAGGCGGAGGTGCGCAGGTGGTCGGCGAGCACCCGGTGGCTGGGCGCCTGGTCGCCCTCGGCGGGCACGCCCGTGAGCTCCACGGAGGCCGCGATCAGATCGACGAACAGGTCCACGTCGTAGTTGGAGGTGACGCCCTGCATCACCGCCGCGATCCGCTCCAGCCCCATGCCGGTGTCGATGGAGGGCTTCGGCAGCTCCGTCCGCCGGCCGTCGGCGAACTGCTCGTACTGCATGAAGACGAGGTTCCAGATCTCGACGAAGCGGTCGCCATCCTCGTCGGCCGAGCCGGGGGGACCGCCGGCTATGTGTTCGCCATGGTCGTAGAAGATCTCTGAGCACGGGCCGCACGGACCCGTGTCGCCCATCGACCAGAAGTTGTCGGCCGTGGGGATGCGGATGATCTTGTGATCCGGCAGGCCCGCGATCCGCGTCCAGAGCCCGTGCGCCTCGTCGTCCTCGGCGTAGACGGTGACCAGCAGCTTCTCCACCGGCAGGCCGAGCTCCCGTGTCAGCAGCTCCCAGGCAAGCGTGATCGCCTGCTCCTTAAAGTAGTCGCCGAACGAGAAATTACCGAGCATCTCGAAGAAGGTGTGGTGGCGCGCGGTGTAGCCGACATTGTCCAGATCGTTGTGCTTGCCCCCGGCGCGCACGCACTTCTGGCTGGAGGCCGCCCGCGGCGAGGGCGGCGTCTCCGCGCCGGTGAACACGTTCTTGAACGGGACCATGCCGGCGTTGACGAACAAGAGCGTGGGGTCGCTCTGCGGCACCAGCGGGGCGGACGCCTGCACGGCGTGCCCGTTCCGCGCGAAGTGATCGAGGAAGCGGGTGCGGATGTCGTTCAGGCTGGCCATGAGGGTCGGGAAGCTCGGCGGGACGGGAGGGCGCGCCGATATAGGTCAGGCGGGGCCGCCTGCGCCAGCGAAGGCGGCTGGGCGAGGGCGCGGACGACGCGGCGGCGACGGCGAGGCCCGCCGTCAGCGGACCGGCGAGGCGTCCGGCTTCATGTCCTGCGCGACCTCGCCGAGGTGCTTGGTCAGGGTCACAGGCGATCTCTGGGCGGGGGCGACGGCCGCCGTCCAGGGCTGGAGGCTGACGCACAGGCCCGAATAGTCCCCGCACTCGCGGATCTCGCCGGTGCGGCTGTCGACCACGACGATGACGTGCTCGTCGTCCGCGGGCGTGGCGGCGGCCGGCGCCCTGGAGGCGCCCACCACCACCATCCTCGACCACAGGGCGCCGGGGGCGTAGGTCCCCACGCCCACGTAGCGGCCGTGCGCCGCCGTCGCCGCGCCCCGGTCGGGCGGGCCGCACCCGCACAGGGCGGCTCCCGCCACCGCCAGGAACACCATCCGCCGCATCTCAGGCGCCCTCCTCGGACGACGCGATCCTGCGGCCCGGGACAGGCGGCCGCAACCCTCAGTCGTCCTCGTCCGGCTCAGGCGTGCCGAGCAGCTCCTCGGCGATCATGCCGGAGTTCTTGCGCACCGCGGCCTCGATCTCGTTCGAGATGTCGGGGTTCGACTTCAGGAACTCGCGGGCGTTCTCACGCCCCTGGCCGATGCGGGTGGAGTTGTAGGAGAACCAGCTGCCCGACTTCTCCACGATCCCGCCCTTGACGCCCAGGTCGATGATCTCACCGATTTTGGAGATGCCCTCGCCATACATGATGTCGAACTCGACCTCGCGGAACGGCGGCGCCACCTTGTTCTTCACCACCTTCACCCGCACGTTGTTGCCCACCACTTCGTCGCGGTTCTTGATGGAACCCGTGCGACGAATGTCCAACCGGCAGGAGGCGTAGAACTTCAGGGCGTTGCCGCCCGTGGTCGTCTCGGGGCTGCCGTACATCACGCCGATCTTCATGCGGATCTGGTTGATGAAGATCACGATGGTCTTGGACTTGGAGATGGAGCCGGTGAGCTTGCGCAGCGCCTGGCTCATCAGCCGGGCCTGCAGGCCGGGCAGGCTGTCGCCCATCTCGCCCTCGATCTCGGCCTTGGGCGTGAGCGCGGCCACCGAGTCGATCACGATCACGTCCACCGCGCCCGAGCGCACCAGGGTGTCGGTGATCTCCAGCGCCTGCTCGCCCGTGTCGGGCTGCGAGACGAGGAGGTCGTCCAGGTTCACGCCCAGCTTCTGCGCGTAGCTGGGGTCCAGCGCGTGCTCGGCGTCCACGAAGGCAGCCGCCCCGCCGCGCTTCTGCGCCTCGGCCACCACGTGCAGGGCCAGCGTGGTCTTGCCCGAGCTCTCCGGCCCGAAGATCTCGATCACCCGCCCCCGCGGCAGCCCGCCGATGCCCAGCGCCAGGTCGAGCCCCAGCGAGCCCGTGGAGATCGACTCCATGGTGGCGACCGCCCCGGCCTTGCCGAGCTTCATCACCGAGCCCTTGCCGAAGGCCCGGTCGATCTGCGCGATCGCCGCCTCCAGCGCGCGCGCCTTGTCGCCGTCTTCCTTGCCCACGAGCCGCAATACCGCCTGGTTCACCGGAGAGCCTCCCTTTGCCACGATTCCCGCCTCGCCTCCGGTCACGCGGGCGAGAGCGGGATCGCTCGGGCGGGCGGGCCGGACCCGCCCATCTGTGCACCTTTCGTTCCCATTCGCAATACGTTCCGGCGGGCGTTTCGACACCCTCCACCGGCTGCGTCCGCACCTGTCGTGCGTGGGCGTGGTCAGGCGGCGGCGAGCCAGGTCTCGACCACGCCGTCCAGCACCGCCAGCGGCATGGAGCCGTTGACGAGCACGGCGTCGTGGAAGCGGCGGATGTCGAACCGAGGCCCCAGGCGGGCGCGGGCGCGGGCGCGAAGGCGCAGGAGATCGAGCTTGCCGACCATGTAGCCGCACGCCTGGCCCGGCCACACGCAGTAGCGCTCCACCTCCTGCTCCGCCGCGCTCTGCGGGTCACCCAGCACCTCCGTGAAGTAGGAGACGGCGCGCTCGCGCGTCCAGCGGGCGTCGTGCAGCCCCGTGTCCACGACGAGCCGCACCGCGCGCAGGAGCGCGTCGTGGAGGTAGCCGGCGCGGCCGAAGGGGTCGGCGTCGTAGGCCCCCATCTCGCCCGCCAACTGCTCGGCGTAGAGCGCCCAGCCCTCGGTGTAGGCGTTGTTCCCCAGCATCAGCCGGTAGAACGGAAGCTGCGCCTCCTGCTGGATGGAGAGCTGCAGGTGATGCCCGGGGATCGCCTCGTGGTGGCACAAGGTGGGCAGGAGCCAGGAGGGGAGCTCGGCCGTGTCACGCAGGTTGATGAAGTAGGTCCCCGGCCGCGACCCGTCCAAGGCGCCCGCCACGTAGTTGGACGAGGCGCCGAGCTCGATGGCGGGCGGCACGCGCCTGATCTGCACCGCGGCCCTGGGGCGCACGCCGAACCACTGCGGCAGGCGGGCCTGGATGGCGGCGACCTTCGCGTTCGCGTCCGCGATCAGCTTCGCCTTGCCGGCGTCGTCGTTCGGAAGGAGGAAACGCGGGTCGGCGAACAGCGCACGCAGGCGGGCGCCGGTGCTCCCCTGCGACATCCCCTGGCCGCGCAGCAGCCCGTCGAGCTCGGCCGAGAGCGAGGCGACGAGCTCCAGCCCGCGCCGGTGGATCTCCGCGGGGGCGAGCTTGGTGGAGGCTTCCGAGCGGAGCGAGGCGGCGTAGAAGGCCGCCCCGTCGGGCAGCCTCCACACGCCGGCGTCGTGCGTGGCGCGGGTCCGCAGGGAGGCGAGGAGCGCGACCTGGCGGTCGAGCGCGGGGCGCACCTGCGCCTCGTAGACGGCGGCGGCCGGCCGTTCCCAGTCGCCCGCGATCCCGGCCTCGCGCGTGCGGCGCACCAGCGACTGGACCAGGCCGGCCTGCGAGGCGGGCTGGGCGCGCAGGCCCTTCAGCTGCTCAAGCGTGCGGTCCAGCGCGAAGTCGGGGGCGAGCACGCCGGCGCCCGCGTCGTGGCGCTGCGCCTCCACCTCCTGGTCCAGCACGGCGGCGAAGGCGGCCAGGCGCGCGAGGTAGGCGTCGGCGTCCTCGCGCGTGGCCACGGCGTGGCGGCCGTCCAGGAGGTCGGGCGTGCTCTGCCAAGCCCCGGTGATCTGGCTCAGCACGTAGGGGTGGCCCGCCCCATCGGTGGCGGGGAACAGGCGGTCGGCGTCCACCTCGCCGTCCAGCGTCTCATGCGCTACGTCCCAGTTCACGCCGTCCGCGCCCGCGAGCGCCCGGCGCGGGATGGCGCGG
>CAXSHO010000129.1:0-8888 GCA_964237305.1 uncultured Caulobacteraceae bacterium
TGTGCGCGGTCTTGGGCGGCACGGTGCGCCAGGTGGAGAACGCCGCGGAGATCGGCATGGAGCACAACCTGGGCCTCACCTCGCGGCGACGAACCGCCGGTCCCTCCAGGTCAGCGGAGCCCCGTCCGCCGTCAGTGTCACACCGTAGCGCGGGAGGACGTAACGACGCGCCGGAGCATAGCCGGGCATGACCTCCGCAGAAGACCCGCCGTCCGGTGCCCTTCGAGATCACCGACACGACCAGGGAGGCGTTGGCGGCGTGGCTGAAACTGAGAGGCGCCCGGCACGACGACCGGCTGTTTCCCAGCCGGAGCCGCCCTGGCCATCACATCAGCTCGCGGCGGTACGGTCGGCTTGTCGACAAGCGGGTCGCCATGATCGACCTCGAGCCCAGAGGCTAAGCGGCGCGTGAGAGCTTCTGGAACGATGGGTCTGACCGCAGCCATGCGAAATCCGGGTTCGCCGACAGGCTCAGCATGGCGGGATGGTGTTCGGCTCGCGCTCTTGAAGCCAAGCGATTGCGGACTGCCGACGGCGCAGGTCGACTCGGCCAGCATGTTGGCGAGCCGGTGGTGCGTGAGCGCCGAGCCCGAGCAAGCCGCGCAGCCTCTCGCATCTCCGCCAAACCGCGCTCGACGTCCTGGCGACACCAGAAGTCGACGAACCCCAGTACGCGGCGGGCTTTGGCCGACGACGGCGGCGTCAGCGCCAGCGCGCGCAGCGCCGCGGCCCGGGCGCGCGGGTAGGCGCTGGGGGTGCTCGACTTCAGCTCCGACACTCTGAGCCGGCTCGGCAGCCACGGCGAAGCATGGGTCTGGCCTGCAGTCGGGCGTCGGGCTAACGCCTGCGCATGGCGCAGAAGACGCGGAAGCCTGAGAGCGAGATCAAGGTCGAGGGAGAAGGCTACGTCTGGCGCGTTCAACGCCAGCCCGTCTGGTCGACCGACGCGGCGGGTTGGCGCGGGATGGCCATCGCCGTCCGCCACCTGGACGGCCTGCGCGAAGCCGTGCTGGAGTTTCCGCCGGCTCCACCTCCGCGACGGGGGACCCCGCTGATCCAGCTTTCGCAGATTCCTCCGCAGATCGTGGCCCAAGCGGTGAGGTCGGCCATAGCGGCCGGCTGGGACCCGCTGTCGCGCGGCAGGACCGTCACCATCGTCGTCGACGAGACGGGCGGCTGATCGGCGGGGCCGGCGTCCGCGCCTGACGATGCGCGGCCGCCCTCCCCACGCGTCGGCGGAGCTCAGCCGGTGACGGTGACGTCCGGGGTGGGGCGGACGCCCACCAGCGACACGTCCTGCCCGTAGGCGAGCACCAGGTCGGTGTCGAAGGTGGGCGCCAAGCCGTGGGCCAGGGTGGCGAGGTAGTGCTCGGTGGCCGCGCCGTAGACGCCGGAGCCGTCGTGCACGGCGTTGGAGAGCAGGAAGCCGATCAGGGCCGCCTTGGTCCCCTGGCCGTTCGGCCCGTCGCCGCCGTACTGGGCGAAGTACTGGGCGCGGGTCTCCTGGCCGCCCAGGCCGTCCGGCACCAGGGAGGTCAGCAGGGCCGACACCTTGGCGGTGTCCGCCACCACGCCGAACACGGCCAGGTAGGCCTTGGCCGTGGCGTCGGCGAGCGACAGGCCTCCGTAGCCCGCCTGGAACGCCGCAGCCCCCGCGCCCGTCCCGGATCCCAGGCCCACGGCGAAGTTGATGTAGCGGTTCTCCGTGGAGAAGCGGGCGTAGTACGGGTCGTTCAGGTCGGTGGCGTTGGCCGGGGAGTGGACGAGGTAGTTCAGTCCCGCCAGCGACGGCGTGCGGCCGGTGAAGAAGGCGTAGGAGGCCACCGCCACGCTGGTCGTCCCGTCCACTAGGTGCGCCAGGGCCAGGTCGGCCTGCGCCAGGGTGATCTGGCCGCGGTCGAGCTGGTCTGCGATCCCCTTCTCCGCCTCGAACTGGGCGTAGAGGGGGCCGGCCCGATCCTGCGCGTCGGCTCCGGTGGGCAAGGCGCGGAACAGGTTCTGCGCCTCCGTGATGAGCCCGTAGGTCGTCGAGGGCGTGGTCGTCACCGGCGGCGCGCCGCCGCCGCCGCCGCCGGGCGGGAGCGGGGGCGAGGCGGCGACCACGCGGATGGTGGTGGTGGCGTCGGTGGTGGTGGCGATCCCGTCCGAGACCGTCACGGTGAGCGGGAAGGTGGCCACCGAGGCGTCGTAGAGCGAGGTGAAGGAGGCCGCGCGCAAGGCGGCCTGCACCTGCGCCGCCGTGCCGGAGACGGTGTACAGGCGCGTGTCCGTCGGCGACTGCACGAAGCCTCCGCCGGAGATCGGCCCGAAGCCGCCGGTGTCGATCGTCACCGTCTCGATCTGCCCCGTGTCGGGGTCGGTGACGGTCACGGTGCTGAACGGCTGGATCGGCTGTCCCTGCATCTCCTGCTGGTCGGCCATCGTGCCGCCGATGGCGGGCGGCGTGTTGACGGTCGGAGGCGGCGGCGTCACGGCGCCGGCGCCCACCTTGGCGAGGAACACGTCCTGCACGCCGTTGGCGTCGTCGGCCACGAGGTTGGAGGCGGTGCTGGAGAAGGCGACGCGCGCGCCGTCGGGGGAGAACACGGCGGCGGAGGAGCCCCCGTTCCCGGGCGCGCCCGCGGCCGACAGGTCCAGCACGGCGAGGGCGCCGGTGGCGAGCGTCTTGACGTAGACGTGGGTGAGGCCGTCGGCGACGCCGGCCACCAGGTTGGTGGCGGCGGACTGGAAGGCCACGCGCGTCCCGTCGCCGGAGACGTAGGCGTTGGTGGCCGCGGCGTTCGCCTTGGTGACGCCGTCGGCGGCGACGTCCACCAGGTAGAGGGTGTTGGTCGGGATGTCCCTGGCGTAGACGTCGAACCGGGTGTCGGTGTCGCGGGCGTCCAGGTTGGTGGCGACGCTCTGGAAGGCCGCCACGCGCCCGTTGTTCGACGCGGTGGCCAGGACGCTGTCGCCGTTGGCCGCCACCGGTCTGACGCCGCCCGAGGCGGACACGAGTGCGAAGGCGTCGTCTTGCACGCTGTAGACGTAGACCTCGCGCACGCCGCCGGCGGGCGTGTTCAGGTCGGCGGTGGTGTGGAAGACCACGGCCGAGCCGCTCTGCGAGATCGCGGCGCTCGAGCCGACGAAGCCGAGGCCGCTCAGGTCGCGCGCGGTGTGGGTCACCGTGTCGAACAGCAGGATCTCGGCGGTGGCGCCGCCCGCGTTGCCCTGCACGGCCACGTAGCGGCCATCGCCGGAGATCGAAGGGCCGACCAGGTTGGTGAAGTTGGAGGCCGCCTCCACCGAGCCCCTTCGCCCGTTGGTGATCACGTAGTCGGCCGGCGCGATCAGCGTCAGCGAGCCGGCCGACACGTCGCGCACGTACAGGTGCGAGTTCCCGTCCGTGGCGCGGGGGTCGAGATTGGTGGCGGTGGTGGTGAAGGCGGCCAGGTTCCCGTCGCCGTCCACCGAGCCGTAGAACACGTCGGCGTTGGGCCGCACCCCCGCCGCGTTGGTGCTCACGAGGGTCACCGCGCCCGTGGCCGTGTTCTTCAGGTACAGGTCGAAGGTGGTGTTGGTGTCGGCGGACGTCAGGTTGGTGGATCCGCCGCTGAACAGCACGGACACGCCGTCCGCGGTGAAGCCGCCCTTGATGTTGCTGGTGTACGACGCCGCGTTCCCCTCCACCCCCGCGGCGCTGGAGGAGACGAGCGCGAGGAGCGCGGGCGCGGGCGCGGGCGCGTTGACGGTGAGCACGCCGGGCGGGTTGCCGACCGGGGTTCCCGCCACGGCGTTGCCGGCGACGTCGTTGAAGAAGCCCGCAGGCCCGCCGTTCAGGTCGGCCCCCGTCACCGCCAGGTCAGACGTGGTCTGGCCCGCCGCGGGGACGTAGGTGTAGGTCAGCGCCGACGTGCCCAGGCCCGCGGGCAAGCCCTGCAGCACGGCGCCGGTGCTCAGCGTCAGGCTTGGCGCGGGTCGGGCGTTCCCCTGTGTCGGGAACTGCGTCACCGCCTCTGAGAAGCCATAGACCAGCGTTCCCGCCTCGCCCGTCGAGAGGTCGCCGTCGTTGGGGCCGTAGGTGAAGCTCGTGATCGTCGGGGCGACCGTGTCCACGGTGACCACCACCTTGGCCGACCGCTCGGACGCGGCGCCCGCCACGGTGGCGACCGCCGTCAGCTGGTGCACGCCGTCGACCAGGACCGTCGGCGTGATGGCGAACGCCCCGGTCGTCGCGTCGGAGACGGCCGTGCCGAGGACGGTGGTCCCGTTCGTGTCGTACAGCGTCACGATCGCGCCGGGTTGCGACGCGACGCCGGTCACCACCGGGCGGTTCAGGCGGGTGATCCCGTCGGAGGACGAGGCGCCCGTGTCGTTGGCGGCCCCGTTGTAGGTCGCGGGCAGGGCGAGGGTCGGCGCCGCCGCGCCGAGAGGGAAGGCGGTGGTGTAGACGTCGTTCTGGCTGTTGGTGTCCTCGGGCGCCAGCGGCCTCTGGTCGGTGAAAAGGAGGGTCCGCCCGTCCGGAGCGAAACTCGCGTTGTGGCCGTACGGGGCGACGGAGGTCAGCACACCGGTGGCCAAATCCTTGACGAAGAGGTCGGTCTGGTTATTGAAGACGACCGTGGCGCCGTCAGGTGACCAAGCAACGCCGTCGACGTCGGTGGCCGAGGCGACGCCGGCGGCGGTCGTGGAGACCAGCGTGACCACCCCCGTCGTGAGGTCCTTGACGTAGGCTTCCTGTTTGCCGCCCGGGACGGGGGTCGACGTGAGGTTCGAGGCGGAGCTGGTGAAGAGCAGCTTCAAGCCGTCTGGCGAGAAGCTTGCGAAGTAGCTGTTGCCATCTCCCTGGGCACCCGCGACGCCGACACTCACAAGGCGCACCGCGCCCGTGGTGAGCGACTTCAGGAACACGTCCCACCTCCCGTTCGCGTCGCCGGGTACCAGGTTGGAGGAGCTGCTGTAGAAGGCGATGCTCAGGCCGTCGGGCGAGTAGGAGCCGTTGGACGCAAAGCCGTTCCCCGCCGCTCCCGTCGCCGAGCTGGACACCAACGTCACCACGCCGCTCGCGAGATCCTTGCGGTAGACTTCCTGATCCGTGAGCGTCATCCCGGTGATCAGGTTGGTGGCTTGGCTCGTGAAGACGACCGAGCGGCCGTCCGGGGAGAAGACGGCGTCAAAGCTGTCGCCGTTTCCCTTCACGCCGCCGGAGCTGGCCGAGATCAGGGTCAAACCTCCGGTGGCGAGGTCCTTGATGTAGACGTCGTCTCTGTTCGTGTCGGTGTCGGTGTCCGCGGGCGTCAACCTCGAAACGGCGGTGAAGACGATCGCGCCCCCGTCCGGCGAGAAGACGCCCGGCCTGCCGGCAAGCTGTGTGAAAGAGTCTGAGACGCCGGACGCGTTGACCGACACCAGGGTCACCGCGCCCGTGACGAGGTCCTTCACGTAGGCGTTAGGTCCGAACGTGCGGGTCGACGTTGCGAACTGGTCGTTGCTGACGAACACCACCTTCGCACCATCAGGCGAGTAGCTCGCCTGACTGGCCTCACCTTGTAGTTGCGCGCCGGAGCTTTTCGTCGAGACCCTGGTGTACGTGGCCATCCCGGCCTCCCCTGACCGCCGCAAGTCCGGCTCGTTCAGGAAGGCGCAGACGCGCGGGAAAACGGGTCAGGGTGCGGCGGCGCGCCGCAGGGTTCAGCGGTTCGGGAGCGGCCCGCCCGCCCGGCAGGCGGCGTCGGCGGCCCGGATGTCCTGAAGGTCGCCGCCCGCCGTCCGCGCCGCCACGGCGAAGCGGCGCATGTAGGCGGCGAAGCCGGCCGTGGCCTCGCGGTAGTGGCCGCAGGCCTCCGCCCGCCGTCCCGCGGCCGCCTCCACCTTGGCGGCGGGCAAGAGGCCGTTCAGGTAGTTCCGCCAGGCCACCTGGTCGTCCGGCCGCTGCGCGTACAGCGCGCGGCGGTCCGACAGGCTGGCGCCCACCGCCGCCAGCGCCTCGGTGTGGCGGCCGAGGCGCGACAGCAGGGTGGCGCGGTCGGACGCGATCAGCGTCACCATCCGCTGCAGCCCGTCATGGTCGGGCTCCACCAGCAGGCGGGCGCGGCCGTCCGTCAGCGCGGCGTCGTAGAGGTCCGCCGCCCGGGCGCCCTGGCCGAGGTCGGCCAAGACGCCGGCGAGGCTCCAGCGGGCGTCCAGGATCTCCATCAGCGTGCGGGTGCGGCGGGGATGGCGCGCGTCCTCCGCCTGCAGGATGGCCAACGCCCGGCCGTAGCTCTGCGCCGAGGCCGCCTTGTCGCCGCGGTAGTATTCGGAGTCGCCCAGGCGTTTGTACGTGCGCGCCAGGAACAGCGGCGCCTTGGGATGGCGGTCGTACAGCGATCGACGGCGGGCGTAGTCGTCGAGCGCGTCGCGGGCGAGCGCGGTCTCGCGGGCGTAGTCCTTCGCCCCGCCCATGACGTCGGCCAGCACCAGCCGCGCCTGCCACAGGTCGACCGCCGCCTCCGGATCGTCCGGCAGAGCGCGCGACGCCGCCCCGAGCTCGCGCACCGCCTCGCCGAGCAGCGCGGCGGCGCGACCCTCCCCTCCCCCCTGGTCGTCGGCCGCGAAGCCCTCGAACAGCTTCAGCCGGCCGTCGGCGTGCAGCCAGCGCGGATCGCGGCGGGCGGCGGGCGAGGCCTCCGCCAGCAGCGCCTTGGCCCGTTCCAGCGGCGGCCCGCCCCGGCCGCGCTCGCCCAGCTGGCCCGCGGTGAACATTCCCTGCACGCCCGCCAGCTGCATGTAGCCGATCGCCGCCTCGGCGCGGACGTCCACCGGCGCGCGGGGCGCGGCGGACAGGTCGTCGAGGTAGCCGCGGGCGCGGTCCACCAACTCGCGGCGGACCGGCAGGGTGCCGGGCGCGTCGTTCAGCCGGTCGAACAGGTCGAACAGCATGTAGTGCGCCATGCCCCGCGCCTGTCCGAACCGCAGGTCGGCCTGCCGCCGCTCCGCTTCCGACCGTTGGTAGAGGCCGGTGATCACCACCAGCGCGACCACCAGACCCGCCACGCCCGCGGCCGCGGCGCCCAGCACGCGCGGGTGGCGGTGGACGAACAGGCGGAAGGCGCGGCGGCGCGTGGCCGGGAGCGCGCGGACGGGCCGGCCCTCCAGCCACAGCCTGAGGTCCTCCGCCAGCGCGCCCGCGCCGTCGTAGCGCCGCGCCGGGTCGGGATCGGTGGCGCGGGCGATCGCGGCGGCCAGCTCGGGCGGGGCCAGGGTCGCAGGCGCCGGCGGGGTCGCGGCGGGAGGCGCCCCCTCCACCAGCTCCCAGAGCAGCGCACCCAGCGCGTACACGTCGTCGGCGGGCACCGGGCGCTCGCCCGCCAGCCGGGCCGGGCTCGCATAGGGCGCGGTGAGGCCGTAGCCGGTCGCGCCCTCCTCCATGTCCTCCAGGCTGCGGCCGATGCCGAAGTCCAGCAGCTTGGGGCGGCCCTCCGCGTCCACCAGGATGTTGCCGGGCTTGATGTCGGCGTGGACCACCAGGGCGGCGTGGGCGTGCTGCACCGCGCCGCACACCGCCAGCAGCAGGCGCACGCGGGCGCGCAGGGGCTGCTCGCGCGCGGCCTCCGTGACGACGCGGCCCTCCACCAGCTCCATGGCGAACCAGGCGCGGCCCTGCGCGTCCGCCCCGCCGTCGTAGAGGGCGGCGATGTTGGGGTGGCGCAGCCGGGCGAGCACGCGCCGCTCCACCGCGAACTGCGCCAGGGCGGAGGCGCCGAACACGCCGGGCCGCACCAGCTTCACAGCCACCGTCTGGTCGAACAGGCCGTCGTCGCGCACGCCCCGCCACACCGCGCCCATGCCGCCCGCGCCCAGGAGTTCGGTGAGCCGCCACACCCCCACGCGCTCGGGCGGCGGCTCGGGCGGCGTCGTGCTCAAGGCGGCGGGCGCGGTGGGCACCGCGGCGGCGGCTCCTGCGTCGGCGCGCAGCAGGGCGGACACGCGCGCGGCGAGCGCCGGATCGGTGGCGCGCAGCTCCTCGAGCCGCGCCTCGCGACCGGCGGGCGCGGACTCCAGCTCAGCCTCGAACGCTTCGAGCGCGCGGCGCTCCAGCGCGGGATCGGTCACGCCGTCGCCAACGCCTCGAGGATCCAGGCGCGCGCGCCGCGCCACCGCCGCTTCACCGTGGAGAGCGAGTCGCCCGTGGTCTCCGCCACCTCCTCCAGCGTCAGGCCGGCGTAGAAGCGCAGCTCCACAACGCGCGCCCGGTCCTCGTCGATCTCCTGCAGCCGCTTGAGCGCCTCGTCGAACTCCTCGAGGTCGAGCCGACCCTCAGGGCGCACGCCCTCGGGGTCGAACCAGGCGGTCTGCACCGGGGGGCGGCGCTTGGCCGCCCGGGCGCGGCGCACCTCGTCGATGAGGACCTGGCGCATCACGCGGGCCGACAGGGCGAGGAAGTGCGCCCGGTTTGACGGGGTGAAGCGGTCCAGCCGCATGACGCGGATGGCCGCCTCGTGCGCGAGATCGGTGGGCTGAAGCTGCAACTTGGCGCCGTCGCCCTCCAGCACGCGCCGGGCGATCCGCCGGAAGTCGTCATAGTGCTGCGCGAGCCGCCGGTCGCGCTCTTGGGCGTGCGACAGCACCCCCGTCCACGCCACCGCACCCGCCCGCCCTTGCTGCACCGCCGCCGTCCCCGCGTCCATCGCGGTTCAGCATGAGGCGACGAGGCGACCCCTGTCCACCCGGGCGGCGCGGCCGGGGTGACGAAGGGGACGGCGCGCCCGGCCTCCACACCATGATCGCGCCCGACAGCGCCACCGCCCAGTACGTTCACGGCGCGGCCGCCGGCCTCACGTACCTCGCCCACTCACCCGCCCACGCCACCAACCTGAACGACGCCTCCTACGCCCGCTTCTCCACGGAGAACCGCTACATCAACTTCG
>CAXSHO010000130.1:0-7769 GCA_964237305.1 uncultured Caulobacteraceae bacterium
CGAGCTGAGCGCCGCCGCGATCGGGCGCGCGGCGGAGACGATGCGGCTGATCGATCCGTCGACGCACGCCAAGGCGCAGCCCCCGCGCGGCACCAACCGGCGGCTGTACGGCGAGGACGACCCGCTGGCCCACCCCGCCTTCGGCGACAAGGTGGCGCTGCTGCAGGAGATCGACGCCTGGGCCCGCGCCCGCGACCCCCGCGTGGTGCAGGTCTCCGCCTCCGTGGCGGGCGAGCGGCGCGTGGTGGAGATCCTGCGCGCGGACGGCCGGCTGGTGCGCGACGTGCGCCCGCTGGTGCGGCTGAACGTGAGCGTGACCGTCGAGAAGGACGGCCGGCGCGAGTCGGGCTCGTCGGGCGCGGGCGGGCGGGCGGGCTTCCACGCCTGGGTCGGCGCGGACAGCTGGCGCGGGCAGGTGGACGAGGCGCTGCGCCAGGCGCTGGTGAACCTCGACGCCGTCGCCTGCCCCGCGGGCGAGATGGACGTGGTGCTCGGGCCCGGCTGGAACGGCGTGCTCCTGCACGAGGCCGTGGGCCACGGGCTGGAGGGCGACTTCAACCGCAAGGGCCTGTCCGCCTTCTCCGGCCGGCTGGGCGACCGCGTGGCCGCGCCGGGCGTCACCGTGATCGACGACGGCACGGAGCCCGGCCGCCGCGGCTCGCTCACCGTGGACGACGAGGGCACCCCCACCGAGCGCACCGTCCTGATCGAGGACGGCATTCTCGTGGGCTACATGCACGACCGCCTCTCGGCGCGGATGATGAGCATGGCCCCCACCGGCAACGCCCGCCGCCAGAGCTACGCCCACATGCCCATGCCGCGCATGACCAACACCGCCATGCTGGGGGGCGCGTCGAATCAGGCGGAGATGATCGCCTCGACGAAGCGCGGCCTCTACTGCGCCAACTTCGGCGGCGGGCAGGTGGACATCACCAACGGCAAGTTCGTGTTCCAGTGCACGGAAGCCTACCTGATCGAGGACGGCCGCCTCACCGCGCCGGTGAAGGGCGCCACCCTGATCGGCGACGGCCCCACCTCCCTGACCAAGGTCGAGCTGATCGGCGACGACTTCGCCTACGACCCCGGCATCGGCGTCTGCGGCAAGCAGGGCCAGGGCGTGCCGGTGGGCGTGGGCCAGCCTTCGCTCAAGCTGTCCGGGCTGACGGTGGGCGGGACGCAGGTGTGACCGCCCCGTGACGGCGCCGGCGCGATACGTGACGCTGATTTAACCCACCTTTCGGCCTTGTAACTGTCGCTCGCTCCCCGACGCGGGCTTGTGTCTCCGCAGACCGGAACGGCGAGGGCGGGGCGTGCAGGAGATCTTGATGGCCGCGCTGGCGGCCGTGGCCCAGCCCGCCACCGCCGCGCAGGCCCCCGGACCGCCCCTCACCACGCCGCAGAACGTCCAGGGCGACCGGGGCGCGCCCGTCATGACCAACGGCGCGGCGCGCGCCGCCCCCGCCTCCGGCGCGGGGGTCGCGCCTGCGCCTGCCCCGCCGTCGGCCACCGCGGCGGGGGCGGCGGGGGTCACAAGCTACCCGGCGGCCTTCTTCGCCGCCTCCCAGCCCAACACCGCCCTGGACATGATCAACCGCACGCCCGGCTTCAGCCTGGTGACGGGAGGCGGCTCCCGCGGTTTCTCCGACGCGGGCAACGCCCTGATCGACGGCGCCCGCCCGTCCAGCAAGAACGACGACCTCGGCTCCATCCTCCAGCGCCTGCCCGCGAGCCAGGTGGAGCGGATCGACGTGATCCGCGGGGGCGCCCCCGGCATCGACATGCAGGGGCTGGCGGTGGTGGCGAACGTGGTGCGCCGCAAGGGCGCGGCCTCCACCGGCCTGATCGGCGTGGCCGACACCTGGGTGGTCAGCGACGGCCGCCACGCGCCGATCGTACGCCTGGAGGGGTCCCGGCGGTGGGACGGCCGCACCCTGGAGGCCTCCTACGTCGGCTCCTCCTTCACCGACGACGGGGCGGGCGACGGCTCGCGCACGCGCCGCGACGCGGCCGGGCGGGTGATCGACGCGGCGCGCGACAAGTCAGAGGCCGACGGCATGGAGCACACCCTGTCCTCGTCGTTCGAGACGCCGCTCGCGGGCGGCAAGCTGCGCGTGAACGGCCAGGCGCTGGTCCAGAAGTACTTCTACGATGACGTGCTGAACCCGCTGATCGGCGCACCGCCCGGCTCCTCGCAGAGCCGGGAGCGCGACCATCAGAACAAGGAGGAGCTGGAGCTCGGCGGCGACTACACGCGCCAGTTCGGCGCCCGGCTCAAGTCGGAGACGGTGGTGCTGCAGAACGTGAAGGGCGAGGACTACCTCACCCTGTTCACCGCTCCCGGCGACCTCGAGCGCTTCCGCGAGCAGCACACCCAGACGGAGACGGTGGGCCGCCAGACGCTGACCTGGACCGCCTCGCGGCGGCTGGCCGTCGAGGGCGGGGCCGAGTTCGCCTACAACGACCTCACGAGCCACGTCAGGTTCGTCCAGAACGGCGCGGCCATGGCCATCCCGGGCGCCAACGTGGAGGTGCGCGAGTTCCGCGGCGAGGCCTTCGCCAAGGCCACCTGGACGGCGACCTCCAAGCTGACGGTGGAGGCGGGGCTGCGGCTGGAGGTGTCGGACATCGCCTCGGGCGGCGACGTGGTGCTCGGCAAGACGCTGGTCTACCCCAAGCCGCGGCTGCAGATCACCTGGTCGCCCACCAAGGCCGACCAGATCCGGCTGCGCGCCGAGGAGGAGGTGGGCCAGCTCGACTTCGGCGACTTCGTGGCCGCCTCCTCGCTCTCCACCGGGCAGATCCTGGCGGGCAACCCCGACCTCGTGCCGCAGCAGGCCACGGTGCTGGAGGCGGCCTACGAGCGCACCTTCTGGGGCTCCGGCGACGTCACCCTCACCTTCCGCCACTCGCAGATCGCCGACGTGGCCGACCGCGCGCCGATCTTCAGCCCGAACGGCGTGTTCGACGCCCCGGCCAACATCGGCGACGGGCGCAAGGAGGAGCTGATCCTCAACGCCTCCATCCCGCTCGACAAGCTCGGCATCAAGGGCGGCCTGCTCAAGCCCTCCGCCACCGTGCGCGACTCGGAGGTGACCGACCCCACCACGGGGGCCGCCCGGCCGATCTCGGGCCTGCGTCCGTTCGAGGGCGAGCTGGACTTCAGCCAGGACCTGCCTCGCTGGCATGCGAAGTGGGGCGGCTTCGTCTTCGGCGGCTTCCAGCAGCGCTACTACCGCTTCAACCAGGTGGAGACGGACACCTTCCACCCGCTCTACGGGCTGTTCGTGCAGTGGAAGCCCAAGCCCGACCTCGACCTCAAGCTGCAGGTGGACCACGTCGCCACCCGCTACGACCGGCGCCTGACGGCCTACGACGGCGTGCGGGGCGTGGACCCGGTCGCCTTCTCGGAGCGGCGCCCGCTGCGGCTCGGCCCCTACGTGCAGTTCCGGGTGCGAAAGACCTTCTAGGTCGCCGCGCTCAGCCTTCGCGCTCCGCCCGGATCATGGCGGGGGTCACCGCCTGGCGCTCGCCGTCCACCGTCGGGGCGATGGGCTCGGGCATGGCGTGGGCGAGCGGATCGTTCACCCCGTGCGCCCAGCGCTTCAGCCACGGGCTGGCGCCGAGGAACACCACGCCGATCCCCACCGCGACCCAGCCGATCACGAGGAAGACGTGGTTGGAGGTGGCGAGCGACTTGGCGGGGTCGAGCACCATGCCCGCCACCGTCTCTGTCCCCGCCAGCTGGGCGATGAAGCCGCCCACCCAGTTGGCCCAGCTCTGCGCCAGGAACCACACCGCCATGAGCGTGGCGGTCAGGATGGCGGGCGACAGCTTGGTGATCTCCGACAGCCCCACCGGGCTGAGGCACAGCTCGCCGGTGGTGTGCAGGAGGTAGGCCAACGCCAGGAACATGACGGGCACGCGGAAGCCGGCGTCGGCGAACCGCGCCGCCCACACCAGCAGCAGGAAGCCCAGCCCCACCTGCATCAGGCCCAGGCCGAACTTGACGAGGGGGTTGGGGTTGCGCCCGATCTTGGCGAGCAGCGACCACAGCGCCGCGAACACGGGGGCGAAGATGAGGATCGCGCCGGGATTGAACGACTGCGTCTGCGAAGACGCCATGCCCATGTCGACCCACCAGCGGCCCACCGCCGCCGGCGCCGCGTCGAGCATGGCGCGTGAGCCCAGGAAGACCTCGTGGCCGAGGAGCGGGAAGACGACGGGCCCGGAGAGGAGGTTCAGGTTGACGTTGCGGTCGGCGAAGGTCTGCAGCGAGCTGCCGGCCTGCTCGAACAGCGTCATGAAGACCATGTAGCCGACCACCAGCAGCAGGGCCAAGCCGAGCCGCTCGCGCTCCACCTTCCCCGCCTTGGTCGTCATGTACCAGCCGATGTAGCCCAGGACGCCCACCGAACCCGCGGCCAGGAGCCAGCCCACAAGGGCGTTGTGGTGCACGAGCACGTAGATGAGGCCCACCCCCACGATCCCCGCGATGTAGACGAGGTGCTCGCGCGTGACCGGTCCCACGGCCGGGCGCGTGAGCTCGGCGGGGCGCGGCGCCTCGCCCCGGCCCTCCAGCCAGCCGCGGCCGAGGGTGAAGACGATGAACCCCGCCATCATGCCCAGGCCCGCCAGGCCGAAGCCCGCCCACCAGCCCACCGTCTCGCCGAGGTAGCCGCACAAGATCGCGGCCCAGAACGAGCCCACGTTGATGCCGAAGTAGTAGAGGAGGAAGCCGGAGTCCCGCCGGGGGTCGCCCTGCGCATAGAGCTGGCCGACGATGGTGGAGATGTTCGGCTTGAGGAAACCCACGCCCACGATGATCATCGACAGGGCGAAGTACATGAAGTTCAGGTACAGCGGGCTCCGGTCCGCAACCCTCAGCGTATAACTCTTCGCCGGCAGCACGGAAGGCAGGGGCGCGCCCGTCGGCAGCCCGTCGATCCGCAAGCCGCCGGTGGGGTCGGGCCCGTAGTGATAGGTCCGCTCGCCCACCTTCAGCACCTCCGTCTTACCGGCGCCGACCCCCACGTCCTGGAAGCTGTAGACGGCGCCGCCATAGACCAGCTCCTGCCGCGCCGGCGCCCCCTGCACGGCCATGGTGAGCTGCCCCGCCACCAAAAGGATCGCCCCGAAGGCCACGGAGCGGCGCGTGCCGAGATAGCGGTCGGCCAGGATGCCCCCCACCAACGGCAGCAGGAACACGAGCGTCGTGTAGGCGCCGTACTGCGCGCCCGCCGCCTTGTCGTCGAACAGGAAATGCTTGGTGAGGTAAAGGATCAAGAGCGCACGCATGCCGTAATAGGAGAACCGCTCCCACATCTCGGCGAAGAAGAGGACGAACAAGCCCCGGGGATGTCCTCGAAGTTGCACGAGCACCGGGATGCACGTCAGCACGGTGATGATGACGCCAGCGACGATGACGATGTTCATGCAGGGGCCTTGGAACGCGAACGACCGCGGGGCCTGCGCCCCCGGCAAGGGGTTTGACCACGCTCGCGTCCCTTCGACAACGCGACCCTTCAACGCCCGGTTAACCGGGTGAGGCGGGCTCGTGGAAACGGCGCCTTCCCCCCGCGCGTTGGTGGGGCCGACACGCAGGAGCGACAGACCATGAAGACGCCGGGCGCCGACCACCCGATCACCACCTCCACCAACCCGCGGCGCGTGCGGGTGCGCGTGGCCGACCACGTGCTGGCCGACACCGCCGACGCACTGGCGCTGAAGGAGGCGGACTATCCGCCCGTGCAGTACTTCCCGCGCAAGGACGTGGAGACCGGCTTCCTGTCGCAGACCGACAAGGTGACGCACTGCCCCTACAAGGGCGCGGCGACACACTATTCGATGCTGATCAACGGCGACCTCCTGGAGAACTGCGCCTGGTCCTACGAGGACCCGAACCCGGCGGTGGAGGCCATCCGCGGCCGCCTGGCCTTCTACACGGACAAGGTGGAGGTCTACGAGATCGACGAGGCGGAGGGCGAGGCCCGCCGCGGCGACGCCATGGTGGAGCGCTGGCCCGCCCCCGCCGAGGCCGACGTCAAGGCGCAGTAGCGCGGAGGAACAGCACGCGCGCGGCTCCCCAGTCGCGCGCGTCCGCCGTCTCCCATCCCTCCACCGCGGGGTCGGGCTCGTCGCGCCCACGCTCGAAGACCGCCAGGGCGCCGGGCGCGAGCCAGCCGCCGGGACGCAGGCCGGCCAGCGCGCGCTCGCCCAGGCCCTTGGCGTAGGGCGGGTCGAGGAAGACGAGGGAGAAGGGCGGCCCCGCGCTCCCGGGCCGCACGCCCAGGTCGGCCGCGTCGCGCCGGTGCACGCGCACCGCCCCCATGAGCCCGAGGGCGTCGGCGTTCTCGCGCACGGCGCCGCGGGCGGCCTCGTCGGTGTCCACCATCAGCGCGGCGACGGCCCCGCGCGACAAGGCCTCGAACCCCAGCGCGCCCGAGCCCGCGAACAGGTCCAGAACCCGCGCGCCTTCCAGGGGCGGGGCCCAGGGCGCGTGCGCCAGCACGTCGAACAGCGCCTGGCGCGCACGGTCGGCGGTGGGACGGGTGGCGAGCCCCGGCGGGGCGACGAGGGCGCGGCCGCGCAGCCGGCCCGCGACGATCCTCACGCGTCGGGCGGGGCGGTCGCGGCCCGCCGCTCCAGGCGCGGCAGCACGCCGCGACGCATCACCAAAAGCAGCACCACGGGCGCGGCGGCCCCGTAGAGCGCCAGCGGGCCGATCTCGTGCAGGCCGGCGGAGGCCAGCCATAGGAAGTAGCAAGGCACGATCAGCGCCGTGAGCCACCGCACGGCCAGGTAGGCGCGCGAGAGCCCCGCCACCTGCAGGCCCCGCCGCAGGCTGACATAGCCCCACAGCGCCGCCTGGGCGAAGCCGCACAGCATCACGGACACGGCGTAGACCTGCACCCCGGCCGCATTGCCCCGCTCGTACAGGAGCTGCGTCGTGGCCGGCAGCACGGCCGTGAAGAACAGCAGCAGCAGCGTCAAGAGCGTCACCGTCGTGTCGACGCGCCGCAGCCGGGCGAAGGTGTCGCGGTGCGCGCTCCAGTAGATGGCGATCACCGTGAAGCTGATGGCGTAGGCGTAGAGCGGCAGGCGCAGGGCCGTCCACAGCTCGGCGGGGCTGGACCAGGGCCCGCGCGGCTTGATCTCGATGGCGGCGAGCGTGACGGCGATGGCGAACACGCCGTCCGACAGCATGATAAGCCGGTCGAAGCCGTGGCGGCGCAGGCGCGCAGCCAACGGCTCATCGGTGTCCACATCCTCCAGCCCGCCCGCCATCAACCCCTCCCCTTCACCCCTGAGATCGGCCCCGCCCGCGCCCGCCGCCAAGCTTCAGTCGGCGCGGGGCGGTCGGCGCGGGCCCTTGGGCCCGTCCTTGCGGCGGGGGCCGCGACGCATGGTCGGGGTGAGCTCCAGGCCCGTCCGCTTCGGGTCGTCGGCCTTGGCCTTGGCGGGAGGCGCCCCCCGCCCGGGCGGGGACGCGCGGCGGGGCGGCTTGCCGGACGCCGCGGGGCCTGCGGACCGCGCGGCCCCGCCGCCTCCGCGGCCTGCGGCGGCGGGACCGGCGGCGCGCTTGTCGCCGCCCGGCTTGGCGGAGAAGGGGCGGGGCTTGCCGGCGGGCGGGCGGTCCGCCCCGCCCGGTAGTGACCAGCGTGGCCGCCCGGTCGCCCAGTCCAGGGCCTCGGTCCGGCCGGTGCTCGCCGTCACCCGCACCAGCCCGGACCGGTGGATCACCATGGTGTCCGCCGCGGCGAGGGTCAGCT
>CAXSHO010000130.1:7779-8868 GCA_964237305.1 uncultured Caulobacteraceae bacterium
TCGGTGCGCGGCTCGCCCTCCGCCCCCTTTCGCGCGTCGGCCCCGCCCGCAGCCGGTTTGCGGACGGCCGGCTTGCGGTCGCGCGGCGGCGTCCAGGCGCCGGCCACCCGGCCCTCCGCGCCCACGGGCCGGGGCCCGGGCTTGCCGCGGCCGGCGGGAGGACCTGCGGAGCGGGGCGGCCGGGCCGGGCCGCCCTTGCCCGCGGACCGCTCGCCCCGCGCGGCCGGACCCTGGCCGGGCGCGGCGCGGCGCGGCGGCGCGACGGGCGGCGGCGGGCGGGTGGAGGCGGCGACGGGGGCGGGACGGCGGTCGCCCTTGGGCATGTTCTCCGGCGCGATCAGGCCGGCCAGCTGCTCGCGCAGCACGCGGGGGCCGATCTCCTCCACCTCGCCCGTCGCCAGCACGCCAAGCGCGAACGGGCCGTAGGCGAGGCGGATCAGCCGGTTCACCTTCAGCCCCAGGCTCTCCAGCACGCGCCTCACCTCCCGGTTCTTGCCCTCGGAGACGGTGACGGTGATCCACAGGTTGGCCGGGGCGTCCGACACGCGTCCGCGCCCCGCGGCGCCTGCGCCGGTCGCCTTGTCGATCCGCGCCTCGACGGGGCCGTAGCGCACGCCTTCCAGCGTCACGCCGTCCTTGAGCGAGTCGAGCTTGGCCTGGTCGGCCCGGCCGTAGGCGCGGGCGCGGTAGGTGCGCCGCCAGGCGTTGTCCGGCAGCTCCAGCGCCCGGGCCAGTTCGCCGTCGTTGGTGAGCAGCAAGAGGCCCTCGGTGGCGAGGTCGAGCCGACCCACGGAGATCACGCGCGGCATCCCCTCGGGCAGGTGCTCGAAGACGGTGGGCCGCCCCTGCGGGTCGCCGTGGCTGGTCAGCAGGCCCGCGGGCTTGTGGTGGCGCCAGACCCGCGTGGCCTCCGCCCCGCCCACCACCGCGCCGTCCACGGTGAGGATGTCGCCCGGCCCGACCTTGACCGCGGGGGTCTCGAGCACGCGCCCGTTCAGCGCCACCCGGCCGGCGGCGATGTAGCGCTCCACGTCGCGGCGGCTGGCCACGCCCGCGCGCGCCAGCGCCTTCGCCACGCGCTCGCCGCCG
>CAXSHO010000131.1:0-8704 GCA_964237305.1 uncultured Caulobacteraceae bacterium
TGGGCGATCTGACCGAGCTTCACCCCGGCCTCGTCGGCGAAACTTCTCACCGCCGTCTCGAGCGAGGCCGGCGACCAATCGCCGACCGTGTCGAGACGGGGCCGGATCGCCGCGAGGCGGCGGCGCGCGGGCTCGTCCAGGATGGCGGCGGCTTTCGCGTCGAGCGCCAGCGGCGTCGGCGCGAGCACCACCACGGCCGCCAGGGCCGCCAGGCCGCCCATGAAGCCGACGGCTCCCAGGGTGTGGAGGAACTTGAGGAGGCGGCGCAAGGCGACCTGCGGCTGAGGGACGGGCGGGCCAGCCTAGCACGGTCGCGTTCCGCACGGAGCGACGGCGGCGCCTGCGCCGGGATGCGCTAGACTGATCCGATGCGTCCGGAGGTGCTGTTTCCCCTGTTCGCGCCCGTCTCCTCGCTCAAGGGGGTGGGCGCCAAGCTCGCGCCGCTCCTGGAGAAGGTGGCGGGGCCGCAGGTGCGCGACCTCGCCTTCCTCCCCCCCACGGGCGTGATCGAGCGGCGCGTGTCGCTCGTGGCGGACGCGGTGGAGGGCGAGGTGGCGACCTTCGTGGTCACGGTGGACGGCCACCAGGCCGGGTCGGGCCGCACGCCCACGCGCATCCGCTGCGCCGACGAGACGGGCTTCCTCCACCTCGTCTGGTTCGGCCACGGGGCGCGCCACCTCGCCGCCGCGCATCCGGTGGGGGCGGTGCGCGCGGTGAGCGGCAAGGTGGAGACGTTCGGGGTGGAGCGGCAGATCGCCCACCCCGACCACCTGCTGCCCGCCGAGCGCGCGGGCGAGATCCCGGCCTTCGAGCCGATCTACCCGGCCACCGCGGGCCTCACCTCGCGCATGATCGCCGTCCGCGTGCGCGAGGCGGTGGGCCGCGCGCCGGAGCTTGTGGAGTGGCAGGACCCCGCGTGGCGCGTGAAGAACGGCTGGCCGGGCTGGCGCGAGGCGCTGGAGGCGCTGCACGCGCCGCAGGGCGAGGCCGACCTCCTCCCCTTCGCCCCCGCCCGGGCGCGGCTGGCCTATGACGAGCTCCTGGCGCACCAGATGGCCATGGCGCTGAGGAAGCGCGCCCGCCGCGCGGAGCCCGGCGCGGTGGTGGCGCATGGCGACCTGGCCGACCGGGTGGAGCGCGCCCTGCCCTTCGCCCTCACCGGGGCGCAGCGGCGGACCCTGGCGGAGATCGGCGGCGACCTCGCCTCCGGCGAGCGGATGACGCGGCTGGTGCAGGGCGACGTGGGCTCGGGCAAGACGGCGGTGGCCATGCTGGCCATGGCCGACGTGGCGCAGGCCGGGCGGCAGTCCGCGCTGATGGCGCCCACGGAGATCCTGGCGCGCCAGCACTTCGAGACGCTCGGGCCCCCGCTGGAGGCGGCGGGCCTGCGCGTGGTCCTCCTCACCGGGCGCGACAAGGGGGCGGTGCGCGCCGACAAGCTGATGGCCCTGGCGGGGGGCGAGGCGCAGGTGGCGGTGGGCACCCACGCCCTGTTCCAGGACGAGGTGCGCTTCCGCGCCCTGGCCCTGGCGGTGGTGGACGAGCAGCACCGCTTCGGCGTCAACGAGCGCCGCCGCCTGCAGGAGAAGGGGAGCGGCGTGCACCTCCTGGCGCTCTCGGCCACGCCCATCCCCCGCACGCTGGAGCTCGTGGCCTTCGGCGACCTGGACGTGTCCAAGCTGGACGAGAAGCCCGCGGGGCGCCGGCCGGTGACCACCACCCTCTCCCCCTCCGCCCGGCTGCCGCAGATCGTGGAGCGGCTGCGCCTGGCGATCGCGGACGGCGCCCAGGCCTTCTGGATCTGCCCCTTGGTGGCGGAGAGCGAGACGGTGGACGCGGCGGCGGCGGAGCTTCGCGCCGTCGAGCTGCGCGAGGCGCTCGGCGCCGACCGGGTGGGCTTGGCGCACGGCCGCCTGCCGCCTGCGGAGAAGGACGCGGTGATGGCCGATTTCGCCGCCGGCCGCCTGTCCGTGCTGGTGGCGACCACGGTGGTGGAGGTGGGGGTGAACGTGCCCGACGCCACCATCATGGTGATCGAGCACGCCGAACGCTTCGGCCTCGCCCAGCTGCACCAGCTGCGCGGCCGGGTGGGGCGGGGGTCGGCGCAGAGCGCCTGCGTGCTGCTGTACGAGACGCCGATCTCCAACGCCGGGCGGGAACGGCTGGAGGTGCTGCGCGAGACGGAGGACGGCTTCCTCATCGCGGAGCGCGACCTCCGGCTCCGCGGCGGCGGCGACCTCATGGGCTCCAAGCAGAGCGGCCTGCCGCCCTACCGCTTCGCCGACCCCGTGGCGCAGCGCGAGCTGGTGGAGGCGGCGGCGGACGACGCCCGGCTGGTGCTCCACCGCGACCCGGAGCTCGTCTCGCCGAGGGGCCGGGCGCTGGCGGTCCTGGCCGAACTCTTCCCCTGGCGGTGGGACGACGGCGCGTGGTCGGCGGCGGGCTAGGGCTGCGTGCGGTCGGAGTCCCGGTCCCGCTCCACCTGCGCCCTCCGGTCCGCAAAGGCCCGCACCCGCCGCGCCGCGTCCGCCTCCAGGTCGGCGTAGAACAGGTTGAAGGCGGGCACGCGCAGGCCCGCCGCCCAGCCGCCGGAACGCTTCAGCGCGGGCGAGCGCGGCGCGGTGTGGCGAAGGAGGCCGGCCTCGCACCGCGTGGCCACCTGCCCGGACATCAGCGGCGGACGGGCGCCGGGCTCCAGGCCCGTGGCGTTGGCGGCGCCCCGGGCGGCGGACTCGGGCGCGGCCGGGGCGGCGGTGGAGCCGGTGACCGGGTTCACGCACAAGGGCGGCCGCGCCCCCAGCGGCTCCAGCGGCCGGTCCTCGCCCCAGCTCATCGCCTTGCCGAGCAGCCGGTCGGCCGCGCCCCTGTCGCCCTCCTGCGCGGCGACGAAGGCGAGCACGCAGCCCACCCGGTCCGCGGCGTCGCAGGCGCGCAGCGACGAGCCCAGCCCGTAGTCGGCGGCCGGCGCGGCGGTCTGGAGAAGGTGCACCGCCGCGATCCGCCCGCCCGACCGCGGCAGGCGCGCGGCGTAGAGGGCGAGGCGCGCCGCCAGCTCGCCCCCCTGCTCGACCCCCACGATCACGATCGGGCGCTCGCCGCCCCAGCGCGCCAGGTAGGTGTCGAACGCCCGCCTGACGTCCTCGAAGGCGAAGGCGCGGGCGTCGCGGGCGTCGTCGCGCAGGGTCAGCCGGGCGTACAGGCTGGCCTGGCGGTAGCGGGGGGCGAACAGCCGGCCCACCCGGGCGTAGGTCTCCGCGTAATTGGGCAGCATCTCGCGCTCGAGGAGGCGGCGCGCGGCGGCGTCGTCCACCGGCCCGTTCCAGTCCCGGCCGCCGTCGTAGGTGGTGGGGTGGACGAAGAAGATGTCGGCTGGGGGGTCCTGCGCGCCCGCCTCGCCCGGACGCTCGGGCAGGAGCGCCCAGGCGGCGCGCCCGGCGTAGTCGGGCGCGGGCGGCGGGACGTAGGTCTGGTACGGCTGCTTGGGGTCGAGCCCCGTGCGCAGGATGTCGTCGCGCCAGTAGACGGAGGCGGCGAGCAGGAGCGAGAGGACCACGGCCGCCGCCGCGAGCGCCCGGACGCGCCACGCCCGGCGGACGGCCGCCGCCGCTGGACCGCACCGGAGGGGATCGGGGGCTGCGCTCGGGGCCGCGGAGCTCATCGGGGCCCACGCTGTCACCCGCGGCGGGGCGGGCGCAAGCGCCTTTGATCGGCCGGGCTCACCGGCGCTTGGCCAGCGCGTCGAAGGCCAGGAGCTCCGCCGCCAGGGCCTCGAACTGCGCGAGGGGCACCATGTTCGGCCCGTCGGAGGGGGCGTGGTCCGGATCGGGGTGCGTCTCGATGAAGACGGCCGCCACGCCCACCGCCACGGCCGCCCGCGCCAGCACCGGCACGTACTCCCGCTCACCGCCGGAGGAGGCGCCCCGGCCGCCCGGCTGCTGCACGCTGTGGGTGGCGTCGAACACCACGGGGCAGCCGATCCGCGCCAGCTCCGGCAGGGCCCGCATGTCGCTGATCAGCGTGTTGTAGCCGAAGGAGACGCCGCGCTCGGTGGCCATCACGTTCGGATTGCCCGCGCCCGTCACCTTGGCGATCACGTTCTTCATGTCCCAGGGCGCGAGGAACTGGCCCTTCTTGATGTTCACCGCGCGACCGGTCCGCGCCGCGGCGACCAGGAGGTCGGTCTGGCGGCAGAGGAAGGCGGGGATCTGCAGGACGTCCACCGCCTCGGCCACCGGGGCGCAGTGGTCGACCTCGTGCACGTCGGTGAGGGTGGGCAGGCCCAGGGTCTCGCGGATCTCGGCGAAGACGGGCAGCGCCGCGCGCAGCCCCATGCCGCGGGCGGCGCCCGCCGAGGTGCGGTTCGCCTTGTCGAAGCTCGTCTTGTAGACGAGCCCCACGCCCAGCCGCCCGGCGATCTCCTTGAGGGCGGAGGCCGTCTCCAGGGCGTGGGCGCGGCTCTCCATCTGGCAGGGGCCGGCGACGAAGCTCAGCCGCTCGGCCTGCCCGATCCGCACCGGGCGCCCGCCGGGCGCCGCGAGCTCCACGACCGGCGACGGCGAAACGGACAGCTCGGCGGGCGCGTTCATGCCGCGTGAGGTGGCGCAGCCGGCGGCGGGGCGCAAGCGGGGTGCGCGATGGGCGAAGGTCCGGTGATCTGGTGGGTGCGGCGCGACCTGCGCCTGGCCGACAACCCCGCCCTGCGCGCCGCCGCCGACAGCGGCCGCCCGGTGATCCCCGTCTTCGTGCTGGACATGGACCGGCCCCGCGCGCCCGGCGGGGCGGGCCTGTGGTGGCTGGACAAGTCGCTGCACGCGCTCGGCGAGGCGCTGGAGCGGGCGGGTTCGCCGCTGGTGTTGCGCAAGGGCGCCACGGTCGCGCACCTGGTGGACGTGGCGGAGGCGGCGGGCGCCTCGGCCGTGCATTTCGGCCGCCAGTACGAGGGCGAGGACGCCGGGCTGGAGGAGGAGGTCGCCGCCGCCCTGCGCGGGGCGGGAACGGAGCCCGTCTCCCACCCCGGTTCGCTCCTCACCGAGCCTGGCGCGGTGAAGACTGGTTCCGGCGAGCCGTTCAAGGTCTACGGCCCGTTCTGGCGCGCGCTGAAGGCGCAGCTCGGCCCGGTCAAGCTCGCTCCCGCCGTGCACAAGCTCACCGCGCCCGCGAAGGCCGTCCGCTCCGAGCCGCTGAAGGGCTGGGCGCTGCACCCCGTCGCGCCCGACTGGTCCATCGACTTCGCGGGCGCGCCCGGCGAGGCGGGGGCGCAGGCGGCGCTGGACGCCTTCGTGCACGGCCCGCTCGCCCGCTACCAGCTGGAGCGCGCCCAGCCCGCGGAGGCCGCCACCGGCCGCCTCTCGCCGCACCTGCACTGGGGCGAGGTCAGCTCCCGCCAGGTCTGGGCCGCCGCCTGCACCGCTACGGAGGCGCGGGGCCACGAGGACCAGCGCGAGAAGTTCCTGTCCGAACTCGCCTGGCGCGACTTCTCGCACACCGTGCTCGCCAGTCACCCGCACCTCGGCTCGGAGAACTACCTCCACCGGCTGGAGGGCCTGCGCTGGCGCGAGGACGAGGCGGGGTTCAAGGCGTGGTCGCACGGCCGCACGGGCTACCCCATGGTGGACGCCGGCATGCGCGAGCTGTGGCGCTCGGGCTGGATGCACAACCGCGTGCGGATGATCACCGCCTCCTTCCTGATCAAGGACCTCCTCATCGACTGGCGGCGCGGCGAGCAGTGGTTCTGGGACTGCCTGGTGGACGCCGACGAGGCCAACAACGGCATCAACTGGCAGTGGACGGCCGGCACCGGCCCCGACGCCTCCCCCTTCTTCCGCGTCTTCACCCCCGTGGGCCAGGGCGAGCGGTTCGACCCGGGCGGCGGCTATGTGCGCCGCTGGTGCCCTGAGCTGGCGAAGCTGCCGGACAAGTGGCTCCACCGCCCCTGGGAGGCGCCGGAGGCCGTGCTGGCCGAGGCCGGCGTGAAGCTCGGCGAGACCTACCCGGCGCCCGTTGTCGACCACGCGCAGGCGCGCGATCGCGCGCTTGCGGCGTACAAGGCGGTCAAGCCGTGAGGGGTGCGGACGCCGGCCTCACTCACCTGAGGTGCAGCGCCGGCACGCCGTCTCCCCGAAGCGGGTGCTGCAGATGCGCTCGCCCGGGCGTTCACGCTCCAGCTTGGCGAAGCGTGTGCAGATGGCGGGCGGAAGCGTGGACAACGTCGGTTGTTGAAGGACGACGCCGGACGCGTCGTTGACCGAGAGCCTGGCGCCGGCCTCGTCCGAGCGGAGCTCGATCGAAGCGCCGGGCCGCCAGAGCCGGAGCGAGCTCACCTGCGCCTGGTCGGGGCCCACCACGAACAGCGCCGCCTGACGCTGCTTGGAGTCCAGCGTCAGCATGGCGTTGCTTTCCGGACCCTGAGTCACATAGCCGCCGCGCTCGATGCCCTGCTCGTCATAGATCAGGAGGCCCGCCGTCGGCCCCCGCTTGGAGATCCGCCCGTCCGGATAGTGCGCGTCCGGCAGCTCGCCTCCGAGCCGCGCCCGGACGACGCCGGCCGCGTCCACGACCGCGACCTCCCTAACCTTCAGGACGGCGGGGCCGGGGCGGCCCGCCATCGCCACACCGGCTCCGAGCAGGACGGCGAGCAGCGGCCAGAGCAGCGCCTGCGCCACCACGATGTTCCTAAGCCTCGTGTTGGCGCGCTCGCATCGCGCGATCCTGATTTCCAACGGCGTCATCATGATCGGTCCTCGCTCCGTATTGGCCGGGTCACGCCGGGGCTGTGCCGCCGGGCCGGTTCACCTGTGCGGGGTGGCGGCCACGCCGTGTCCGGCACATCCTCGCTGTCGCTCTCCAGCGACCGCCGCGACGCACCGAATTCGCTCTTCAGCGCCTCCGCCCGAGCGGTGATGGCGGCGCGCTCGGCGGGCGCCATGCGCTCCAGCGTGTTGTAGGCGAAGCCGATGCGGCGGTTGTCGCGCAGGCGTTGCTCGTTGCGCGCCATGAAGTCCCAGTAGAGCGCGTTGAAAGGGCAGGCGTCCTCCGTGGTGCGCTTGGCGACGTCGTAGCGGCAGCCCCCGCAGTAGTCGCTCATCTTGTTGATGTAGGCGCCCGAGCCCGCGTAGGGCTTGGAGCCCACGATGCCCCCGTCGGCGAAGGTGGCCATGCCGTGGGTGTTGGGCAGCTCCACCCACTCGTAGGCGTCGGCGTAGACCACCATGTACCAGTCGTTCACCTCGTCGGGGTGCACGCCCAGGAGCATGGCGAGATTGCCCATGACCATCAGCCGCTGGATGTGGTGGGCGTAGGCGTGGTCGCGGGTGACGGACACCACATCCTTCACGCAGGCCATGTCCGTCTCGCCCGACCAGTAGAACCAAGGCAGGGTGCGATCGGCCTCCAGGGCGTTGATCAGCTTGTACTCCGGCCCCTTCAGCCAGTAGATCCCGCGGACGTACTCGCGCCAGCCGATGATCTGGCGCACGAAGCCCTCCACCGCGTTCAAGGGCGCCCTCCCCGCCCGCCACTCGGCCTCGGCGCGGCGGCACATCTCCAGCGGGTCGAGGAGGCCGATGTTCATCGCCGCCGACACGCGGGCGTGCCACAGCCAAGGGTCGCCCGTGCGCATGAAGTCCTGGTAGTCGCCGAAGCCGGGCAGCACCTCGGCGATGAAGTGGTCCTCCAGCGCCTGCGCGTCCTTGGGCGTCGTCGCGTAGCCGAAGGCGTCCAGCGTGCCGAAGTTGTCGGGGAAGTCGCGCTCCACCGCCGCCATCAGCTCGCGCACGACGGCGTTCGGCGCGATGAGCACGCGCTCGGGCGGCTTCAGTTCGCCGGGCAGGCGCTTCCTGTTCTCCTTGTCGAGGTTCCAGCGGCCCTCCACGGGCTTGCCGCCGTCCATGAGGAGACCGGTCTTGCGCCGCATCTGGCGGTAGAACAACTCCATGGTGAGCGAGGCCTTGTCGCGCGACCAGTCGAAGAACTCGCCGCGGCTGCAGATGAACCGGTCGTCCTCCCGCCGCTCGAAGGGGATGTTCAGCTCGCGGGCCAGCGCGTCGAAGGCCCCTTCCAGCCGGTGCTCGCCCGAGCACGTCATGACCACCCGGTCGAACGGCTGGTCGCGCACCGCGCGCAGGAGCTCGTCGGGCAGCGAGCCGGCGTTGGCCGGATCGTCGTAGCGCACGTAGCGCACCGTCACGCCCGCCTGCGCCAGCCGCTCGGCGTGCAGCCGCATGGCGCCGAGGGTGTGGACGATCTTCTGCTTGTGGTGGCGGACGTAGGTGAGCTCGGAGGCGACCTCCGCCATCAGCACCACGTCGCGCTCGGGGTCGAGATCGCACAGGGAGGACAGCCGCCCGGGCGGCGAAAGCTGGTCTCCGAGCACCAGCCGCAGGGTTCCGCGCGTCGCCGCCATGGCGCGGGTTCCTAGCAGCTTGCGTCGGGGCGGCCCATGCGCGACGGAGCCTCCGTGAGCGCCCCCGCCCCCGTCCCCTCCGTCGTCGACGCCGTGGGGAACACGCCCCTGATCCGCCTTCGCCGGGCGAGCGAGGCCACCGGCTGCGAGATCTGGGGCAAGGCGGAGTGGATGAACCCCGGCGGCTCCGTGAAGGACCGGGCGGCGCTGCAGATCATCCGGGAGGCGGAGCGATCGGGCGCGCTGCGGCCGGGCGGCCTCATCGTGGAGGGCACGGCGGGAAACACGGGCATCGGCCTGGCC
>CAXSHO010000132.1:0-8574 GCA_964237305.1 uncultured Caulobacteraceae bacterium
GTAACCTCATCGACCAGGTCTATCGCCATACCGGCCAGAAGGCGACGGTGGTGTTCGCCGACCAGCTGATGGGGCTCGGCTTCCGCGAGGCGGCCAAGGCGGGCATCAGCTTCGGCAAGGACGACATCATCATCCCCGCCAAGAAGCAGGCGATGGTGGCCGAGACCAAGAAGCTCGCCGAGGAATACGAGCAGCAGTACGCCGACGGCCTGATCACGCGCGGCGAGAAGTACAACAAGGTGGTCGACGCCTGGGCCAAGGCCACCGACCGCGTCGCCGACGAGATGATGGCCGAGATCGCCACCAAACGCACCGACGACGCCTCGGGCCGCGAGCTGGAGATCAACTCCATCTACATGATGGCCCACTCCGGCGCCCGGGGCTCCCAGGCGCAGATGAAGCAGCTGGGCGGCATGCGCGGCCTGATGGCCAAGCCCTCGGGCGAGATCATCGAGACGCCGATCACCTCGAACTTCAAGGAAGGCCTGACCGTGCTGGAGTACTTCAACTCCACCCACGGCGCCCGCAAGGGCTTGGCCGACACCGCGCTGAAGACGGCCAACTCGGGCTACCTCACCCGCCGCCTCGTCGACGTGGCGCAGGACTGCATCATCACGGAGGAGGACTGCGGCACCACGCGAGGCATCACGCTGCGCGCGGTGGTGGAGGGCGGCGACGTGCTCGTCAGCCTCGGCCAGCGCATCCTCGGCCGCTCCGTGGCCGAGAACGTCAAGCACCCCACCACGGGCGAGGTGATCGCGCCGGCCGACTCCTACGTCGACGAGATCCTCGCCGACCAGATCGAGAAGGCGGGCGTGCAGTCGGTGAAGATCCGCTCCGTGCTGGTGTGCGAGGCCGAGGTGGGCGTCTGCGGCGCCTGCTACGGCCGCGACCTGGCGCGCGGCACCCGGGTGAACATCGGCGAGGCGGTGGGGGTCATCGCGGCCCAGTCCATCGGCGAGCCGGGCACGCAGCTGACCATGCGCACCTTCCACATCGGCGGCACCGCCAACGTGGCCGAGCAGTCCTTCTTCGAGGCCGGCAACGAGGGCGTGATCAAGGTGGCGGGCGGCATGACGGTGCGGGGAGCCGACGGCGACCTGATCGCCATGAACCGCAACATGCAGCTGACCATCCAGGTGGAGGGCAAGGACCGCGAGAGCTACAAGCTCCCCTACGGCGCCAAGCTCAAGGTGAAGGAAGGCGACACCGTCAAGCGCGGCCAGCGCTTGGCGACCTGGGACCCCTACACCACCCCGATCCTCACGGAAGTGGGCGGCCGCGTGCGGTTCGAGGACCTGGTGGAGGGCTTCTCCATCCGCGAGGAGACCGACGAGGCCACCGGCATCGCCAATCGCGTGGTGGCCGACTGGCGCGCTTCGCCCCGCGGCTCGGACCTGCGTCCGGCCATGGGCGTGACGGAGGAGGGCGCCTATCGCAAGCTCGCCTCCGGCGCGGACGCCCGCTACCTGCTGCCCGCGGGCGCCATCCTCTCCGTCGGCGACGGCGACGAGGTGAAGCCCGGCGACGTGCTGGCCCGCCTGCCCACCGAGAGCGCCAAGACGCGCGACATCACCGGCGGCCTGCCGCGGGTGGCGGAGCTGTTCGAGGCGCGCCGCCCCAAGGACTGCGCCATCATCGCCGAGATGACCGGCCGTGTTGAATTCGGCAAGGACTACAAGAACAAGCGCCGCATCAAGATCACGCCGGAGGACATCGACGGGGAGAAGCAGGAGGCGGTCGAGTTCCTGATCCCCAAGGGCAAGCACATCCAGGTGCACGACGGCGACATCGTGCAGCGCGGCGAGTACATCATCGATGGCAACCCTGACCCGCACGACATCCTGCGCATCCTCGGGATCGAGGCGCTGGCCGAGTACCTGGTCAACGAGATTCAGGAGGTCTACCGGCTGCAGGGCGTGCCGATCAACGACAAGCACATCGAGACGATCGTGCGCCAGATGCTGCAGAAGGTGGAGATCCAGGAGCCCGGCGACACCGGCCTGATCCGGGGCGACCACCTCGACAAGACGGAAGTGGACGAGGAGAACAAGAAGGCGGAGGCCCGCGGCGGCCGCCCGGCGATCACCCAGGCGGTGCTCCTGGGCATCACCAAGGCGTCGCTGCAGACTCGGTCGTTCATCTCGGCCGCCTCCTTCCAGGAGACGACGCGCGTGCTCACCGACGCCTCGGTGCACGGCAAGGTGGACACCCTGGAGGGGTTGAAGGAGAACGTGATCGTGGGCCGCCTCATCCCGGCGGGCACGGGCGCGAACCTCCGCTCCATGCAGAAGATCGCCGCCAAGCGCGACGCGGCACTCACCCAGAGCCGCGAGACCTTCATGGAGCCCTTCCCCGCCGAGCTGGAGAGCCACCCCGTCCCGGCGGAGTGACTTCTTCCTTCAAGGCGTGAGTTGCGGGCGGCCCGCGGGAGCGATCCCGCGGGCCGCTCCGCGTTCAGCCGTTCCGCGCTCAGCCGGGCGGGTCCAGCGCCCTGGTCTTCCGCTCGTCGTCCGTCCGCTCAAGCAAGGAGGCGGGCGCCTCCACGTCGGACTCCTCGAAGCCGCGACCGCTTGGCGGTGTCAGGAAACAAGGCAGGGCGCGGGCTGGATCGGCCGCGGGCGCGTGCGGCGCCCCGGCGTCAGGCGACGGAGGTGCGGCGGGTCCGGCGGACACGGCCTGCGTCGCCCGCGTGCGGCGCGGCGCGGGAGCGGCCGCTTCGGACAGGGCGAGGCGAGGCTCAACTCCAGGGCCGCCCGCTCCGGCGGTTGCGGGGCGAAGGTGGGCAACGTCATCGCCAGGCTCGTGAGCACCGTGGTGTGCAGCAGGATCGACGCGGCCAGCGCGTCGCGGCGCCCCGGCCGTCGATCCTTCACCACCGTCCGCTGTGCGCGTCGGCCGGCAGGCAGCCGAGCCCCAGGTTGGAGCCGACCACCGCAGCGTCGCACGGGACGAAGCCGCCGCGGCCCGGCGCCTCCCGCCGGGCGCGCACCGCCTCGTTGCGCAGGGCCTGCGTGCTGAACTGCGCCAGCTTGTCGTCCGCGATCCCCGGCGCGACGCCCTTGGCGGTGGCGAAACCGCCGTCGCAGCGCTCCCGCTCCGCGACGGACAGGCGCATGTAGACCTCGTGGCTGCAGCCCACCGCCGCGCGGAGCAGGCCGCCGAGGTTGCCTTCCGGCCCGCCCGCCCCGGTCCGGGCGGTCCCCGCCCCGCCGGACGTCCCGCCGCCCGGCCCGCGCGCGGCGGAGGGCGGCGGGGCGGCGGGCACCCGCACCGGCGCCGCGGTGGCGGGCGGACGCGGCGTTCAGGCGCGACGACGCCGGGCGCGCCTGGAGGGCGGGGGAGGGGGCGGCCGCGCTGGCGACCTCCCGCGGCGCAGGGGCGGGCGGCAGGGGCTCGCGCGGCGGCTCTGCCCGCACGAGGTCCACTTGCAGGTCCGGCGGCGGCGGCGGGGCCGGGTGGTCGCGGGGCAGGACCGTGGCCGCCAGCCAGCTCAGCACGAGCGCATGCAGCGCCAGCGAGGCGCCCACGCCCGCCGCCCGCGCCCGCCCGCCCTTCGTTCCGCCCGCCGTCATGCCGTGCCGCAGGAGCCCCGACCCGTGTGGCGCCAGCGTGGCCGAGCCGCGCGCTTCGCGCTAGCGTGCCCCTGCGAACAGGGAGAGCTTGCGTGCGAGACGACGTCCTGGCCGCGGCCTCGGCCCTGATCCTGGCGGCCTCGACCGCCGTGGCCCCGCTCCCGCGCGAGGTGAAGCTGGGGGACGGCGGGTTCCGCACCCGGGCCGGCGAGCCGCTCTACATCTACCGGAACGACACCATGGTCGGGATGAGCCACTGCTTCGCCGCCTGCGCCGTCGCTTGGCCGCCGCTCCTGGCCACGGCCCGCAAGCCCCCGTCGGCCGACTGGACGCTGGTCACGCGTGAGGACGGGTCGAAGCAGTGGGCGTACAGGGACAAGCCGCTCTACGGCGCAAGCCTCCCCGCGGAGCGCGTGGATGCGGCGACCGGGCCGGAGGGGATGTGGGCGCGGGCGGGGCCGTGACCGGGACGGCCCCTGGCCGGCCGTCGCCTTGACCCCCTCCACCCCACCGCGTATACGGCCGTCCAGTTTCCGGGGCGTCCGCGTTCCGATCACAACCGACGTGTAGGGGCTGAGCCCGCCGGAACGCCCGAAGCGCGCGTCCCGGCCCTTTCCGTTGGTCCCATCCACCCGCCCCGGTCCGCCGGGGAGAGGCGCGGGGCGTTCCGGCCGCAAGGCTCCGTCCCGCATCGAGACCGAACAGGACCCGTCGAGTTTCATGCCCACGATCAACCAACTGATCCGCAAGCCCCGCGTGGCGCGGCCGAACCGCAACAAGGTGCCGGCGCTGAAGGGCTCGCCCCAGCGCCGCGGCGTCTGCACCCGCGTCTACACGACCACGCCCAAGAAGCCGAACTCCGCGCTGCGCAAGGTGGCCAAGGTCCGCCTGACCTCCGGCATCGAGGCGGTGTGCTACATCCCCGGCGAAGGCCACAACCTCCAGGAGCACTCGGTGGTGCTGATCCGCGGCGGCCGCGTGAAGGACCTTCCCGGCGTGCGCTACCATATCCTGCGGGGCGTGCTGGACACCCAGGGCGTCAAGAACCGCAAGCAGCGCCGCTCGCACTACGGCGCCAAGCGGCCGAAGTGACCTGGCGCGCCCAAGCGCGACAGGTCATCCCCGCGCAGGCGGGGATCCAGAGCTTCATCCGCTAAGCCCAGCATCCAGAGAGACCAGAGCCCATGTCCCGTCGTCACCGCGCAGAGAAGCGCGACGTCCTGCCGGATCCCAAGTTCGGCGACCTGACCCTGACCAAGTTCATGAACTACGTCATGTACGAGGGAAAGAAGGCGGTGGCCGAGAACATCGTCTACGGCGCCTTCGACATCATCGAGACCAAGCGGCGCGACATGGATCCGATCGCGGTGTTCCACACGGCGCTGGACAACGTGGCGCCCGCCATCGAGGTGCGCAGCCGCCGCGTGGGCGGCGCCACTTACCAGGTGCCCGTGGAGGTCCGCCCCGACCGCCGCCGGGCGCTGGCCATCCGCTGGCTGGTGAACGCGGCGCGGTCGCGCGGCGAGAACACCATGACCGAGAAGCTGGCGGGCGAGCTCCTGGACGCCTCCAACAATCGCGGCTCTTCGGTGAAGAAGCGCGAGGACACCCACAAGATGGCGGAAGCCAACCGCGCCTTCTCCCACTACCGCTGGTAGGCGGCGCCCGGTCGGTAGGGGCGTCGCGGGCCGCTTGAGAAAGCGGCTCTCGCCCCCATATCGGCGGCTCCCCCAGCGCTTCCCCGACGCCCTCTCGCAGAGAGCCCTGACCTATGCCCCGCATCCACAAGATCGAAGACTACCGCAACTTCGGGATCATGGCCCACATCGACGCGGGCAAGACCACGACGACGGAGCGGATCCTCTACTACACCGGCAAGTCCCATAAGATCGGCGAGGTCCACGACGGCGCCGCGACCATGGACTGGATGGAGCAGGAGCAGGAGCGCGGCATCACGATCACGAGCGCGGCCACCACCGCGTTCTGGAACGGCAAGCGCCTGAACATCATCGACACGCCCGGCCACGTGGACTTCACCATCGAGGTGGAGCGCTCCCTGCGCGTGCTCGACGGTGCCGTGGCGGTGCTGGACGGCAACCAGGGCGTGGAGCCGCAGACGGAGACGGTGTGGCGCCAGGCCGACCGCTACGACGTGCCCCGCATCGTGTTCGTCAACAAGATGGACAAGATCGGCGCCGACTTCGAGATGTGCCTGCGCACCATCCGCGAGCGCCTGGGCGTCAAGGCCGTGCCGATCCAGCTGCCCATCGGCTCCGAAGCCGCGCTGAAGGGTCTGGTCGACCTCGTGCGGATGAAGGCCGTGGTCTGGGACAACGACGGCCTGGGCGCGAACTACCATGACGAGGAGATCCCCGCCGACATGCAGGCGGCCGCCGAGGAGGCGCGCCACTACATGGTCGAGAACTCGGTGGAGCTCGACGACGAGGCCATGGAGGCCTACCTGGGCGGCGAGGAGCCTTCCGAAGACGTGCTGAAGCGTTGCCTGCGCAAGGCGGTGCTCACCGGCGCCTTTTATCCGATCCTGTGCGGTTCGGCCTTCAAGAACAAGGGCGTGCAGCCGCTCCTGGACGCGGTGGTGGACTACCTGCCCTCGCCCATCGACATCCCGCCCACCAAGGGCATCGACTACAAGACGGAGGAGGACGTCGTCCGCCGCGCGTCGGATGACGAGCCGCTGTCGGTGTTGGCCTTCAAGATCATGGACGACCCCTTCGTGGGTTCGCTGACCTTCTGCCGCATTTATTCGGGCAAGCTGGACACGGGGTTGGGCCTGCTCAACTCCACCCGTGACAAGCGCGAGCGCGTCGGCCGCATGCTGCTCATGCACTCCAACAACCGCGAGGACATAAAGGAGGCCTACGCGGGCGACATCGTCGCCCTGGCCGGCCTGAAGGACACCCGTACGGGCGACACCCTGTGCGACCCGCTGAAGAGCCCGGTGATCCTGGAGAAGATGAACTTCCCCGCGCCGGTGATCGAGCAGGCCATCGAGCCGAAGTCGAAGGCCGACCAGGAGAAGCTGGGCGTGGCGCTGGCCAAGATGGTGGCGGAGGACCCGTCCTTCACCGTCCACACCGACGAGGAGTCGGGCCAGACGATCATGAAGGGCATGGGCGAGCTGCACCTGGACATCAAGGTCGACATCCTGCGCCGCACCTACAAGGTCGACGCCAACATCGGCGCGCCGCAGGTGGCCTACCGCGAGAGCCTCGGCCGCAAGACCGACATCGACTACACCCACAAGAAGCAGACGGGCGGCACGGGCCAGTTCGCCCGCGTCAAGCTCACCTTCGAGCCGGGCGAGGAGGGGTCGGGCTTCGTGTTCGAGTCGTCCATCGTCGGCGGGTCGATCCCCAAGGAGTTCATCCCGGGCGTCGAGAAGGGGCTGAATTCGGCCAAGGACAACGGCCTTCTCGCCGGCTTCCCGGTGATCGATTTCAAGGCCACGCTCTACGACGGCGGCTTCCACGACGTGGACTCCAGCGTGCTGGCGTTCGAGATCGCCAGCCGCGCGGCGTTCCGCGAACTCCGGGAGAAGGGCGCGCCCAAGCTTCTCGAGCCGATCATGAAGGTTGAGGTCCTGACGCCCGACGAATACATGGGCGACGTGATCGGCGACCTGAACAGCCGCCGGGGCCAGATCCAGGGCACGGAGACGAGGGGCAACGCCCAGGTGGTCACGGCGTTCGTGCCGCTGGCCAACATGTTCGGCTACGTGTCGCAGCTCCGCTCGTTCTCGCAGGGTCGCGCGCAGTTCACCATGCAGTACGACCACTACGAGCCGGTGCCGCAGGCGGTGGCCGACGAAGTGATCAAGAAGTACGCCTAACCACAACCCCAGAAACCAGAAAGGCCCCCTCTGGGGCTTGGAGCTAGAAGATGGCCAAGGAAAAGTTCGAGCGGAACAAGCCGCACTGCAACATCGGTACGATCGGTCACGTCGACCACGGCAAGACCACGCTGACCGCCGCGATCACCATGACGCTGGCCAAGTCCGGCGGCGCCGTGGCGAAGAAGTATGACGAGATCGACGCCGCCCCGGAAGAAAAGGCGCGTGGCATCACGATCAACACGGCGCACGTGGAGTACGAGACGGCCAACCGCCACTACGCCCACGTCGACTGCCCCGGCCACGCCGACTACGTGAAGAACATGATCACCGGCGCCGCGCAGATGGACGGCGCGATCCTGGTCTGCTCGGCCGCCGACGGCCCCATGCCGCAGACGCGCGAGCACATCCTCCTGGCCCGCCAGGTGGGCGTGCCCGCGCTGGTGGTGTTCCTCAACAAGGTCGACATGGTGGACGACGCCGAGCTCCTGGAGCTGGTGGAGATGGAGCTGCGCGAGCTGCTCTCCTCCTACCAGTTCCCGGGCGACGACATCCCGATCACCGCCGGCTCCGCCCTGGCGGCCGTTGAAGGCCGCAATCCCGAGATCGGCGAGACCGCCGTCCTCGCGCTCATGAAGACGGTGGACGACTATATCCCGCAGCCCGCCCGGCCGCTGGACCTGCCGTTCCTGATGCCGGTGGAGGACGTGTTCTCCATCTCCGGCCGCGGCACCGTCGTCACCGGCCGCGTCGAGCGCGGCATCGTGAAGGTGGGCGAGGAGGTCGAGATCGTCGGCATCCGCGACGTGCAGAAGACGACCTGCACGGGCGTCGAGATGTTCCGCAAGCTCCTCGACCAGGGCCAGGCCGGCGACAACGTGGGCGTGCTGCTCCGCGGCACCAAGCGCGAAGACGTCGAGCGCGGCCAGGTGCTGTGCAAGCCCGGCTCGATCAAGCCGCACAAGAAGTTCACCGCCGAAGCCTACATCCTCACCAAGGAGGAGGGCGGCCGCCATACGCCGTTCTTCACCAACTACCGCCCGCAGTTCTACTTCCGCACCACGGACGTGACCGGGATCGTGAAGCTGAAGGAAGGCGTGGAGATGATCATGCCCGGCGACAACGCCGAGCTGGAGGTCGAGCTGATCA
>CAXSHO010000133.1:0-3780 GCA_964237305.1 uncultured Caulobacteraceae bacterium
TGTTCCGGTCGCGGTCGTACCCGCCGCGGTCGCGGCCCCCGTCCATCGTCGTTCCGCCCGGGCACACGAGCGAGCCGTTCACGTTGGCGACCTCGCCGCGGCAGTTGCGGTAGTCGAGCGCGGTTGTCCGGTCGTGGCCGCGGCCGTCGTCGCAGCTGGCGGTGAGCCGGTCGCCCTGCACGCGGACGTCGCGGCAGCTGCGGGTGTAGGAGCCGCGGGGCGGCCCGCCCCGGTCGTCGCGGCCGCCGCCGCGACCCCCGCGGTCGTCGTAGCCGCCCCCCGTGGGCGTGGCGGTCGCCCCGTTGCAGACCAGGACGCCGTCGTTGTTGCCGATGTCGCCGCGGCACTGGTTCGCCGCGATGGAGGAGCCGCGCCACCGCCCCCGCGTGTCGCCGCATTCGGCGGAGAGCCGCCCGCCCGAGTAGGAGACGTTGCGGCAGCTGCGCTGGTAGGAGCCGCCGGGCTGCGCCGCCGCCGCTCCGGCGGCCCCTAGCGCGATGAGCAGGACGAAGGCGGCGGCGGGGCGGAACATGGGCGGTCTCCTGTCGAGCTTCGCCGTTGTCCGCCCGCCGGGCGCCCGGCGCAAGTCACACGCGCTCCAGCACCGCCGCGATTCCCTGGCCCACGCCGATGCACATGGTGCAGAGCGCGGTGCGGCCGCCGGTGCGCCCCAGCTCCTCCACCGCGGTCATCGCCAGCCGCGCGCCCGACATGCCGAGGGGGTGGCCGAGCGCGATGGCCCCGCCGTTGGGGTTCACGTGGGGGGCGTCGTCGGGCAGGCCCAGGTCGCGCGTGACGGCCAGCGCCTGGGCGGCGAAGGCCTCATTCAGCTCGATCACGTCCACGTCGGCGAGGCGGACGCCCTTCAGCTCCAGCACGCGGCGCGTCGCCGGGGCGGGGCCGATCCCCATCACCCGTGGCGGCACGCCCACGCTGGCCGCACCCACCACCCGCGCCCGGGGCGTCAGCCCGTACTTCGCCGCCGCCGCCTCCGAGGCCACGATCATCGCCGCGGCGCCGTCGTTCAGCCCGCTGGCGTTGCCGGCGGTCACCGTGCCGTCGGGGGTGACCACGCCCTTGAGCCTGGCCAGCGCCTCCAGCGAGGTGGCGCGGGGATGCTCGTCCCGGGCGAAGACGACGGCGTCACCCTTCTTCTGCGGGACGCTCACCGGCGTGATCTCCGCGTCAAAGCGGCCGGAGGCCTGGGCCCGGAGCGCCCGCTCCTGGCTGCGGAGCGCGAAGGCGTCCTGGTCGGCGCGGCTGACCTGGTGGTCGCGCGCCACGTTCTCCGCGGTCTGCGGCATCGTCTCGGAGCGGAAGCCGGCCTGCAGCCGCGGGTTGACGAAGCGCCAGCCCAGCGTGGTGTCGAAGATCTCCGGCGAACGGGCGAAGGCGCCCTCGGCCTTGCCCATGACGAAGGGCGCGCGCGTCATGCTCTCCACGCCCCCCGCCAGCACGAGTTCGGCGTCGCCCGAGCGGATGGCGCGGGCGGCCTGGGCCACCGCCTCCAGCCCGGAGCCGCAGAGCCTGTTCACGGTGACGCCGGGCGCGCCCTCGCCCAGCCCGGCCAGGAGCGCGGCCATGCGCGCGACGTTGCGGTTGTCCTCGCCCGACTGGTTCGCGCCGCCCATGACCACGTCGTCCAGCGCCGCCCAGTCCACCCGGGCGTTGCGCGCCGCCAGCACCCGCAGCACGTGCGCCAGGAGGTCGTCGGGCCGCACGGTGGCGAGCGCCCCGCCGTAGCGCCCGATGGGCGTGCGGACGGCGTCGCAGATGTAGGCCTCGGCCATGGCGGCGACGTCTCCTGTGGAAGGCTGAGGTGGGGGCGGGACGGCGCGGGGCAAGCGGCCGCGAGGGAGCCGACCCGTCCCGGGCGCTCCGGCGCGGTCGACGGAGGTCTCTCGGGCCGACGCGCGGGCCCGCCCGCAGGCGCCCGCGACGCTCGCCGCCCACGCGCCACATTGACGCCGCGTAAGGAACAATAAGGAATGATGTGCTGTTGTCGGTTCAACAGGCCGGTCGCGGTGTTCGCACCACCCCTCCGGACAAAGTGCTGCAGGTGACCCTGGACCCGGCTTCGGCCGGGTTCTTCATGTCCGGCCTAAGGCGCGGCCGCCGTCTTGCTCGACATCTCGACGGTTCAGAGGGCCGCAGAGCCGAGCTTCGGGCCCGGTCCATCGCGGCTTGCTTGTGGAACGTAGGCGGAACACACTGCGGCGCATGACCGCCCTCTCCCTGGCCGCCGCTCCGCAGGAGGAGCCCGCCTTCGGGGTGGAGGAGCCCGGGGCGTCCTTCGCCGCGGCGCCGCGAAGGCCGGCGATCACCGACACGGTGACGCGCGGTGCGGCGCGGCTCCTCACCGGGCTCGGCTTCGCGGCGCTCGCCGAGGTGGCGCTGCCCAACGGGCGGCGGGCGGACCTCCTGGCGCTCGGGCCCAAGGGGGAGTTCGTGATCGTGGAGGTGAAGAGCGGGGTGGAGGACTACCGCGCCGACGCCAAGTGGCCGCAGTACGGCCCGTTCTGCGACAGGTTCTTCTTCGCCGTGGCGCCCGAGTTCCCGCGCCACGTCCTGCCCGAGGAGCCCGGCCTGATCTGCGCCGACGGCTTCGGCGGCGCGGTGATCCGCGAGGCGCCGCCTGCGCCGCTGGCTCCCGCGCGGCGGCGGGCGCTGCTCCTGCAGTTCGCCCGGCTGGCGGCGTGGCGGGCGGGGGCGGTGTGACCTTCAGCTCTCATCCCGGCCGGAGCGCAGCGGAGAGCCGGGATCCAGGACCACGCGCGCGAACGTCACTTCTGGGTCTCGGATCGGCTTCGCCGTCCGGGATGACAGTTGATCTTCAGAAGGCGAGCTCCGGATGGGCCGCGCCCGCGTAGGCGGTCTCGGGCAGGTGGCAGGTGAAGACGGCGCCGTGGCCGGGCTCGCTCTCCAGCGCCACCCAGCCGCCGTGCAGCTCCGTCAGCGCCTTCACCAGCGCCAGCGCCAGGCCCGGCCCGCCCCGGTCGCGGCCGATGAAGCGGTCGAAGATGTGCGCCTGCACGTGGAAGGGGATCCCCCGCCCGGTGTCGCGCACATGCACCTGCACCTCTCCCTGCGCCCGCTTGACCGTGAGCGTCACCTCGCCGCCCGAAGGCGTGGAGCGCACGGCGTTGGCGAGGAGATGGTCCAGCACCTGGCTCAGCCGCTTCTCGTCGGCGCGGATCACGCCGGAGGACGGGTCCGCCTGCACGGTGAGGCGCACCCCCGCCTCCTCCGCCGGGCGCTCCATGCGGTCGGCGGCGTCGTGCAGCAGGCGCGCCACGTCCACGTCGCCCAGGGAGAGGGCCATCTCGCCAGCGTCGATCTGCGCCATGTCCAGGACGTCGTCGATGGAGCGCGCCAGCTGCGCCGCCGCCAGCCGCACCGCGCCCACGTGCGCGCGGCTCCGTTCGGGCATGGCGTCGCCCATGTGGTCCAGGAGCTCGCTGTAGCCGATGATGGTCGTGAGCGGCGTGCGCAGCTCGTAGGAGACGTTGCCCACGAAGTCGCGCTTCAGCCGCTCGGTCTCGGCCAGCGCGTCGGAGCGGTCGGCCAGCGCCTGCTCCAGCTCGCGGGTGGCGGTGACGTCGTCGAAGCCGATCAGGGTGGCGCCGTCGGGCAGGGGCCGCGTCTGGTAGGCGACGATGCGCCGGTCCGCCGTGCGGATCTCGCCGGTGATGGGCGCCCGGGCGGTGGGGTCGGGGTCGGCCACCCGCGCCTTCAGCTCGCGCCAGAAGCCGCGGTCGTGCACCTGCGGGATGCCCAGCC
>CAXSHO010000133.1:3790-5118 GCA_964237305.1 uncultured Caulobacteraceae bacterium
GCGTCGGTGACCGCCTGGGCCGAGGCGCCCCAGAAGCGCTCGAACGCCTCGTTGTGCAGCCTGAGGCGCCCGTCGGAGCCGAACACGGCCACCGCGTCGTTCAGCTTGTCCAGCGTGGCCTGCTGCACCTGGACGAGGCCGTTGTACTGCGCCCGCAGCCGCAGCTCGCCGGTGATGTCGCTGAACAGCAGCAGCAGGCCGCCGAAGGGGTGGGGCTGGCGCACCACGCGCAGGGTGCGCCCGTCCGGCAGGCTCCACAGCTCGTCGGGCGGCGGGTCCAGCGTCTCGTAGAAGCCGAGCTCGCGGCGCTTGAAGGCGGCGTAGTCGGAGGTCTCCTGCAGGCGGCGGCGCTGGCGCAGGCGGTCCAGCACCTCCCCGTGGCTCGGTCCCTCCGCCAGCCAGGCGGGCTCCAGCCCCCACAGCTCGGCGAAGGCGGTGTTGTGGAAAGCCAGCCGCTTGTCCGGCGCGAAGATGGACACCGCGTCGGCCAGGCGGTTCAGCGTGTCGTCGTGCGCGGCCACCGTGCGCTTCAGCGCCTCGCGCGTGTCCTCCGCCTCCGTCACGTCGCGCGCCACCGCGCCCGCGCCGCCGCCCTCCAGCGGCTGGGCGGTGACCTGAAAGGCGCGGCGCCGGCCGGAGAGCGAGGCCCAGCGCAGCCCCTCGCGCCGGGCGCCGGCCGCCGCGGCCGCCGCGCCCAGCGACTCGGAGGCGCGGTCGAAGGAGACGCCCCGCAGCGCCGCCTCGTCCACGCTCGCCGCCTCCGCCCCGGCGAGCCAGGCGCGGTTGGCCCAGGCGAGCCGGCCGTCGCCGTCGGTGATCCAGGCGGGGTCGGGCTGCGAGTCGAGGAAGGCGGCGAAGCGGGCGGCGGAGGGCAGCCCCTCGCCCGCCGCCACCGCCAGCCGCAGCCAGGCGAAGGCCCCCGCCGTGCGCCCCTCCACCACCACCACGCCCGAGCCGCCGGGGACGCGCGCCTCGAAGTCGCAGGGCTCGCCGCGCTCGACGAGGTCGTCCAGCCGCCGGGCGTGGCCCGCGTCCGTGTCGGCGAGCGCGGCCAGGAGCTCACCCGCCGTGGCGGTGGCTGGAAGCGCCAGGGCCAGGGCGCAGGCGGCCAGGGCGTCGGGGCCGGAGGCGAGCCGGGCGTCGCGCCCCTCCACCACCACCACCGCGCTGTCGAAAGCCTCCGCCGAGGCCTGGGCGTCGCCCACGCGCCGGGTGTGCAGCAGGAGCTGCGCCTCCATGTCGCGCACCTCCGCCCGCGCCCGGCGCCGCTGCGACAGCGCCCACAGCGTCGCCGCCAGCGCCAGGCTGACGGCTCCCGCGCAGGCGAT
>CAXSHO010000133.1:5128-8433 GCA_964237305.1 uncultured Caulobacteraceae bacterium
GGCGGCTTGACGAATCGCGAGCATAGCGCAAGCCGCCCGATCCCCCACGCCCGCCGTGCGCCGTTGACTTCCCGCGGCGCGGTCGCCTTCTGCCCCCATGGCGCGCCCGCCCGAACAGCTGATCCGCGAGGAGGCGGCCGCCTTCGGCTTCGACGCGGTGGGCTTCGCCCGGGTGGACTCCGCCGAGGCCTGGCCCGCCGCCGCCCGTCTGGCCGAGTTCGTGGAGGAGGGCCGCCACGGGTCCATGAGCTGGATGGAGACCACCGCCGCCCGCCGCGCCCACCCCCGCGCCCTGTGGCCGGACGCCCGGTCCGCCGTGGTGCTGGGCCTGAACTACGGCCCGGACCATGACCCGCGCGAGGCGCTGGCGCGGCGCGGCGAGGGGGCGATCAGCGTCTACGCCCAGGGGGACGACTACCACCAGCTGATCAAGGGCCGGCTGAAGCAGCTGGCGGGCCGCATGGCCTCGCGCCTGCGCTGCGAGGTGAAGGTGTTCGTCGACACCGCGCCGGTGATGGAGAAGCCGCTCGCGCAGGCGGCGGGGCTGGGCTGGCAGGGCAAGCACACCAATCTCGTCAGCCGCACCCACGGCTCGTGGCTGTTCCTGGGCGTGGTGCTGACCACGCTGGAGCTCGCCGCCGAGGCGCCCGGTGCGGACGGGGCGGGCTGCGGCTCGTGCACCGCCTGCCTGGACGCCTGCCCCACCGACGCCTTCTCCGGCCCGTACCGCATCGACGCCCGGCGCTGCCTCTCCTACCTCACCATCGAGCACGCGGGGGCGTGGCCCGAGGCGTTCCGGGCGGCGACGGGCGCCCGGATCTACGGCTGCGACGACTGCCTGGCCGCCTGCCCCTGGAACAAGTTCGCCCAGACCGCCCGGGAGAGCGCGCTGCACGCCCGCGACGCGCTGCGCGCGCCGAAGCTGGCCGACCTCCTCCTCCTGGACGACGCGGCGTTCCGGAGGCTGTTCAGCAGGAGCCCGGTTAAGCGGATCGGCCTCCCGCGCTTCCTCCGCAACTGCCTCTACGCGGCCGGCAACTCCGGCGATCCCGCGCTGGCCCCCGCCGCCGCGCGGCTGCTGGCGCACGAGGACGCCGTGGTGCGCGACGCCGCCGGCTGGGCGCTCGCACGGCTGGCGGGCGGGGCCGGGGACGGGGAGTCGCGCCCCGTGGCCGGGCTGCGGCGCGCGGAGGCGGGGGCGGGGGCGGGCGGCATCTGACGGGCGCGGCGGGCCGGCGTCACCGCCGCTTCAATGCCACGTACAAGGCCCCGTCGCCGCCGTGCCGCGGCTCGGCGGGGGACACGCCGGCCACCGCGGCGCGCGCGGGGGCCTCCCCCAGCCATTCGGGAACGCGACGCCGCAGCACGCCGTCTCCGGTGCGGCCCTTGCCCGTGATCACCAGCACCGCCCGGGCGCCGTCCGCCTGGGCGCGCAGCACGAAGGCGGTGAGGGCGGCGCGGGCGCGGTCCTGGTCGTGGCCGTGCAGGTCCAGGCGGCCGCCGATGGGCTCGCGGGCGCGGGCGATCCGGCGATGTCGGACGGGTTCGATCGGGCCCGGGTCGGGCGGGGCGTGTCGGGCGGGGACCCGCGCGGCCGGACGGGACGAGGCGCGCGCGCCCACCCCCGACGAGAGGAGGAGCGCCAGCGCGTCCGCGCTCGGCCGCGCCGGCGCCGGGCGGGTCGCGGGCGTCGGTGCGGCGGCGACGGGCGGGAGCGCTGCGGGTGCGGGAACGGGGTCGGGCACGAGGTCGGGCGCGAGGTCGGGGGCGGTCCCCCGCAGGCGCACGGTGGCGGCCACGAGCGACCACAGCCGCGCCTCGTCCGGCCGGAGCGGCCGGCGCGTCACCGCGCGGTCGCGGCGGAGGGCAGCGGCACCAGCCGCGTCATGCGCAGGGTGTGGCGCACGCGCCCCGCTTCGCGCCCCGCCGCATCGCCCCGCCCGGTGTAGAGGTCGGCGCGCACCTCGCCGCGGATGGCCGAGCCCGTGTCCAGCGCCATGGCGAGGCGGCGGTAGCGCTTGGCGGCCCCCGACAGCACCGGCGCGTCCGCATCGATCCACCAGGGTTCCCCGTAGAGGTGGCGCGAGGGGTCCACCGCCAGCGAGCGCCCCGGCGGCAGCGACACGCCCGACGCGCCCAGCGGGTCGCGCCCGTCGTCTCCTGTGAGCGCGAAGAAGATGTAGCGGGCGTTGCGCTGCATGACCGCATCCGCCTCCGGCCCAGCGTGGTCCGACAGCCAGCGGCGGATGTCGTCGCCCCCCGTGCGGTTGCGTGGGAGGAGGCCCAGCTCGGCCATCGGCCGGGCGATAGGGGTGAACGGGCGGCCGTTGTCGCCGGCGTAGTTGGCCTTGGCCCGGCGGCCGGTCTCGAACACCAGCGTGCCCGAGCCCTGGATCTGGAGGAAGAACAGGTCCTCCGGCCGCATCCAGGCCAGGGCGTCGGGGGCGGGGGCGCGCTCGATCTCGCCCCGCCCGGCGTAGAGCAGCGACGGCCCGCCCGCGGCGACCGGGGGCGGCGGTCCGTCCAGGAGCGCGGTGGGGTCGTCCACGGCGGCATAGGCGTAGCCGGTTCCCCCGGCGGCGGACGGCGGGCGCGGGCGCACGGGGGCGGTGAAGGCGCCGTCCGGCCGGGTGCGCGCCTCGTACTCCGGGGCGAAGTAGGCGGTGAGCACGCCCTCGCCCGGGGCGGGCGCGGCCCGGAAGCGCGCCTCGAAGAAGCGGCGCGCCTCCGCCTCGTCCAGCGGCCCGGCGGCGCGGGCGGCGGCGCAGGCGGCGCGCAGGTCGGGGTCGCGGGCCACGCCGCAGCCCGTGGCGAAGGCGGCGAAGGCGGCGGCGTGGTCGTCCTCCTCCCAGCCCGGGAGGTCCTGGAGGCGCGACAGGCGGGCGGGCGCCGGGGCGGGCGCCTCCCGCGGGGCCGGCTGGGCCAGGGGGTCGAGCGGCCGGCTGTCGACGCGCGGGCCTGTGGGCGCGGTGCGGGGCGCGGGGCCGTGGGGAGGCGCCGGCCTCGACGACAGCGACGACGACGGGGGCGACGACGGCGGCGCCCGCACGGACCGCCGGTGCGCGCCGGCGGCGGGCGGCGGCGCCCGGGGACTGGCGCACCCGGCGGCCAGGAACGCGAGGAGAAGCGCGACGACCGCCGCGGGGCGGCCGCGCACGGTGGTCAGGCCTCCGCCGCGTCGACCCGCGCCAGCGTCCAGCCGGAGCCCTTGGCGTCCACCGGGCGCTCGAAGGTCCAGAACTCGGCGGTGCGGCGCTCGTCCACCGTCTCCGCCTCGTCCGACTTCTGCACGCGGCTGCGGAGCT
>CAXSHO010000134.1:0-3747 GCA_964237305.1 uncultured Caulobacteraceae bacterium
CAGGCGAGTTCCTGGGCGTGCGCACCGATGATGAAGTCAGGCAGCACACGCTCACGCTCCCCCCCTGCGTCGCGGTAGCGCCCGTGAGCGGCGCCCGCCGCCCACAGGACGGGGCGGGTCAGGTCGGCCACGGCGATGCCGCCCTGCTCCAGGAAGGCGTCCAGCCGGGCGGCGGAGTCGAGCGTGCGCGCGATCTCGGCGTAGACGATCCCGTTGATGCAGAGCCCGCGGCGTCGCGCCCCATCGAGCTGCGCCACAGACCAGGCCGCCCATCTGGCGTCGCGGCCCAGCACGTCGATCAGGACGTTGCTGTCGACAAGGGTCACGCGTCGATGGGATCGCGGATCAGCGCCATGTACTCGTCCGTGGTCAGCCCGCCCGGTATGCGGCCGATCCCGACGAAGCGCGCGAACCCCTGCGGCTCCTCCGGCCCCGACGGCTCGGCCTTTACGATCCGGGCCCCGCCCTGGCCGTCGTCCTGCACCTCCACCAGCGTGCCGGGCTTCACGCCCATGGCGTCGCGCACGGATTTGGGAATGGTCACCTGCCCTTTCTGGGTGACGGCGCTCACCATGTAATACCTCCCACGATGGCGGTAATACCTAGCAGCCATCATGCGCCCGCGCTAGGTCGGCGCGGAGGGAGACGACGTCGCCGCATGCTCAAGCGCCTGCTCATCGCCAACCGGGGCGAGATCGCCCGCCGGGTGATCCGCACCGCCCGCCGCATGGGGGTGGAGACGGTGGCCGTCCACTCCGACGCGGACGCCAAGGCGCCGCACGTGCGCGAGGCGGACGCCGCCGTGCGGCTGGGGCCGCCGCCCGCACGCGAGAGCTACCTCGACATCGCCCGCGTGATCGCCGCCGCCCGCGGGAGCGGGGCCGACAGCGTGCACCCGGGCTACGGCTTCCTGAGCGAGAACGCCGACTTCGCCGAGGCGGTGGAGGCGGCGGGCCTCGTGTGGGTGGGCCCCCCGCCCTCGGCCATCCGCGACATGGGGCCGAAGGACCAGGCCAAGCGGATCATGGAGGCGGCGGGCGTGCCCGTGACGCCCGGCTGGCGCGGCGACGACCAGTCCGCCGTCAACCTCGCCGCCCGCGCCGCGGCCGTGGGCTTCCCCGTGCTGATCAAGGCGGTGGCGGGCGGCGGCGGCAAGGGCATGCGCCGGGTGGACCGGGCGGAGGACTTCGCCTCGGCCCTCGCCTCCGCCCAGCGCGAGGGCGCCGCGAGCTTCGGCGACGACCGGGTGATGATCGAGCGCTACGTCGCCCGCCCCCGCCACATCGAGGTGCAGGTGTTCGCCGACGCGCACGGGAGCGTCGTCCACCTCTACGAGCGCGACTGCTCGCTGCAGCGCCGCCATCAGAAGGTGATCGAGGAGGCGCCCGCGCCGGGCATGACGCCGGAGGTGCGGATGAGCGTCTGCGCCTCCGCCGTCGCCGCGGCCCGGGCGGTGGGCTACCGCGGCGCGGGCACGGTGGAGTTCATCGCCGACGCGTCCGAAGGCCTGCGCGCCGACCGCATCTGGTTCATGGAGATGAACACCCGCCTGCAGGTGGAGCACCCCATCACCGAAGCGGTCACCGGGCTGGACCTCGTGGAGTGGCAGCTGCGCGTCGCCGCGGGCGAGCCCCTGCCGCTGCGGCAGGAGGAGATCACGCTCGACGGCTGGGCCATGGAGGCGCGCCTATACGCGGAGAACCCGGCCACCGGCTTCCTGCCGTCGACGGGGCGGCTGGAGCGGTTCCGCCTGCCGGGCGGCCCGCGCGTGCGCGTCGACGCCGGCGTGGAGGAGGGGGGCGAGGTGACGCCCTTCTACGACCCGATGATCGCCAAGCTGATCGTGCACGCGCCGACGCGGGAGGCCGCCGCCGCCGCGCTGTCGGAGGCTTGCGCGGCGGTGGAGGTGCACCCCGTGCGCACCAACGCCGCCTTCCTGGCCCGCGCCGCCGCCGATCCCGACTTCGTCGCCGGGCGCATCGACACGGGCTTCATCCCCGAGCGCCAGGAGGCGCTGGCCGCCGCCCGCCCGCTCGGCCAGGCGCTGCTGGACGGCTACGCCACCGACCTGCGCGAGGACGCGGCGGCGGGCGGCGCGGCGCTGCTGGACGCGCCGGAGCTCACCGGCTTCCGGCTGAACGCCGCGCCCCGGCGCGAGGTGGTCCTGTGGGTGAACGGCGAGCGGAGGACGGCCGCCCTCAAGCCGCGGAGCGACGTCGGCCCGGTGCGCGGGGGCCGGCCCTCCCTCCTGTTCGAGGCGGGCGAAGCCCACGAGGTCGGCCTCGACCCGCCGGTGGGCGCGGCGGCGGGCGCGGCGTCCGACGGCAGGCTTCTCGCCCCCATGCCCGGCCGCATCGTCCAGCTCGCCGTGGCGGCGGGCGACCGGGTGGCCAAGGGCGCGCCCGTGGTGACGCTGGAGGCCATGAAGATGGAGCACGGCCTCGCCGCCCCCTTCGACGCCGTGGTGGCCGAGGTCGCCGTGGAGGCGGGCGGGCAGGTGGCGGAGGGCGCCCTCCTGGTCCGGCTGGAGCCGGCGCCCTAGCCGTCGTCCGACAGGAGGCGTGCGACGCCCTTCCCGACTCCGCGCGCACGGCCTACCTCCGGCGCGATGCCGCTGCACATCATCAAGCTCGTGGTGGGGGTCGACACGCTGGACGAGCTGGTCGCCTGGCGCCGAGCCCGCCTGCACGCCGAGCCCGACTGGATCGTGCACACCCGCGTCACGCCCAAGCGGGCGGCGGAGGTGGAGGACGGCGGCTCCATCTACCGGGTGATCAAGGGCGTGATCGTCGTCCGCCAGCCGGTCCTGCGCATCGAGACGCACGGGGAGGGTCGCGCCTCGCGCTGCCGCATGGTGGTGGCCGCCGAGCCGGTGCGCGTCGCGCCCACGGCGCGCCGGCCGTTCCAGGGCTGGCGCTACCTCAAGCCCGAGGACGCCCCGCCCGACCTCCTGGACGGTGACGAGGCCGCGCACCTTCCCTCCCGCCTCGCCGCCGAGCTTCGGGCGCTCGGCGCCTGGTGAGCCCGTCCTCCCCGCTGCGGGGAAGGACTCACGCCGCGGCCCGCTTCAGCGCCACCAGCGCCTCGTCCAGGCAGGCGCGGTCGCCCGCCGCCAGGCATTGGCCGCGGGCGTTCAGGCCGAACTCGCCCAGCGGCCGGCCGCGCCAGTCGGTGACGATCCCGCCCGCGCCCTCGATCACGGGGATGCACGGCTCGATGTCCCACCGCTTGAGGCCGGTCTCCACCACGAGGTCGACGCCGCCCAGCGCCGCCAGTGCGAACAGGTAGCCGTCGCCGCCCAGGCGCACGATGCGGGCGGCGGCGCGCACCTGGTTCCACGCGCCGAGCTCCGCCCCGTCGAAGTAGGCGTGCGGGTCGGTGGCGGCCACGGTGGCCTGCGTGAGCTGGCGCGGGCGCACGCGGATCGGCCGCTCGCCGCCGCGCGACAGCAGTTTCGAGCCGCCCGCGTGGCCGAGGAACAGCTCGCCCAGGTAGGGCTGGCCGATGGAGCCCAGCACGGGGCGGCCGCGGTGGTTCAGGCCGATGAGCGTGACCCACAAGGGCAGGCCGGCGACGAAGGCGCGGGTGCCGTCCACGGGATCGACCACCCAGGTCCACTCCGCGTCGGGGCGGTCCTCTCCCTCCTCCTCGCCGATCACGCCGTGGTCGGGGTGGTGCTCCGCGATGAGGCGGCGGATGGCGCGCTCGGCGCCCCGGTCCGCGGCGGTGACGGGGTCGTAGCCGCCG
>CAXSHO010000134.1:3757-8357 GCA_964237305.1 uncultured Caulobacteraceae bacterium
CTGCGTGTTGGCCGCGCCCTTGTCGTCCACCGCCGCGTCCGTGCGGAAGCGGGGCAGCGTCTCGGCGGAGGCCGCCCGGTGCAGCGCCACGAGGAACGGCTCGAGGCGGGCGAGGTCTTCGGGGGTGGGGGAGGCCATACCCGCCCTTATACGGCCCGCGCCGCCCGGGGGGACCGGCCTACAGCGTCATCTCCGTCCCGTGCAGCGACTTGGCCAGGTCGAGCAGGCGGCGGCGAGGGCGCTCGCCCAGCTGGTAGTAGGCGCGGATCAGGTCCAGCGTCTCCTTCCGGGCCAGCACCTCGCCGCCCTTCTCCTCGGACGGGCCGTCGCGGCGGTCGGCCTCGGCGAGGCCGTCGTAGAAGTAGCCCACGGGCGACTGCAGCGCCTCCGCCAGTCGCCAAAGACGTGAGGCGGAGATGCGGTTGGCTCCGCACTCGTACTTCTGGATCTGCTGGAAGCGGATGCCCACGCTGTCCGCCAGCTGCTGCTGGGTCAGGCCCAGGAGGCGGCGGCGGCGGCGCACGCGCTTGCCGAGGTGCAGGTCGATGTCGTCGGCCATGGCGGTCGGTCTCCGGCTCCGTCCCGGTCTGGGACATCCGCACCGGAGAGGAGCAAACCGTAGGCCGCCGCTCGCCTGCGGGGACGCCCCCGCGGAGGCGAGCCCCGATCGCCGGCGCCCTCCCGTGAGGGGAGAGCGCCGGCGGGCCGGAGCCTCAGGCGCCGGGGCCGACCGGGCCGTTGCTCGAGCCGGGCGTGGAGCCCGGCGTGGAGTTCACGGTGCCGGGGGTCGTGCCCGTGGTCGTGGTGGACGAACCCGTGGTCCCCGTCGCGCCGCTGCTGCGGCCGCGGGTGGTGGTGCGCCGCCCGGTGCTGGACGTCGTACCGGGCTGCGACATGGACGTGCCCGTCGTTCCGGTCATGGAGCCGGTGGTCGTGCCCGGCTGGTTCAGCTGCGAGCCCGTCGCCCCGCTGGAGCTCATCGTGCCGGTGGAGCCCGCGCCCATCGTGCCGGCTGAGCCCGTGCCCATCGTGCCGCCGGTGGTCGTGCCCGGGGTCATGCCCGTGCCGGTGGAGCCCGGCTGGCCCATGGAGCCGCCGCTCATTCCCGACATGGCGCCCGTGCCGCCCATGGCGCCGGTGGAGCCTGCGGTCGAACCCGACGTGCCGACCGCCGAGCCGGCGCCGCCCGCGGAGCCGGAGGGCTGGCCCGCGCCCGCGCCCGCGGACTGCGCGGCGGCGACGCCGCTGGAGAGGATGAGGGCCGCGCCCGTGATCAAGACGATGTTACGCATGAGGAAGTCTCCTTGGTACTGGATGGAGGACGACGGCGTCGCAGCCGCCTGCCCAGACGAAACTCCCCAGCCCGCGAAAAGGTTGTTCCTTCCTCGTCGAAACCTACTCCTCCTTCACGCGACGCTTGCGGAACGAGGGGTTCAGCACCTGCTTGCGCAGGCGGATGGACTTGGGCGTCACCTCCACCAACTCGTCTTCCTCGATGTAGGCGATGGCCTGCTCCAGCGTCATGCGGCGCGGCGGGGTCAGGCGGATCGCCTCGTCCTTGCCGGAGGCGCGCACGTTGGTGAGCTGCTTGGCCTTCATCGGGTTGACGTCCAGGTCGTCGGCCCGGGCGTTCTCGCCGATGATCATGCCCTGGTAGGTCTTCTCGCCGCCGCCCACGAACATGGTCCCGCGCTCCTCCAGGTTCCACAGGGCGTAGGCCGCGGTCTCCCCGTCGGAGTTGGAGACCAAGACGCCCTTCCGGTTGGCGTCGATGGCGCCCTTGTAGGGCTCGTAGTGGCTGAACACGCGGTTCAAGACGCCCGAGCCGCGGGTGTCGGTCAGGAACTCGCCCTGGTAGCCGATCAGGCTGCGCGAGGGGGCCTGCAGCGAGATGCGCGTCTTGCCCGCGCCCGAGGGCCCCATGTCCTTCAGCTCCGCCTTGCGTGCGGACAGCTTCTCGATGACGATGCCGGAGAATTCCTCGTCCACGTCGATCACCACGTCCTCGATGGGCTCCATGCGCTCGCCGGTCTCCTCGTCCTTCTGGAAGACCACGCGCGGGCGGCTGATGGAGACCTCGAAGCCCTCGCGGCGCATGCCTTCGATGAGCACGCCCAGCTGCAGCTCGCCGCGGCCGGCCACCTCGTAGGCGTCCTTCTCGCTGGTCTCGGTGACGCGGATGGCGACGTTGGACTCCGCCTCCTTGTGCAGGCGCGCGGCGATCACGCGGCTCTGCACCTTGTCGCCCTCCTTGCCGGCCAGGGGGCTATCGTTGACCGAGACGGTCATGGAGATGGTGGGCGGGTCGATGGGCTGGGCGGGGAGGGCCGCGGTGACCTCCATGGCGCACAGGGTGTCGGCCACCGTCGCCTTGGAGAGGCCCGCGATGGCCACGATGTCGCCCGCCTCGGTGGCCTCGTCCACCGGCTGGCGCTTGAGCCCGCGGAACGCCAGCACCTTGGTGATGCGGCCGCGCTCGATCTCGCGGCCGTCGCGGTCCAGCGCGTGGATAGGCATGCCGGCCACCGCCTTGCCCGCCTCGATGCGGCCGGTGAGGAGCCGGCCCAGGAACGGGTCGCTCTCGATCAGCACCGACAGCATGCGGAAGGGCTCGCCGACATTGGCGACGACCTTGGGCTCGGGCACGTGGCGCACGATCAGGTCGAACAGGGGGGCCAGCGTGTCGTTGGGCGTGGCCATGTCCATGGTGGCCCAGCCGTTCTTGCCGCTGGCGTAGATGTGGGGGAAGTCGAGCTGCTCGTCGGTGGCGCCGATGACGGCGAACAGGTCGAAGGCGTCGTTCAGCACGCGGTCGGGGTCGGCGTGGGGACGGTCGACCTTGTTGAGGCAGAGGATCGGCTTCAGCCCCATCTTCAGCGCCTTGCCCAGCACGAACTTGGTCTGCGGCATGACGCCCTCCTCGGCGTCCACCAGGAGAACGCAGCCGTCCACCATGCCGAGGATGCGCTCCACCTCGCCGCCGAAGTCGGCGTGGCCGGGGGTGTCGATGATGTTGATGCGCGTGTCGCCCGCCTCGCCGTGCCAGAGCACGCTGGTGCACTTGGCCAGGATGGTGATGCCGCGCTCGCGCTCCTGGTCGTTGGAGTCCATGGCGCGCTCGTCCATGTGCTGGTTCTCGCGGACCGAGCCGGACTGCTTCAGCAGCTGGTCCACCAGGGTGGTCTTGCCATGGTCGACGTGCGCGATGATGGCGATGTTGCGAATTTCCATGGTCCGGCGGAACTCTCAGAATCACGCCGAGACGCCGCGGAGCGCGGACTGCGCGGGGAGGGGCCTTGGGGCTTCGGGGGCGCTGCGGACATAGGCGAAGCGCGGCCGAAAGGCCAGCCTTCGCAGGTGCGGCGCCGTCAGCGCCGCTGCCGCACCAGGGCTTTCAGCTCCGCCTTGTCGGCGCGGATGTCGTCGTACAAGTCGCAAAGCTCAAGGAGCTCGACGGCGATCGCGCGCTCGCCGTCCGGAAGGTCGTTCTGGGCCAACAGCCCGCGCATGCTCGCGGTCACTTCGGCCTGCGCCCAGGCATCGGTCCTGCGGTCGCGCCGTGCGAGCTGGAACGCGATCTCGGGGAAGTGGCGGGACGGCGCGGGCGCGGGCGCGCCCTCGGGGAGGTGGCGGCGGATCAGGGCGGCGTGGAGCCGGTCGAACGCGCCGCGGTTCTCCCCGCGAGCCAGCCGGATGAGCTTCAGCCCGTCGCTGGTCGAGACGTGCGTCTTCAGCTTGCGCTCGTAGGGGATCGCCGTGTTGGCCAGGATGACGGCCTGACCCAGGACCCCGCCCTCCCAGAACACCTTGGCGAGGTCCGACAGGGGGGCGAAGCGGGCGACGGCGATCGCCGCGGCCAGCATCAGCCCGGTGGCGGCCGGGCCCGCGGCGGTCATGATGAAGCGGCTCTGCGCCGTCGTGTCCGGCCCGATCGGCGTGTGGATGTAGCCGCCGACCGGCGCCGCGCGCAGCACCAGCCACGCCCCGCCCAGGCGCAGCCGCGTGAGATAGGGGCCCTGGCCGATGCTGATCAGGCGGGGCGGCAGGCCGACGGCCGCCGCCCCCAGGGCGTGGCCGAACTCATGCACGACCGTGCCCACCACCAGCGAGAGCAGCGTCCCGGCCAGGACCACGGCCTCGAACTCGATGAAATCCGCCATCGCCGTCGCTCCCGCGCCTCTGCGGTGTCAGCTGAAGGGGCCGATGAGCGGCGGGTCGTACGGGCCGGTGGCCACGAACGCCCCGTTGCGGAAGCCCGGCTTGCCGTAGCGGAACGGCGCGCCGTCCGGCCCCAGCGTCCGCCCGCCCGCGGCGCGGAGCACGGCGTCGCCCGCCGCGGTGTCCCACTCCATCGTCGGGCCGCAGCGCACGTACAGGTCGGCCTCGCCTGACGCGATCAAGCAGAACTTGTAGGCCGACGAACAGGTCCGCCGCCCTCCGATCGGCAGGGACGCGAGGCATGTCTCGGTCGCGTCGTCGCCGTGACGCCGGCTGACGAGCGCCGTAAACCCCGCGGCCGGAACCGGCCGCACCCTGGCCGGCTCCCAGGTCGGGGATACGTCGCCGTCGCTGAAACGGGCGACCTCGGCCGTCCGACCGG
>CAXSHO010000135.1:0-4885 GCA_964237305.1 uncultured Caulobacteraceae bacterium
GGATCGTCAAGCTGCGGGGCGCCCGCGCGGTGGCGCTGATCACCGGCGAGGAGAAGATCGTCCCGCCCCGGGCGGCCTACTTCGTCTGCACGGTGGAGGCCATGCCGCTGGGCCGCGAGGTCGAGTTCCTGGCGGTGGACGAGATCCAGCTCTGCGCCGACCCCGGCCGCGGCCACGTCTTCACCGAGCGGCTGCTGCACGCCCGCGGCCGCTACGAGACGCTGCTCCTGGGCGCCTCCACCGCCGCGCCGCTGATCCGCCGCCTCTTGCCCGAAGCCGAATTCGTCACGCGCGAGCGGCTGTCGGCCCTCACCTACGCGGGCTCCAAGAAGCTCACCCGCCTGCCCCGGCGCACCGCCGTCGTCGCGTTCTCGGCGGAGAACGTCTACGCCATCGCCGAGCTGATCCGCCGCCAGCGCGGCGGGGCGGCCGTGGTGATGGGCTCGCTCAGCCCGCGCACGCGCAACGCCCAGGTCCAGCTCTACCAGTCGGGCGAGGTGGATTTCCTGGTGGCCACCGACGCCATCGGCATGGGCCTGAACATGGACGTCGACCACGTGGCCTTCGCGGGGCTGCGCAAGTTCGACGGCAAGCGCACCCGCTGGCTCACCCCCCAGGAGGTCGGTCAGATCGCCGGCCGCGCGGGACGCTACAAGACCGACGGGACCTTCGGCGTCACCGGCGAGGCGCCCGAGATGGACGACGACCTGGTGGAGGCCATCGCCGAGCACCGCTTCCAGCCGCTGGAGGCGGCGGAGTGGCGCAACGCCGCGCTCGACTTCGACTCGCTGCGCGACCTCCAGCGCTCCCTCGCCCGCCCCCCCGGCCGCCCCGGTCTGAAGCTGGCCGAGCAGGCGGTGGACGAGACCACGCTCAACCTCCTGGCCGCCGACGAGGAGGTGGCGCCGCTCGTCCGCGACCGCGCCCGCCTGCGCCGGCTGTGGGAGGTGTGCCAGACGCCCGACTTCCGCAAGGTGACGCTGGACGAGCACGTGCGCATGGTGCGCGCGGTGTTCCTGCACCTCTCGTCCAAGGCCGCGCGCCTGCCCGACGACTGGATCGCCGAGCAGCACCGGGCGCTGGACAACCTCCACGGCGAGATCGACGTCCTGGCCCAGCGGCTCGCGGGGGTGCGCACCCTGGCCTACGCCGCCAACCGCACCGACTGGCTGCGCGACCCCGCCCACTGGCGCGGCCGCACGCGCGACCTGGAGGACCGGCTCTCCGACACGCTGCACGAGCGGCTGATGCAGCGCTTCATCGACCGGCGCACCTCCGCCCTCCTGCGCGGCCTGAACCTGCGCGAGGACGTGCTGGCGGGCGTCGGCCACGACGGGACCGTCACGGTGGAGGGCCACGACGTGGGCCGGCTCCTGGGCGTGCGCTTCGAGCCCGCCCGCGGCGCCACCGCGCTGGAGGACCGCGCGCTGCGCCAGGCGGCGGTGCGCGCGGTGGGCCCGCTCCTGGCGCGTCGGCTGGGCGAGCTGGCCGCCGCGCCCGACGACGCCTTCGCCATGGACGCGGAGGGGACGGTCTCCTGGGGCGGCGAGCCCGCGGGGTCGCTCGCGGGCGGAAGCGTCTTCGCCCCGCGCGTGGCCCTGCACGGCGGCCCCGACGCCGGCCAGTCGCACCTCCACCACGCCCGCGAGCGCGCCCAACGCCGGCTGGAGGCCTTCGTCGCCGCCCGCTCCACCGCGCTGCTCGCCCCGCTGAAGGCGCTGGCGGAGGCGGTGGCCACGGGCGCGCTTCGCGGGCTGTCGCGCGGGATCGCCTATCGCATGATCGAGGGGGGCGGCGTGCTGGACCGGGCGGAGGTCGCCGCCGAGGTCGCCGCCCTGAGCCTCAAGGAGCGGCGCGCGCTCAAGGCGCTGGGGGTGCGGTTCGGCGCCTTCAGCCTGTTCCTCCCCGCCCTGCTGGCGCCCGAGGCCCGCGCCCACGCCGCAGCCTTCGCGCGGCGCCTCGCCCCTGCCTGGCGCCCGGCCTCCGACGCCCTGGCCCGCCTGCCCGAGCCGCCGCCGCACCCCGCGGCCCTGGCCGCCTACGGCCTGCGCGCGGTGGCCGGGCTCTCCGTCCCCGTGGAGGCGCTGGAGCGGCTGGACGCCGAGCTGCGCCGCCTGCCCGCCGAGCGCGGTGCGTCCCGCCTGCCGGAGGGCGCCGCCGCCGCGCTCGGCTGGAGCGAGGACGAGACCGTGCGGCTCCTCAAGGCGCTCGGCTACGCCCGGGCCGGCGCGCCGGAGCCCGGGAACGGCTCGCTGTGGCGCAGGCGGCGCGCGGCGGTCGCGCCTCCCGGCGCCGAGCCCGCCCCGGCCCGCCCCGGCTCGCCCTTCGCGGCGCTGGCGGGCCTGAAGCTCGCCCCGGAAGCCGCGGCTCCGGCTCCGGCCCCCGCGGACGCCGCGCCCCGGCGCGCCCGCCGCCGACCGAGGCGGAGCCGGCCCGCCGCCGCACCGGCCGCCTCCGCGTGACGGACACCTCCGGCGACCCCGCCTGCCGGGCGGACGTGTGGCTCTGGCGCGCCCGCTTCTTCAAGACCCGCGCGCTCGCCTGCCGCACGATCGAGGACGGCCGCGTCCGCCTCATCCGGGCAGGCGCCGAGACGCGGCTGGACAAGGCCTCGCGCCTGCTCCGCCCGGGCGACGCCCTCACCTTCGCCCTGGGCGGGCGGGTGCTGAGCGTGCGCTACGAGCGGGCGGGGGAGCGCCGGGGGCCGGCGTCCGAGGCGCGGAGCCTGTACTCCGACCTCCTCCCGCCGCCGGCCTGACGTCCCTCCCGGGGCGCCCCGGACCTCAGCTGTGCGGGCGCTCCACCGGCGGCCCGGGGTCGGGCAGGTGCGGCTGCACCCGCCGCAGGAGCTCGGGCGGGATGTGCGGGTCGAGCCAGGTCACCGGCAGGTGGACGGTGGACTGCGGCTTCAGCGTGGCCACCGACACGTGCGGCCAGCTCAGCCCGTTGAAGTTCAAGAGCACCGTCTGCGTGTACTGGAGCTGCTGGTGGTTGGGCGCGCCGTTCACGCCCTGCACCGTCTCCAGCCAGAACACCGCGTCCACCCGGGCCGACACGGCGTTCGGCCCGCCCGCCGCCCCCTTGAGGAAGGCGGTGTTGGACGTGCCGCCCCCCACGATCGGCACGCCCCCAGCCTGAGGCGCCGACGAGCTGGTGGACACCTTGAGCACGGTGGTGTGCAGGATGTTCTGCCCCGCGATGGCCTGCTTCAGCACGAGGTTGGGGTTGATCACCATGTCCTGCGTGATCGCGGCGAGGTTGGGCGAGGGCAGCCGGAAGTTGGAGGCGACCGCCAGGTCCAGCTCCGGGAAGGTCTGCTTGGCCTGGTTGAAGGCCTGGTTGTTGGCCCCGTTCACAGGGGGGACGCCGCCCACGCCGAACGGGATCAGGTTCACGTCGTCGAACTGCGGCGGCCCGTTCACCGACAGCGACGTCCCCTGCGCCAGGATGGTGGTGCCGTGCGGGATGGAGGCCATGCGCACCACCGTCGCGGGCTCGGCCGGAGCCGTCGTCGAGGGCACGACGGCCCAGATGCCGGGCTCGATGTGCAGGCCCGCGCCGGAGATGTCGGAGATCTGCTGCATGTAGGTCAGGCCGAACATGTCGATGTCGTCCTGCAGGAGGCCGCGGTTGGGGATCGGCCCGCTGATGCCCTCGAAGGTCAGCACCTCGTCGGTGAGGTTCAGCTCCAGGAAGCGGTCCTGCTGCTTGAAGTGCGGCCGCCAGATCGCGTTGAAACCCTTGCCCGCCCACTTGCCCGGCAGCCCGGCCAGCGGCCCCAGCGGGTTGGGCAGGAACGGGAACGGGAAGTGGACCGGCCGCGCGATGGCGGGCATCGGCCGGAAGGAGAAGTTGCGATCGAGTTCCATGACGACCCCCAGGCGCGTCCGCGGCCGTCGATCATCGGCGACCATCCGCGCGCCGCCGCACGCCCCCGAAAGGCCGCAAGGCGCCTCCACCACGCTTCCGCGCGGCGACATCTTGGATGAAGGGCTATTCGACCGGGGACGCCCCCATCCCCGTCAAGCAAACCGCCGACGTGGACTTATCCTACCGTGGCCGGTCCGAGTCAATCACGCGCGCGTTGTTACACCCGCGGACGTGACTACTCGGATTTTAACGTTCCGACGCGAAAGGTTCTTACTTGGGATAAGCTCCATCTTTCATGAACTTGCGAGCCGAGGGCGGGGCCTGCGCCTCCCGTGGGCGCACGGACGGGCGCTCGATGAGGAGCGCGGGCGCGGCGGGCGCGGCGGCGTGGGACGTCGCCTTCGGTCACCGTGTCGCAGCCGCACCGCGGCGGACGGGCGCGCCCCTGCGCATCGGGACGCCGGCGGGCGCGGGCCGCGGCCCGCGCGGAGCTCAGGCGGCGATGCGCCGGAGCTCGGGGGCGGGCGTCGCCTCATCCCCGCCGTCCAGCTTGGACAGCGAGGTGGACAGGGCGGCCATGCGGTCGCGGCTCTCGGCCACGAGCGCGTTGATGTGCTTGGCGGCCGCGGCGGACTGCTGGGCCAGGGCGCGGACCTCGGCGGCGACCACGGCGAAGCCCCGGCCCGCGTCGCCCGCGCGGCTGGCCTCCACCGCCGCGTTCAGCGCCAGGATGTTGGTCTGGAACGCGATGGCGTCGATGTTGGACACGATCTCGGCGATGCGCACGCCCGACTGGAGCACGTCCTGCGTGGCGCGGGTGGTCTCCACGATGGCCGTGCGCCGGGCGGACACGTCGGCGGCGCACATCACCACGCGCGACACCTGCCCGTTGAGGTCGCGGATGCAGGAGAAGACCGCGTCCAGCTGCATGGGCTGGCCGTCCGTCCGCGGCCAGGACACCTCCCGCCGCACCGCCTCGCCCTATTCCCCGCCGCGCTCTACCGCTACGGGTTCA
>CAXSHO010000135.1:4895-8145 GCA_964237305.1 uncultured Caulobacteraceae bacterium
CACCGCCTCGCCCCCCGCCACCCGCCGCCGGTCGTCGGAGGAGAGCAGCGCCTCCAGCGACGTCTCCCCGCCGGAGGTGGCCGCGCGCCAGCGGGCGAGCGCGGCGTTGGCCCCCAGGAGCGCGCCGGCGGGCGTCCACTCCGCGATGGCGTTGGACTGGCCGATGGCGTCCAGCTTCAACGTGAACTCCAGCGCGCGCTGCTTGGTCTCGGTGACGTTGGCCTGGATGGAGATGAAGCGCTCGACGCGGCCGTCGGCGTCGCGCACCGGGTTGATGGCCAGGCTGATCCAGTAGGGCTCGCCCGACTTGGAGTAGTTCAGGATCTCCTCGTAGAAGGCCTCGCCCCGGTTCAGCCTGTCGCGGATGCGCTTCACGCTGGAGGCGTCGGTGTGCGCGCCCTGCAGGAGCTCGCCCGGCTGTCGGCCGATCGCCTCGGCCGAGGTGTAGCCGGTCAGGCGCTCGAAGCCGGCGTTGACGTACTCGATGCGGCGGTTCGCGTCGGTGATGATCACCGAGTTGTCCGTGCCGTTGGCCACGAGCGACAGCTGCTTCATCTCCCGGCGGCGGGCGACCTCCTCCGTGATGTCGTTGGCGAACTTGACGACCTTCACCGGCCGGCCCGCGGGATCGAAGATCGGGTTGTAGGAGGCGAGGATCCACACCTCGCGCCCGCCCTTGCCGAACCTCTGGAACTCCGCCGCCAGGTACTCCCCCTCGTTCAGCCGCGCCCAGAACCGGCGGTACTCCGCGCTGTCGCCGTAGCCGGGCTCGACGAACATGCGGTGGTGGCGGCCCACCACTTCCGCCGCGGAGTAGCCCACCGCGCGCAGGAACTTGTCGTTGGCCGAGAGGATCACGCCGTCCATGTCAAACTCGATCACCGCCTGGGCGCGGCCGATGGCCTCGATCTGCCCCTGGGCGTCGGCGCTCCGGATCTTGGCGTCCGTGATGTCGGTGGCGAACTTGACGATCTTGCAGGGCGCGCCCGACAGGTCGAAGATCGGGTTGTACGAGGCCTGGATCCACACCTCGCGGCCGTCCTTGGCGAAGCGCTTGTACTCCGCGGCGAAGTACTCGCCCTTGCGCAGGCGGGTCCAGAAGTCGGCGTAGCCGCTTCCCGCCGCCTCCTCCGGGTCGACGAACAGGCTGTGGTGGCGCCCGACGACCTCCTCCGCCGTGTAGCCCATCACCGCCAGGAAGTTCTCGTTGGCGGTGAGGATGCGGCCCTCCAGGTCGAACTCGATCACCGCCTGCGCGCGGCGGATGGCGTTGAGCTGGCCCTCGAAGTCGGCGTTGCGCAGCCGCGCCGGCGTGACGTCGCTGGCGTACTTGACCACGCTGGCCACCCGCCCGTCCGCGCCGAGGATGGGGTTGTAGGAGCCCTGGATCCACACCTCGCGCCCCCCTTTGGCCAGGCGGCGGAACTCGGCGGAGCAGAAGCGGCCCTCGGCCAGCTCCCGCCAGAAGGCCTTGTAGGCCTCGCTCTCCCGGTCCTCCGGCGCGACGAACAGGCTGTGGTGGCGCCCGATCACCTCCTGCGCCGTGTAGCCCATCAGCGCGAGGAAGTTGGCGTTGGCGGAGAGGATGACGCCCTGCGGCGTGAACTCGATCATGGCCTGGGAGCGGCTGATCGCCTCCAGCCGCGCCGCGAGGGCGGCCTCGCGCCTGCGCCCCGCCGCACCCCAGAGTCCCGCAATTCCGCCCATGGCCGCCATCTCTGTCCTTTGAGGCAGCCTCCCGCGTCGTCCTTAACGGCCTGTGAAGCCGGCCGACGGCGTTCGGTCGCACGGCGGGCGTTGACAACCCCTCGCCCGGCTGGGATGTCCCCGGCCGCGCCCGGCTCCTCCCGCGCCCCCTCCCAACCCGCCGCCCATGACCTACATCGTCACCGACCCTTGCATCAAATGTAAGTATATGGACTGCGTGGAGGTCTGTCCGGTCGACTGCTTCTACGAGGGCGAGAACTTCCTCGCCATCAATCCGGACGAGTGCATCGACTGCGGCGTGTGCGAGCCCGAGTGCCCGGTGGACGCCATCAAGCCCGACACCGAAGACTCGGCCGACGGGCGCTGGCTGACCATCAACACGCAGTACGCCAAGATCTGGCCCAACATCACCGTGAAGGGCACGCCCCCCGCCGATCGCGACGACTTCGAACGCGAGACGGGCAAGTTCGAGAAGTATTTCGACCCGGCGCCCGGCCGCGGCTCCTGACGCGCTGCCGCTCCCTTCAGGGGCGGAAGCCGCTCCGTTGAGCGGCGTCAAGCCGTTGTGAGGCCTCGCGCTTTCAGAAGCGCAGGGTTCGTGCTATGACGTCCGCACGGCGACGAGTGGACGCGAGCGGTCTCGCGCATCCGTCAGGCCGCCATCCTCCGTCGGCCGTGCCTACGTCCGCTCGCAGCCATCCGGGCAGGGTCCTGTGCACCCTGGCGGTTCCGCCTCGATCACGTGATCGGCGGGCTGGGAGCAGTCCGGCCCGGCCGGCGGCGGCCGGCGCGGAACCCTCCGCGACGGGAACGCGACAGCGATGTGAGGACCTTCCCGCATGACCACGATCACCACGGAATTCCAGGTCGGCGACGCCGTCGTCTACCCCGCCCACGGCGTGGGCAAGGTGGCCGCCATCGAGACGCAGGAAGTCGCCGGCTACGTGCTCGAGGTCTACGTGATCACGTTCGACCACGAGAAGATGACGCTGCGGGTCCCCACCAAGAAGGCGAAGGCCTCGGGCCTGCGGTCGCTCGCGGAGGACAACGTCGTCCACCAGGCCATGCACACGCTCAAGGGCCGCGCGCGCATCAAGCGCACCATGTGGAGCCGCCGCGCGCAGGAGTACGAGGCCAAGATCAACTCCGGCGACCTCGTCTCCATCGCCGAGGTGGTGCGCGACCTGCACCGGGCGGACAGCCAGCCCGAGCAGTCCTACAGCGAGCGCCAGCTGTACGAGTCGGCGCTCGACCGCATGGCCCGCGAGGTGGCCGTGATCGAGAAGACCGACCGCGAGGGCGCGGTGGCCATGATCACCAAGTCGCTCCAGAAGGCGGCCTGACGGGGCGCGCGCAGCCTCCGCGCCGGACCGGCACGGGGGCTGCAGGTGCGACCGGAGGTTGAACGCCGCGTCCGCGCGGTGTCCCGTTCGGAGACCCCGCCCCGTGCGCCCCATCCCCACCGCCGGCCGCACCGGCGTCGTCGCGGCCTGCGGAGCCCGGCACGCGCACCGGGGACCTGCCCCCGTCTCCCGCCGATCTC
>CAXSHO010000136.1:0-8092 GCA_964237305.1 uncultured Caulobacteraceae bacterium
ACGGATCAGCCGGGGATGAGCAACCGCCGTTCGTTCGGCCAGGGCGTCGTCGTCCAGCGCCGGGCCGCCCTCGTCCATGGCGGACAGGAGGTCCTTCCACGACCAGCCGCCCTCGACGGCCGCGGGTTCGGGAGGCGCGGCCGCGACGGGTTCGGGCGCGGGCTCGTCTCCGGCGTCGGGCTCGGGGCGGGGCTCCGCGTCGGCGGCTTCGAACAGCGTCTCCTCGGCCGCGGCGGGGCGCAGGCGGGGACGCAGCTCGGGCGCGGACGGCTCGGCGGCGGCGACGATCGGTGCGGAGGGCTCCTGGGACGGCGCGAGGGCGGCCGGTGCGGGCGGGAGGGCGGCGGCGGCGGCCTGCGGCAGGCGGTCGAAGCGGCGCTCCACCTCGGCGGCCATGCCCTCCGCCTCGCCGAGCGCGGCGCGGACCGCCTCGATCCCCGCCTCGATCCTCTGGGCGGAGCGCATCCCGGCGTCCTCCACCAGCGTGGCCTGCGCGTCGATGGCGCGCTTGGCGGCGGCCAGCCGCGTGTCGAACACCTGGTCGGCGCGCTGCCCCGCGGCGAAGGCCGCCTCGCCCATGCCCTCGATGCGCAGGCGCGCGGCCTCGCCCGCGGCCGACGCCTCGGCGGTGATCGTCTGAGCTGCGGTCGCGGCGGCGAGGCGGGCGTCGTCGGCGGCGTGCGACAGCCGCTCCAGCGCCGCGCGCACCTCTGCCTCCACCGCCTCGCGCTGCGCGGCGACGTAGGCCGAGCCGTTCTGCGTCTGGCTGCGCGCCGCCTCGGCCAGGGCGTTCACCTGGCGCACGGCCTCCCCCACCATCGCGCGCAGCGCCTCCACGCCCTGGCCGGAGGCGGTGGTGAGCGCCTCCGCCCCCGCCTGGGTCTCGGCCGCGGTCTCGGCGAAGCGGGCCCGCTGGGTCTCCAGCCGCACGGCGGCGTCCTCCTCGTCGGCGAGGAGCTTGGCGGAGGCGGCGGACCACTGCGCCTGCTCGGCCCTGAGCCCGGCGCCCAGGCGGCCGAGCCGCTCGGTCTCCTCGTGCAGGCCGTCTCCCGCCCCCTGCGCCGCCCGGGCCGTGTCGGCGGCGGCGGACACGAGGTCGGCCGTCCGCGCGGCGAGCGCGGCCTGCGCCTCCTGGAGGTTGGCGCCCGCGAGGTCCGAGGCCTCGGCGGCGAGCCGGGCGTGGCGCGCGGCCCCCTCGGCGGCGGCGGCCAGCTGGCCGTCCAGCGTCCCCGACAGGCTGCTCAGCTCCGCCCGCTCCGACTGCAGCCGTCCGCCGAGGCGGCTGGCGGCGCGTTCCGCCTGGGCGGCGGCCTCCGACACGAGCCGCGTCTCCTCCGCGAGCGAGGCGTGGAGGGCGGTCATGCGCCGGGCGGCCTCGTCGGCGGCGGCCTGGGCGCGGGCGATCTCCTCGCGGATGCGCGTCACGCTTCCCGCCGCCGTCAGGGCCGCGGCGGCGGCCGGCCCCGCCAGCGTGTCGGCGAAGGTCCGTGCGCGCCGGGCCTCGTCCGCCAGACGCGTGCCCTGCCGCAGGAGATAGGCGAACATCAGGAGCAGCAGGGCGGGCAGGAGCGCCAGGCCCGCGGTGACGGTGAAGCGGAACGGCGCGTAGTCGAAGGCGAAGCCGCCGCGCTCGTACCCCATGACGAAGGTGAGCAGGCACCCGGCCCAGAGCACCCCCGCGACGAGCGCCGCCGGGTAGGCCCATCGCGCCAGGAGGGGCCCCGCTTCTGCCGGGGCACTCGGCGGGCGCACCACCTTCATCCTTGGCGGCCTGGCCGTCTTGGCCGCCTTGGGAGCCTTGGCGGGGGTGCGGGGACCGGGCTCGCGGCGCTTCGGCGCCCCGGGGAGCGCCGCAGCCGACGAAGCCGCGAGCGCCGGCGCGGGCGCGGGCGCCGGCTCGGGCGTCGCCGCGTCGTGGGGCGGCTCAGGCGCCGCGTCGTGGGCGGTGAGCTCCAGCGGCTCCAGCGTCAGGATGAGCGGCTTGCGCTTGTCGGCCATGGCCGGATCGATCCTTCGGGCGGACGATCGTCAGGGCGCGCGTCGCCCGGTCGCACCCCAGGACGAACCTCAACACGGACTCGCACGGGGCGGAAGCGCCGATTCCGACTCGTCCCACGCCGCCGGGCGGCGCGACCGCGCTCAGCGGGCGGTCGGGCCGGGCGTCCTCGTCACGCGGCCGCAGCCGCCTGCGACGTCCGGCCACGGTCGGAGCTCTCGAAGAACAGCGGCCGGTGCAGGTCCACGGGCCCGGGCTTGCCGATGAGGTAGCCCTGCACGGAGGCGCACATCTCGTCTCGCAGGAAACGCATCTGCTCCTCCGTCTCCACGCCTTCCGCGACCACGGGGATGGCGAGGCCGCGGCCGATGCCCAGCACCGCCTTCACGATCACGGTGGAGCGCTCCAGCTTGCCCACGCCCTCCACGAAGCTCTTGTCGATCTTGATCTTGTCGAAGGGGAAGGACTGCAGCGTCGAAAGGGAGGAGAAGCCCGTCCCGAAGTCGTCCATGGCGATCTTCACCCCCAGCGCCTTGAGGCGGCGCAGGGTGTCCAGCGCGCGCTGGAAGTCGCGGAACAGCGCGCTTTCCGTGATCTCAAGCTCCAGCCGGCCCGGAGAAAGGCCGGTCTCCAGCAGGATCTCGTGCACGCGGGACGGCAGGCCCGGCTCGCCCACCTGCAGCGGCGACAGGTTCACCGCCACGGGCGTCGGCCGCGGCCAGGAGACGGCGTCCAGGCAGGCGCGGCGCAGCACCCACTCCCCGAGCGCGCCGATCAGCCCGTTGGCTTCGGCCACCCCGATGAAGCGGTCGGGCGGCAGGAAGCCGAGCGTCGGGTGCGTCCACCGCACGAGCGCCTCGAACCCGCACAGCGAACCGTCCTCGGACCGGACCTGCGGCTGGTAGTGCACGCTCAGCTCGTCGGCGGCGATGGCGTGCTTCAGGTCCTGCGCCAGCGCGCGCTGGGCGACCGAGGCCTCGTGGAGGTCGCGGCGAAAGTAGGCGACGCCGTTGATCGCATCCTTCTCCTCGGCCTGCAGCGCGGAGTCGGCGTGCGTCATGAGCTCCTCCACCGAGCTCGAGTCCTGCGGCGCGCAGGCCACGCCCGCCCGGATGCGGGGCTCCAGCGCCTGCCCCCGCCAGACGAACGGCCGGGCCATGTGGCGCGAGAACTTGGCGAAGAGCGCCTGGTCCGTCCCGTCCTCCGCCATCTCGGCGGCCCTGGGGAAGTGGAAGCCGAACTCGTTGCCGCCCAGTCGCGCCACGCCCCCGACCTCGCCGGCGAAGCGCTTCAGCCGCTCGCCCACCTTGGCCAGGAGCGCGTCGCCCGCCGCGTGGCCGTGGACGGCGTTCACCTCCTGGCTGTTGGTGACGCGCACCATGAGCAACCCCAGGCTGGGGCCCTCGCCCGCGAGCGTCGCCGGCAGCGCCTCGTGCAGCTGGCGGAGGAAGGCGGCGCGGTTGGGCAGGCCCGTCGCCCCGTCGTGCTCGTTGAGGAAGCGGATGCGCTCCTCGGCCGCGCGCTGCTCGCGCAGGTCGGCGAAGGTGGCGATCAGGCCGGGCCGGCCGTCCTCGCCCTGCTCGGCCACGAAGTGCAGCGTCACGGCCACCGGCAGGCGGGCGCCGTCCGCGGCGAGGAGGTCGCCCTCCCTGCGGGCGTCCAGGCGCGGGCCGTCGTCCCCGTCGGGGAGCGACACGAGGTCGGACAGGCTTCGGCCCACCAGGTCCTCGGACCGGCCGCCGAACAGCTCGGCCAGCGCGGCGTTGCAGTCCAGCACGCGCCGATCGTCGCCCAGCACCGCGATGCCCTCCCGGGTGGCGTTCGCCAGGCGCTGCATGCGCTGGAGGGCGCGGCGGCTGGAGTTGTCGTCGATGTAGGCGGCGCCCAGCCCGGCGGCGATCATCAGCACCGACACCAGGCAGGCGAGGAGCAGCATGGCCGTCCCGTCCAGCAGGCCGGCGGGGAGGTGCTCGACCCTCACCGGCGTGAAGCTCAGGCCCGCGACGGCGATGGCGTGCGCCGACACCGTGGAGGCGGTGAGGAGCGCCGCGCCGACGAGCTGCGAGACCGTCCGCTTGGCCGGTCCGGCCGCCAGCACGGAGGCCGCGGCGAGCACGACGCCCGCCACCACCGACGCCCAGATGACGATCGGCTCCCAGTGGACGACCGCCGGCATGTGGCGCGACAGGACGCAGGCGCCCTGCACGCCCGCGGCGGTGAGCGCGACGATCACCCCGCCGGTGGCCCGCCGGACCGCCTCGCCGCCCGTCCACGCCATCCCGAAGCCCAGCCCGCAGCCGACCACCGCCAGCATCAGCGAGCCGATCACCCCCACCGGATCGTAGCCGGTGGTCAGCCCGGTGCGGGCGGCCAGGCTGGCCAGGATGTCGAAGCCCCAAAGCCCCGCCCCCGCCTGGATGCCGCACAAGACCAGCCAGACGTTGCGCACCGCGCCCGTCGCGCTGTTGAGCCGCGCCCGGATGCGATAGACGCCGCCCGCGGCCGCGGCGCAAACCGCGAAGGCCGCCGCCAGCAGGCCGGCGTCATAGGGCAGGGAGATGGCGTTCATCGCGGCGCCTGTGAGCGTGGCCGGGACGCCGACCATGAGGCCGCCCGCTTAAGAACCGGTTCACCGCACCATCAAAGGGAAGGGTGGGGGTCGGCGGCCTCATCCATGTCCGGCTGCGGGAGGCCGCGCCGCAGGCAGGCGGCGGTCACCGTGTTGCGCAGCAGGCAGGCGATCGTCATGGGGCCCACGCCTCCGGGCACGGGGGTGAGCGCGCCCGCCGTCTCCAGCGCTTCGGCGAAGAGCACGTCGCCGACCACCCGCGTGCCCCCCGCCGCCGCCTTCTCCGGATCGCGGGAGAGTACGCGATTGACGCCCACGTCGATCACCGCGGCGCCCGGCCTGATCCAGTCGCCGCGCACCATCTCCGGCCGCCCCACCGCCGCCACCAGGATGTCGGCGCGCCGGCACAGCGCGGGGAGGTCGCGGGAGCGCGAATGCGCCACCGTCACCGTGCAATCCGCCTGCAGGAGAAGCCGCGCCATGGGCTTGCCCACGATGTTGGACCGGCCGAGCACCACGGCCTCCGCGCCCTGGAGGTCGCCCAGGGCGTCCTGCAGCAGGAGGAGGCAGCCCAGCGGCGTGCAGGGGACGAGGCCGGGCGCGCCGATGGCGAGGCGCCCGGCGCTCACCACGTGGAAGCCGTCCACGTCCTTGTCCGGATGCACGGCCGCCAGCACCGCGGCGCTGTCGATGTGCGGCGGCAGGGGCAGCTGCACCAGCACGCCGTCGATCGCCTCGTCCGCGTTCAGGGCGGCCACCAGCCGCAGGAGCTCGTCGGCGGCCACGTCGGCGGGCAGGCGGTGCGTCACCGAGTGCATGCCCGCCTCGCGTGTCCGCTCGCCCTTGTTGCGGACGTAGATGGTGGAGGCGGGGTCCTCGCCCACGATCACCACCGCCAGCCCCGGCAGGACGCCGTGGTCGCCGTGCAGTGTCGCCACCGCCTTCGCCACGACTGCGCGGAGGCGGGCGGCGTGGGCCTTGCCGTCGATGATGTCAGCGCTCATGCGCCGGGCGTTTAGCCGCCCGCCGCGCGGCGGGACAGGCCCGGCGGCGGGGTTACCCCGCCGCGCCCCTTCCGCTACTCACCGGGCATGCTGGTGGTGCGCCCCGCGGGGCCGGACGACTTCGACGCCATGATGGAGCTGGCGGTGCTCTCCGGCCGCGGCTTCACCAGCCTGCCGGAGGACGCGCCCACCCTGCGCGAGCGGCTGGAGGTGTCGCAGGCCAGCTTCTCCGGCGCCCTGGCTCCCGTCGAGGCCTGGTACACGCTGATGCTGGAGGAGACCGACACCGGCCGGATCGAGGGGGTGTGCGGCGTGAAGGCGGCGGTGGGGCTGAAGCGACCCTTCTTCTCCTTCCGCGCCACGACCCTGGCGCAACACTCCGTCGCCACCGGCGCGCGCTTCGACCACGGGGCGCTGGTGCTGGTGAACGAGTGCGCGGGCTGGACGGAGGTGGGCTCGCTGTTCCTGCGGCCGGAACGGCGGCGGGGCGGGGCGGGCGCGCTGCTGGCGCTGAGCCGCTACCTGCTGATCGCCGCCGACCCCACCCGCTTCGCCGACACGGTGCTGGCCGAGCTCCGCGGCTGGTTCGACGAGGACGGCGCCTGCCCGTTCTGGGAGGCGGTCGGCTGCAAGTTCTTCCGCCTGCCCTTCGATCAGGCCGACCTGATGAGCGCCTCCACCGACGGGCAGTTCATCCTGGACCTGGCGCCGCGCCACCCGATCTACCTGGAGCTCCTGCCGGAGGCGGCGCGCGAGTCGGTGGGCCGCGTGCACCGCGAGGGCGAGGCGGCGCGGGCTCTGCTGGAGCGGGAGGGCTTCCGCCGGGCGGGGCTGGTGGACATCTTCGACGCCGGCCCCACCATGAGCTGCCCCCGCGACGACATCCGCACCGTGCGCGAGAGCCGGACGGTGCGCCTCCACCCCGACGAGGCCGCTCCCGGCACGGCCGTGCGGTTGGTGTCGCTCGACCGGGTGAAGGGGTTCCGCGCCGTGCGCGCCTCCGTGGAGATGGACGGCGACCAGGTGAGGCTCGCCGCCGGCGCCGCGGCGGCGTTGGGGGCGAGGGCGGGCGAGCGGGTGAGGGTGAGGCCATGACGGGCGGGATGTTCATCGCAGGCGCCTGGTCGCAGGGCTTGGGCCCCCTCCTGCGCTCCACCGATCCCGCCACGGGCGAGACGGTGTGGGAGGGCGCGACAGCCGACGCCGCCGACGCCGCCCGCGCCGTGGCCGCCGCCCGCGCCGCCTTCCGCAGCTGGGCCGACCGGCCGCGGGAGGCGCGGGTCGCCCTGGTGCGCCGCTTCAAGGCGGAGCTGGAGGCGCGCGCCGAGCCCTTCGCCCGCGACCTCAGCCGCGAGACGGGCAAGCCCCTGTGGGAGACCCGCGCCGAGCTCGCCTCCATGGCCGCCAAGGTGGAGGTCTCCATAGCCGCCGCCGCCGAGCGCACGGGGGAGCGCGAGAGCGCCACCGCCTTCGGCCGGGCCGTGCTGCGCCACCGGCCCCACGGGGAGATGGCGGTGCTGGGCCCGTTCAACTTCCCGGGCCACCTGCCGAACGGCCATATCGTGCCCGCCCTCCTCGCGGGCGACACGGTGGTCTTCAAGCCCAGCGAGGAGACGCCGCTGGCGGGCGTGCGCATGGCCGAGTGCTGGGAGGCGGCGGGCCTGCCCGCGGGCGTGTTCAACCTCCTGCCCGGCGGGCGCGACACGGGCGCGGCGCTCCTGGCCGAGCGGATCGACGGCCTCCTGTTCACCGGCTCGGCGGACGCGGGCCGGGTGTTCCGCCGCGCCTTCGTGGACCGGCCGGAGGTGACGCTGGCGCTGGAGCTCGGCGGCGACAACCCGCTGGTGGTGTGGGACGCGGCGGACCCCGAGGCGGTGGCGGCGCTGGTCGCGCAGTCCGCCTACGTCACCACCGGCCAGCGCTGCTCGTGCGCGCGCCGGTTGATCGTGCCGGAGGGCCGCGCGGGCGATGCGGTGGTCGATGCGGTGCTCGCCCTGGCCGACCGGCTGCGGGTGGGCGTGTGGGACGCGGCGGAGGAGCCCTTCATGGGTCCGCTCATCTCCGCCCGCGCCGCCGCGGCCGCTCGCACCGCCGTGGAGGGACTGCGCACCGCCGGGGCGCGACCACTGCGCCCGTTCGGCCGCGTGGACGGCCTGTCCGACGCCTTCGTCACCCCCGCGCTGCTGGACGTCACCGGCGTGGACGCCCCCGACGGGGAGATCTTCGCCCCCGTGCTGCAGGTGCGCCGCGCCCCGAGCTTCGAGGCGGCGGTGGAGCTGGCCAACGCCACGCGCTTCGGCCTGGCCGCCGGGCTGGTGAGCGACGACCCGGCGCTGTGGAGGCGGTTCCTCGACCTCAGCCGGGCGGGGGTGGTGAACTGGAACCGGCCCACCACGGGCGCCGCCGCCGCCATGCCCTTCGGCGGCCTGGGCGAGAGCGGCAACGGCCGGCCCAGCGCCTACTACGCGGCCGACTACTGCGCCTACCCCGTCGCCAGCTTCGAGGCCTCCTCGTTGCTCGACA
>CAXSHO010000137.1:0-7907 GCA_964237305.1 uncultured Caulobacteraceae bacterium
GGTGCCCCAGTTGCCGGGGTCCATGTAGCCGACGCTGACCAGCAGCGCGGGCCCGGCGAAGGCGCGGTAGTTGGCCAGCCAGCCCGCGCCCGCGGCGGGCGTAGCGATCGAGCCGTGCACGTTGGATAGCGAGAGGCTGGAGGCGGGCCGCTCGGGCTCGACGTTCGGCGCGACCGTGCTCACCTCCGATTCCTCCTCAGAACCGCGCGGACACGCCGACGAAGGCGGTGACGGGATCGCTCGCCCGGGTGACGCCGACGTTCACTCCGGCGTCGAGCTGCAGCGTCTTGGTCACCTTGAGGGTGACGCCCGTGTTCAGGCTGACCATCTGCCCGGCGGGATCGAGGCGGTTCACGACCGCCGCGACCTCATAGAAAGTCCCCACGCGCTCGCTCCAGTCCTGCCCGAGCGATGCCGAGAGCAGCACCTGCGGTTCGTAGCCGCGCGCGGGGTCCTCCCGGACGACATGCACGCCGGCGTTCAGGCCGAGCGAGAAGGCGCGGCTGAGCTGCACGTCGACCGGCAGGATCAAGCCGCCGCCCACGCCGTCGCTGGCGATGCCGTCGCGGCGGTCGAGCGGAAGTTCGACGAAGGGCAGGACGCCGTAGGCCGCTCGACCCGGCGTCGCGCCGTCCGGCTGCTGAAGGTTCAGCTTGGCGCGCAGCGTGAGGTCCCCCACGCCCGCCTGGGCGGGCTGGCCGGGCGAAGCGGCGATGTGTCGGTAGGGCTGCAGGATGACGTCCGCTTCCAGCGCGGGGGTGACGCCGACACGCAGGTTGGTCGTGCCGAGCTCGACGACGTCGCCCGCCGCCCCGCGCGCCCGGCTGAAGCCGTAGAGAGTGGTCTCCGTCTGCACGTTGCCGGCCGGAACCGTGTACGGGCTCTCCGTCGTGTCCGGCCGGTCCGTGGTGAATTCGCGGCCTTCGACCGCCGCTTCAGGAGGCGCGCCGGCCGCTTGCGCCCGCGCCGCGCCCGCGGTCGCAGCGACAACCAGGGCGAGGCTCGCGCCCACGCCGTCCCGCCATTCCCGTCCACCTGTTCTCACGAGCTCTTATCATGTAGCCACGGCTAAACGTCAACCCGCCTTGGCGACCGCGCCTGCGTAGGCGACAATGTCGGTGCCGGCGACCTAGCTGAACTTGGATCTCATGAGCGAACCCACCCTGGCGGCGCGGCGTGCGGCGGCCTTCCGCGCGACCCGCGAGGCCCATTCCACCGAGCTGGCTGAGGATTACGTCGAGCTGATCGGCGACCTGATCCTAGAAGATGGTGAGGCCAGGCTGACGGACGTGGCCGAACACATGGGCGTGACGCACGCGACCGCGGCCAAGGTGATCACTCGCCTCAAGGCGTTGGGGCTGGTCGAGGGGCGACCTTACCGTTCGCTGTTCCTGACGGCGGAGGGTGCTGCGATCGCGGAGCGCTCGCGCGCCCGGCATCAGGTGGTTGTGGATTTTCTCCACGCCCTTGGCGTGAGCGCCGCGACCGCAGAGATCGACGCGGAGGGACTCGAACACCACGTCAGCGAGGAGACGCTGGACGCGCTGCTGCGCATCACGCGAGAGCTCGCTTCGGCGACTCGGTAGTAGTTGGCGTCGGCCGCGGCTCGACCAGCCCCAGCATCACCCTACGCGGGCACAAGCGACAGAGACGCGCCAGCAGCGGACCCTAGTTTCGCTCCAGAGTGCAGACATTCGCGCGCGCCGGTGAGCGTCCGCTGTGGGCGAGGTGCTCGGGGCAGGTTCCGACCCTCCCCCGCCGTTCGGAACGCTTGCTCTTGGAAGTGGAGGAATGTTCATGCTGATCGCCAGAGCACACTAAGAGACATACCCTTACTGAGCGGCATCTCCCGAAAGGGGTGTTTAGTTCTGCGTAATGCGTTCCAGACGCCTTAAATCTGAAACCACTTTCCCAGGTGGTTCGCATGATCTGACTTCGATGTGACTTTTTGAACGGCGCATTCCCTTCGAACATCAGACGGGGGCGTTTCGGCTGATCGCGCGTTGACCCTGCGCGACATTGGGCGGTGGGGGCGATCTTGAAGCTGTTGGGTGTCGAGTGGCTGGGCGTGAACGTGGAGAGCGGGCGCAAGCTTCTGTTCTCGCTCGCCTTCATCGCGGTCGTGCTCGTCGTCGGAGCCCTGATCAAGGCTCTCGTCAGCCTGGTGCTGGGCCGCACGGACCACGCGACCCTGCGGGCGCGGTTCTGGACGCGGCAGGCCGTCAGCCTGCTCACCGCAGCGCTGCTGATCCTTGGGCTGATGTCGATCTGGTTCGACGACCCGACACGCCTGGCCACCGCCTTCGGCCTGGTCTCGGCGGGCCTGGCCTTCGCCTTGCAGCAGGTGATCACCTCCATCGCCGGCTACTTCGTCATCCTGCGCGGCAAGACCTTCAACGTCGGCGACCGCATCTCCATGGGCGGCGTCCGCGGCGACGTGCTGCAGCTGGGCTTCATCCAGACCACCATCATGGAGATGGGCCAGCCGCCCAGCGTGCAGGGCGCGGAGCCCGCCATGTGGGTGCGCAGCCGCCAGTTCACCGGCCGGATCGTGACCGTATCCAACTCCAAGATCTTCTCCGAGCCGGTCTACAACTACACCCGCGACTTCCCCTACATCTGGGAGGAGATGGCCATCCCGATCACCTACCAGGCCGACCGGGCGGCGGTTGAGGCGATCCTCCTGGATGCGGCGCGCCTGCACGCGCTCAACCCCGCCAGCATCGCGCAGGAGGCGAAGGAAGACCTGCAGCAGCGCTTCGGCGTGGAGCCGATCGACTTGGCGCCGCGCGTCTTCTTCCGCATCACCGACAACTGGCTGGAGCTGACGGTGCGGTTCCTGCTGACCACCCACCAGATCCGCGGCTCCAAGGACGCCATGAGCCGCCACATCATCTCCGAGCTGGACCGGATCGACGTAGGCATCGCCTCGGCCACCTACGACGTGGTCGGCATGCCGCCGTTGGAGGTGCGGATGACGGCGGCGCCCGCGACGTGAGCTCGCGGCTGCGCCAGGTCGTCGACGATCTCGCGGGCGCCTTCTGGGTGCTGCCCGCGGCGCTGGTGGTCGCAGGCCTGATCGGGGGCGAGGCGCTGGTGGACCTGGAGCGGGCGGGATGGGTGCCGCCCTGGCTCCTGAACGGCTGGCTCTACAACGGCGGGGGGAGCGGCGCGCGGACGCTGCTGGGCGCGGTGGCCTCGTCCACCATCGGCGTGGCGGGTACGGTGTTCTCCATCACCATCGCCTCGCTGACCCTGGCCTCCAGCCAGATGGGGCCGCGGCTGCTGGACAACTTCACCCGCGACCGCGGCGTGCAGGCGGTGCTGGGCCTCTACCTGGGGGCGTTCGCCTACGCGCTGATGGTGCTGCGCGCGGTGCGCTCGGCCGACGAGCAGCCGTTCGTGCCGCACCTGGCGGTGACGGTCGCCATCGCGCTCGCCTTCGCCTGCGTGGCGGCGCTGGTGTTCTTCGTCAACCACATGGCCGGCCGGATCAACGTGGACACGGTGGTCCACCTCGTCCACCAGGACCTGCGGGAGGCCGCGCGGCGGCTGACCGCGGCGGAGCCGGGCGCGCCGCCCGAGACGGGCGTACCCTGGCCCGCGACCGTGCGGGTCGCGCATCCCGGACAGGGCTACCTGCAGCAGCTGGACGACGCCGACTTGGCCGACTGGGCGCAGGCCCGGGGGGTGCGGCTGCGCCTGTCGGTGCGGCCCGGCGACTACGTCTTCCCCGGCGTTCCGGTCCTGGAGGCGTCCGGCCCGGCGGAGGGGCTGGAGGGCGCGCTGGCGCACGCCACGGCGCTGGGGCCGAAGCGGGTGGGCGTGGGCGACCTCGAGTTCGGGGTGCGGCAGCTGGTGGACGTGGGGGTGCGCGCCCTGTCGCCCGGGATCAACGACCCGCAGACCGCCGTCGCCGTGCTGGACCGGCTGGGGGCGGTGCTCTGCGGCCTCGCCCCCCGCCACCTGCCGACCGGGGTCTCGGTGTGCGGCGGGGAGGTGGTGCTGTCGCGTCCGGCGGTGACCTACGACGGCCTGGCGGACGCCATGTTCGCCACCCTGCGGCAGAACGCGGAGGAGTCGCCCGCCGTGCTCATCCGCCTCATGGAGGTGCTCACCGCCGTCGCCCTGGCCGACGCCTCGCCGCACCGGCGCGCGACGCTGCGCCGCCACGCCGAGCTCGTCACGGCGGCGGCGGACCGCGGCGGGATCGAGCCCGCCGCAGCGGCCGACCTGCAGGCGCGCCGAGCCGCCTTCGAGGCGGCTTGCGCGGCGCAGGGCGCATGACGTTCAGCCCGTTCGAAATTGGCGCTGCTCCTGGCCGTGACGTCCGGCGTGGGCTGGCTCAACCGCCGCTTCCTGCAGCTGCCCTCCAGCGTGGGGCTGCTGGCGGTGGGCCTCCTGGTCGCGACCGCGCTCTTCGCCGTCGACCGCGACTGGCCCGGGCAGGGCGCGACCGGCGGGCTGGCGGGGACGGTGGACCGGTGGTCGCCTTCCGCTCCTCGGCTGCCGTGTGGGAGCTGTGCCTGGTGGCCATCCTGCCGGTGGCGCTGGCGCTGTCGGTCCCGACCTCGCCCCATCGTCCGCTGATCCTGACCTGCACCTGCGCGGTGGTGATCTTCTCGGTGCTGGTGGAGGGGCTCACCTTTCCCCGGCTCGCCCGATGGGCGGCGGGCGATCCGCGGGGAAAGCCAGCCTGAGGCTCCGGGTCGCGGAGATTGCCGCACGCCGCCTTGCGCCGCATAGCTCCTGCGTGGCGCTCCCCCGCTCTTCCCAACCGCGCTCAAAGCGCCAGCGCCTCGCCTCGCGGCTGCACGCGCGGCGCGTCTGGCGCACGGGGCTCGTGGGCCCCGCCGCACCCCGGGACGTCGGGGTTGGGAACGCCTCTCCCATCGCACCACATCGTGTCAGAGAGCTGCCGGCGAACGCCCCAGCTCGCCCACGGTGTGAGGGCGCATGACCGTGGAACCTCCGGTCGCCGTCCTGCGGAGCCGTTTGAGCCTGCGCACCGTGATCGAGGTGGTGGCGCAGGGCGTGGACCACGCCGAGGTCGGCGACCGGGTCCTGAAGGCGGGCCGGATCGGCGGCGGCTACCTGATGATGACCGCCATCTCGGCGGCGATCGCCATCCTGGGCCTGCTGCTCTCCTCGGCCGCCGTGGTGATAGGGGCGATGCTGCTGTCGCCGCTGATGGGGCCCATCATCCTGCTGGGGTTCTCCTTCTGGACGGTGGACTGGGCCTCCACCCGCAAGGCGCTGGCGAGCCTCGGCGCCGGCTTCGGGATCGCGCTGGCCGTGAGCGTCGCCCTGACGCTCCTGTCGCCGCTGAAGGAGCCGACGGCGGAGATCCTGGCCCGCGCGCATCCCACCCTGTTCGACCTCCTGGTGGCCGTCTTCTCGGGCGTCGCCGGCGGCTACGCGGTGATCCGCCACCGCGGCGAGACGGTGATCGGCGTGGCCATCGCCACGGCGCTGATGCCGCCGCTGGCGGTGGTCGGCTTCGGGGCCGGCACGGGCGCGTGGACCATCGCGGGCGGCGCGCTGCTGCTGTTCTTCACCAACCTCCTGGCCATCGCCCTGTCCGCGGCGGTCATGGCGGCGCTGAACGGGTTCCGGCCGCACGTGCGGCTGGCCCGGCGCGGCTGGATGTCCCACGTCGCGGTGCTGCTGATCCTGGCAGCGCTGTGCGTGCCGCTGACGCTGGGCCTGCGCACCATCGCGCAGGAGGGGCGCGCGACGGCGGAGGCGCGGGGCGAGATGGCGCGGCTGTTCGGGCCCAAATCGCGCGTCGCCTCGCTCACGGTCCACGAGGGCAAGGAAGGGCTGGAGGTCGACGGGCTGGTCGCCACCCAGGCCTTCGTCCCCGCCGCCCCGGCGAGGCTCGCCGCCGACCTCCGCCGCAAGCTGCGCGCGCCCGTGCGCGTGAGCCTGGACCAGGTGGTGCTGGCCGATCCCAGCCGGCTGAAGCCCCAGGCCGCTCCCGCCCCGGGCGGGGGCGCGGCCCGCGACCCCGCCGTGGAGGCCGCCAAGGCGCTGCGCGCCGCCGTGCCCTTCGCGGGCGCGGTCACCAGCTACGACCCGTCCACCGGCGAGGGCGTGGTGCTGCTGGGCACGGAGGCGGGCCTGGACCTCGCCGGCGCCCGCGCCCTGGAGGAGGGGCTGCGGAGCACGGCGGCCGGGGCGAAGGCGCAGGTGGTTCCGCCGCTGCGGCCGCCGCCCCCGATCCCGGTCCTTGTCGGGAAGGCGGGGCCAGCGACGCTCGGCGCGTCCGACCTGCAGCGGTGGGCGCTGTCGCGCTGGCGGGCGGCGGCGGTGCAGGCGCGCCTCTGCCGGGCGGGCGCGCGCCGCATACGCACCCGTGACGTGGCCACCGCCCTGACCGCCGCATTCGCACCCCTGCCGGTGAACGTGGCGGACGCACCGGCCGGCTGCGGCCACCGCGGAGACCCGCCCTCCGTCTCCGTCGCGCCTGCGGCGCCGCCCGCCGCCTGACTATTCCGCCGGCGCGCCGACCAGGGCGGCGACCAGACAGACCGAACCGACCGCCGCCATCCCGGCCCGCGCCGCCCGGCCGCCGGCGCCCGTCTTCAGTGAGACCCAAAAGCCGATCGCGCACTGCAGGGCGTAGAACAGGGCGAAGGCGCGCGAGGAGAGCGCGATCACCTGGAACGGGTCGGTCAGCCACACCACCGCCACCGACAGCAGCGACGCGGCGACGAAGGCGGCCTTCACCTTCAGCCTGCGCCGGCTCACCTCGTTCATCAGACCGGCCGCGCCGATCGAGTCGGCCACCGCCGCGCTGAGCTGGCTGGAGATCGCGCCCACCAGCACGAACACGCCCATGAAGGGCGCCACCACCTCCATGATGTCGAGGATGCCGGCCACGCCCGGCGTGCGCACGGCCTGGGCCAGGAACGGGGTCAGCAGCAGCAGGAAGGCCGCGTAGATGAAGGCGGAGATCCACTGCGCCTGCCTCATCGTGCGGATGCGGGTCTGCGCGTCGTAGGCGTGGCCCATGTAGCGGGACGTCTCGAAGCCCTGCACCGTGATGATCAGGCCGAGCAGAATGGGCAGGCTGCGGGCCTCCAGCCGCACGGGCGGGGCGGGCTCGGCCGCGGCGTGGGTCGCCCACCAGAGGCCCAGCGCGACCAGCAGGCCGGCGATGACCCCGAGCTTCACCGAGACGCTGGCGTGCGCCACGTGCTCCACCCGCACGATGTCGCCTAGAAGTGCGACGAGGATCAGCGCGCCGATGATGGCGGTGACCAGGAGGTTGGACACCAGGGGCTGAACCCCGGGGTCGAGGTGCAGGGGCCGCAGCCCGAACTCCGCCAGGAGCTTAAGGTAGTAGGCCACCGAGACGGCGTAGGCGAGGGACAGCACCGCCTGGGTGATGCGCGCCAGCCAGGCCGTGCGGTCGTGGAACGCGGCCTCGGCCAGGTGGGGCTCGACGTGCGCGATGTTGAAGCGGATCACCACGCCCACGGCGTAGGCGATGGCCAGCAGCACCGCCTCCGCCGCGATGGCCGCCGAGCCGAACTCCTTGGCCAGCAGCGGGCCGCAGACCAGGAAGCCGCTGCCGATGATCGACGCGAGCGGCGTCACCGTCGCCCGCCACGAGCGGCTGCGCGCCAGGGGTCCGAACGAGAGGAAGCCAGCCACACCGATCGCGACGGCGATCGCCAGGATCAGGATCGGCAAAGGTGTGGGCCTCCGGAGCTTCCGCTTCATCAGGTGAAGGCTCGAAGGGGGCAACGCCGCCCAGGCGGTCAAGCTCCCATCGCCGGGGAGGCCCGGCGGCCCGTGGGCCCGTGAAGGCATCCGGACTCCCGCAGCGGCGTTCATCGCGTTCGTCGGAGCGCTGAATGACCCCTCAACAGGCTCTGGCCTTCGCCGTGATCGGCGGC
>CAXSHO010000138.1:0-7887 GCA_964237305.1 uncultured Caulobacteraceae bacterium
CGGCCGGCGCGGCTACAGCTCGCTCATGATCGTGCGCCGCGGGAGCGGGATCACGCTGGAGCGGCTGCTGAAGTGCGACCGCACGCTCGACTTCGGCATGGGCGACGCCAAGTCCACCTCCGGCACGCTGGTGCCGCGGGCCTGGCTGTTCGCGCCCCGGGGGCTGGACCCGGCGGACTGCTTCAAGACGGTGCGCTCGGCCAGCCACGAGGCCAACATCCTGGCGGTGGCCAACGGCGTGGTGGCCGCCGCCACCAACAACACCAACGACCTGGAGCGCCTCGCCCGCCGCCGCGATCCCGCCGCCGACGCCGCCCTGTCCAAGATCGAGGTGGTCTGGCGCTCCGAGCCCCTGCCGGAGGACCCGGTGGTCCGCCGCCGCGCGCTCGACCCGGCGACAAAGGCGGCGCTGGCCGCCGCGGTGCTGGCCTACGGCGGCGCGCCGGGTGCGGAGGGCGCGCGGCAGATGAGGGTGCTCACCGACCTGAACTTCGGCCGCTTCCAGCCCGCCGACGACCGACACCTCCTGCCCGTGCGCGAGCTGGAGGCGGTGGACCTCCTGCAGACGGCCCGCCGCAAGGGCGACGCCGACGCCGCCGCGAAGGAGCAGGCGGAGCTCGACCGCATCCGGGTGGAGCGCAAGGCCGCCGCCTGAGCGGTGTGCGGCGAAGGATAGGCGGACGGGACTTGCCCCGTCGCACCGACGTGCTAGTGCGAACCAGTCGCACCCATGTCCGTCACCGCCTTCCCCACAGACAAGGTCCGCGCCAAGGCCCGGGAGAAGGCCCGGGCCAAGGCGCGCGCCGGTGTCCGCGCCTTCTGGATGCGCCAGATCCGGCAGTGGCACTGGATCAGCTCGGCCCTGTGCCTCGTGGGCATGCTCGCCTTCGCGGTGACCGGGATCACGCTGAACCACGCGGGCGCCATCCCCGCCAAGCCAGTGGTGACGCACCGCACCGCCGTCCTGCCCGCCCCGCTCATGCGCGAACTCGCCCGCGGCCCCGCCACGGCCAAGGCGCCGCTGCCCCCGGCCGTGCGTGCGTGGATGGGCCGCGCGGTGGGCGCCTCGCTCCCGCCGCTCCTCGCCGACTGGTCGCGCGAGGAGGTGTACCTCGCCCTGCCCCGCCCCGGCGGCGACGCCTGGACCAGCGTGGACCGGCAGACGGGCGCGGTGGAGTACGAGCGCACCACGCGCGGCTGGCTGGCCGTGCTGAACGACCTGCACAAGGGTCGCAACGCCGGGCCCGGCTGGGGCTGGTTCATCGACGCCTTCGCCGTGGCGGTGGTGGTCTTCTCCGGCACCGGGCTCGCGCTCCTGTACCTGCACGCGGGCGCCCGCCGGTGGACCTGGCCGCTGGTGGGGGCCGGGCTGGCCATCCCGCTCCTCGTCTTCCTCCTCCTCGTCCACCTGTAGAGGCCTCCCCTTGCGCGTCCGCACCCTCGCCCTCTCCGGCGCCTCGCTCCTGGCGGCCGGCTCCGCCTCCGCCGCCGCGCTGGAGGTGAAGCTCGACGTGCCGCGCCTGCCGGTGGCCGAGTACAAGAAGCCGTACGTCGCCTTGTGGATCAGGAAGCCGGACGAGACCGCCGCGGGCACCCTGGCCGTCTGGTACGATCCCAAGAACAAGGAGGAGGGCGGCCAGAAGTGGCTGAAGGACATGCGCGTCTGGTGGCGCAAGGACGGACGCAACCTCCACCTCCCCGCCGACGGCGTCACCGGCGCCACCCGCGCCCCCGGCGTGCAGACGGTCGCCTTCACCGGCGGCGCGCTCGATAGGCTCGCCCCCGGCCGGTACGAGCTGGTGGCCGAGGCCGCCCGCGAGTCCGGCGGGCACGAGGTGGTGTCCGCCCCCTTCCAGTGGCCGCCCCGCGCCGTGCAGACCACCTCCGCCAAGGGGACGTCCGAGCTCGGCGCCCTGGCCGTGACGGCCCGCCCGTGAGCGCCCGTCCGCTCCTGGCGCTGGCCATCGCCGCCACCCTCCTCGCCCCCGCCGCCGCCGCGCACGCCGAGCGGGCCTGGATCCTGCCGAGCTTCACCGTGCTCTCCGGCCGCGACCCGTGGGTGGCGGTGGACGCGGCGGTCTCCTCCGAGCTGTTCCACCCCGAGCACTCCGCCATCCGTCTGGAGAGCCTCGCCGTCACCGCGCCCGACGGCTCCCCCGGCAAGCTGGAGAACGCGCTCCAATCCAAGTACCGCACCACCTTCGACCTGCACCTGGACAGGCCGGGCACCTGGAAGGTCTCCAGCGCCAGCGAGGGCCTGTTCGCGCAGTGGAAGGAGAACGGCGAGCCGCGCCGCCGCCGCTTTCCCGACGCGGCCTCCGTGGCCATCCCGCCGGGCGCCACGGACGTGAAGCTCACCGAGACCTCGCAGCGCAACGAGACCTTCGTCACCGCCGGCGCCCCCACCCGGGATGTGCTCAAGCCCACCGGCCGCGGCCTGGAGCTGGAGGCCGTCACCCACCCCAACGACGTGCTGGTGGGCGAGCCCGCCGGCTTCCGCCTGCTCCTGGACGGCGCCCCCGCCCCCGGCGCCACGGTGCTCGTCGCCCCCGGCGCCGCCCGCTTCCGCGCCACCCTCGGCGAGATGGAGCTGAAGACCGATGCGCAGGGCCGCTTCACCCTGCGCCTGCCGGAGGCCGGCATGTGGTGGATCTCCTCCACCGTGGAGGGCGGGCCCGGCAAGGCGCCCAACTCCACGCGCCGCGCCAGCTACTCCGCCGTGATCGAGGCGCAGCGGCCCTAGGTGCGCGCCCCGAGCGCAGGGCCGGCGCTCCTCGTCCCGCCGCTGGACGGCGCGCCGCCTCCCGCGCCCGCCGGCCCGGTGCGCGAACTGGCCGGCGAGGCGCTGGGCACGACCTGGCGCGTGCTCCACGCGGGCGACCCCGCCGTCGCGGCCGCCGAGGTCGCCGCCGTGCTGGACGGCGTGGCCGAGGAGATGAGCGCCTGGCGGCCCGGCTCGGCGCTGTCCCGCTTCAACCGCGCCCCCGCCGGGACCTGGCTGCCGCTGCCCCACGGCCTCCTCGCCGTCCTGCGCTGCGCCCTCGCCGTGGCGGAGGCCACCGGGGGCGCCTTCGATCCCACGGTGGGCGCGCTCAGCGACGCCTGGGGCTTCGGCCCCTCCCTCGTCCCCGCCGCACCCCCGGCCGAGCCGCTCCGCCCGCTCGGCTGGCGGCGCCTGAGGATCGACCGCGCCGGCCGCGCCTTCCAGCCCGGCGGCCTCCGCCTGGACGTGGGCGGGATCGGCAAGGGCTGGGCGGCGGACCGGGTGGCCGACCTCCTCGCCCGCCGGGGCGTACCCGCGTCGCTGGCCGAGGTCGGCGGCGAGCTTGTCGGCCGGGGTGTGCGCCCGGACGGCCGCCCGTGGATGGTGGCCCTGGAGCCCGCCCGCGCCCACACTCCTTCCCCCGCCACCGTGGCCCTGCACACCGGCGCGCTCGCCACCTCCGGCGATCTTCACCGCCAACGGAGGTGGGGGGACAGAATCGCCTCGCACAGCTTCGATCCGGCCACGGGGCGCCCCGCCGAGACGGGCGTGGTCTGCGCCACCGTGTGGGCGCGCACCGCCCTGGAGGCCGACGCCTGGGCCACCGCGCTGATCGTGCTGGGGGCCGGGCGGGGCGTGGCGACCGCGGACGCCCACGGCGTGGCGGCGCTCCTGGCCTGCGAGGCGGAGGGCGCGGTCCGCCACGTCGCCACCCGCGCCTGGGCGGCCATGTCCGACGGTTGAGGCCGCCGGACGCGGACGGGCGCCGGGGCTCCTCGTCGGAGGCCGGCGCCGTCTCACGAGGGCGGGCGCCCTCGGGATGCGGGGTCTTCGCCCGCGGGGGTCCGAGCCGGAGGCGGGGCCCGGCGCCCGAAGGCTCCGGAGACACCCGCTCTCCTTTGTCCCGGCCCGCCCCTGAAGCTTGCGCCTCGCGGACGGCCCGGAGCTCGGAGGAGGAGGCCGTCGCGCCTCCGCATCCTTCCCGCCGCCGCCGCCCCGCGCCTTGCGGCGCCGAGTGGCCTTGCGCGGGACGATGCGGCGCTCTCGCCGACCCGCCCTCCTTCCACCCGGCCCGCCGACGCGCGCCTTGCGGAGCGCCCGTTCAGGCCGGATGTTCAGGCCCGGGCGGCGCGTCCGGACCGAGGCTTGCGCCCCGGGCCGACCGGCCCTCCGTCCCTCCCGACCGCGCTTGCGCGCCGTCGATGGAAGGAGCCTCCGCCCGATCAGCCGCCCCGGCAAGCGCCCCCGTCCACCGGCGCCCGCCCCACCTGTTCACCGCCTGTGGACCGCCGGCGGAGGGCGAGGCTCCGACGGGGGAGCGACTTCGTCCCGCGGTGGACGGCTCACGGTGCGGAGGGCGCGTCTTCGTAGGCGAGGTAGCCGCGCTCCACCATGCGCCGGGCCGCCTCGTACACGTCCACCAGCTCCTCGTAGGCCCCGCGCAGCTCGGCCAGCCGCGCGGCCTCCGGCGCGCCGCCGCCGCGCAGCCCCTCGGCCACCCAGGCCGCGCGCGCCTGGGCGCAGTGCAGGGCCAGCGCCTGGAAGGCGGCGGGGGTGGCGCGGCCGACCACCCGGCCCGCCACCTCGCGCGACGAGGCGTAGGCGGTGTAGTCGATCTGCTCCAGCCACCCGCGGCGGCGGCGCTGCTCGGCGGGGTCGAGCGCCTCCTCCGGGTGGAAGTGGTCGGTCTCGACCATGTGGCGTCGCGCGGCGTGGACCGTGGACATGGCGCCTCTCCTCGAGGTGGCGTGGGCCGCCAGCGTTGCGCCCGCGCCGGTTAGGACGGCGTGAACCGCGCACGGCGGAGCGCTCCGGCCCGGTGGGGGCGGAGGTGTGTGGGGAGGGCGTGCGGAGCGCCGGGCGTCGGCCCGGTGTGTGTCTGTGTGTGTACCGTTTCGGCGATCGTCCGTGCTCCGCGGGGCCGTTTTCCCATAAGCCAGCCAGGCGAACGGACCTTGTCCAGGCCCGCTTGCGCCCCCGCCGCGCCATCCCGTCCCTCCCGGGAGGATCGGGCGCGGTGTGAACCCCCGGGCGGGCGGCGGGGCGTGCGACCCCTGCCGATGGACGGGCTGCGACCCCCGTCCTCCTCCCCGCTCGGCCCCGTCCCGCCGCCACCTTCAGGCTCGCCGGCCGGGCGCCCTCCCCGTGCGACGGGATGCCGGCAGAGTGCGCCCGGCCGGAGGGGAGGAGGATAGATTCCGATCTGTCCTCCCCGCCTCGACGGAGGGGAAAGCGCGCCCTACCGCTCCTGCAGCTCGCCCGGGCGGCTGGAGAGCGCGTTGAAGGCGCCGAAGATCGGGTCCCACTCGCGCACCGTCATGTCCGCGATCAGCCCATGCGCGGCGAACGGGTCGCCGGCGACCAGCGCGTCCAGCCCCGCCCGGTCCGCCGCCTCCAGGATCAGCAGGGCGCCGCGCGGCTCCACCCCCGGCATGGGCCCGGACGCCTTGAGCGCCCCGGACGCCAGCGCGTCCTGCAGCCACCGCACATGCGGTATGAGCTGCGCCGCCCAACCCTCGGCGTCCGGGTGCGTGTAGGTGACGACGTACAGCGGCATGCCCGCGAGGTGCGCCGGGCGGGACGGGGCGGTCAAGCGCGCGAGCGGCCGGCGTGGAGGGGGCCGCCGCGTCAGCGATGGGATGTGAGGGCTACCGGACACCGGGCGGGAGCTTGGGGGAGCGCAGGGCGGAGGTCGCGCCTCCCCTGTCTCCCCGACGGCGCAGCCGATCCGGGACCCAGGAGCACAGGGCGCGCGCGTAGTCCTGGGTCCCGGCTCTCCGCTCCGCTCCGGCCGGGATGACAATGAAGCAAGGGCCGGCTCCCCTCACGCCTTCCTGCCGACAGCCCTGTGTTCGACGCGCCGCAGGCTGCGTTGAACTTGTTGAGGGACGCCCCGCGTCCCGACGCCTGCGCATCAGCCCCCGCGCGCAGGTCGGGTCAAGGCAGGCGCGGAACGCGCCTCCTGCGCAGCAGGTCGCCTTGACGCGACCGAGCACGGGGGCACCTCCCCCTCCAGCGTTTCTATGTCACACTGCCTTCGCGACCCGCCTAGCCGGCGAGTCTGACACGCAGAAGCGGAACACGTATGCCTACTCGCAAGCAAGAGCATGTAAGCGCAAGCTTTCACTACCTGCGGCGCTGGAGAAGGGGGGATGAAGGTGAGCGTACGCCCGTTCCATTCGGCGCGACCGACTTTGACAATTTATGGACCACACTCCGCGATCTAAGGCCGATCAATCTTAGAGATGAGGCTTCGGCTGATCGGGTCCGTTTGCGACAGCAGATACCTCTCGAAGCACCTGAGCGCGTAAATCCGCGCACGGTTTTCGGTCGATTCCGGACATCGTATTGGGGCCACGCGTATGAGAATAGCGAGAAGGGAAAGATTTCGGCAGACAGCATCAGCCTTCGACCATTCTTCTATGTGTTGTATATAAGCGAGTCTGGAGATATTTACGTCGGCGCTCAGTACCTCGGCCAATTCGGCGGCTATGATGGCCTCAGACGCACCCTGCTATATTTGATGCATAGTAGCTATGAGGTAACAAGTCACTCTTTCCGGGTCGCGTCTGCCAGATATCGAAATGTAGAAGCCAAAGAGGTTCGGGTCGCTTTCACAGATCGTTCAACCTCCCTCGAGAGGCGAAATGCCTTCGGCAAATCTGGGGTAGTCACCTTCCGACAGACAGAAACAGGCGACAGCTTCGCGGGCGAGGTACGTTCAAGGCTGGTTCCACAATTTGGCAGACCTGCGGATGAGGTGAAGCGCGTAGTAGCCGATATGGTGCGTGAGACCCAAGTTATGGCTTTAGAGGACACTGTCATTGATGATTGCACAATCATCGGGACGGTGAATGGACGAAGGAAGTCGATTGAATTGATTGCCGCCGGCGACTTCGCGACCAGATTTCCCATGCAGGTCAGGCTGGATCGCGATGGGCACCCCATCGCCGCTGAGGCCCGCGACTCCATGCTGAAATTGCTGGAGGACGAGATCATCGCTCGGCGGGAGGATGTTTGACCCGGTAGCTGTCATCAAGCGGAATTCGGAGACGTTCTACAATTACAAGACAGAGGAGCCCCGCACTCAACGCTACAGGCTCGGAGCGGAAATCGTCTTAGCGGCGCTCCTTACAACTGCTTTCCAGGATAATCTGTCGACATTCATAACAGCCGTCACCGCCGTGCAAGCCATCGTCCTTGGCTTCGCGTTCAACGTCATGTTCTTCCTGATGAGCGATGCCCCTCCATCTCAAACATACGAGTCGATTGAGGATAAACTCAGGACTAGTCACGTCTTCAAGCTAAAGCGTGAGCTCTTCTACAACATTTCCTACTTCATATTGGTCGCGATGGCCTCCCTTCTACTTGCGTTCCTACTTTTGATGCCTTCCGGTTGGGGCATAATTGGTCACGTTATGATCCCCTTACCGCTTTCTAAGCTCGCCCGCTCTGTCGGTAGATGGACTCAGATAACCGCGTTTCTGCTGATTTTGCTCGGGTTCTACGCCTCGACGCTTGAGAGCGCAGTGAGCTTCGTAAGAGTTGTCGGACGAGTAAACTTCCTCTTTGAGCGGAAACGGGAAGCATTGGAGCGGTAGGTGCTCATCCTTCCCGTACGTAAATCTCCCCACCCCGATCCCGGAACCGCTCGCTCATCGCGGCCATCCCGGCCTCCGCCTCGCTGCGCGAGCCGGTCGCCTCCGCGCCCGCCACGTCGTTCTGCCCCGCCGCCGTCGCCCTGATCTCCTGGCTGATCTTCATCGAGCAGAACTTCGGGCCGCACATGGAGCAGAAGTGGGCGGTCTTGTGGGCTTCCTTGGGGAGGGTCTCGTCGTGGAAGGCGCGGGCGGTTTCGGGGTCGAGGCCGGGGCTGAACTGGTCTTCCCAGCGGAAGTCGAAGC
>CAXSHO010000139.1:0-1896 GCA_964237305.1 uncultured Caulobacteraceae bacterium
GCTCGACTGCCCGATCTGCGACCAGGGCGGCGAGTGCGACCTGCAGGACCAGGCGCTGGGCTTCGGGCGCGACGACAGCCGCTATGTCGAGAACAAGCGCGCGGTCGAAGAGAAGTTCATGGGGCCGATCATCAAGACGGTGATGACGCGCTGCATCCAGTGCACCCGCTGCGTGCGGTTCGCCACGGAGGTCGCGGGCGTCCCCGAGCTCGGCATGACGGGCCGCGGCGAGTCGGCGGAGATCACCACCTACCTCGAGCAGGCGGTCACCACCGAGCTCTCGGGCAACCTCGTGGACGTATGCCCGGTGGGCGCGCTCACCTCGCGGCCCTACCAATTCAACGCGCGCCCGTGGGAGCTGAAGAAGACCGAGTCCATCGACGTGCACGACGCGCTGGGCAGCGCCATCCGTGTGGACGCCAAGGGTTCGGAGGTCATGCGCATCCAGCCGCGCGTGAACGAGGCGGTGAACGAGGAGTGGATCTCGGACAAGACGCGCCACGCCGTCGACGGCCTGATGCGCCAGCGGCTGGACCGTCCCTACGTGCGCATCGACGGACGGCTGCGCGCGGCCAGCTGGGCGCAGGCCTTTGCGGCGGTGACGGCGCGCGTGAAGGCGGCCCCGCCCGAGCGCGTGGGCGTCATCGCCGGCGACCTCTGCGCGGCGGAGGAGATGAAGGCGGCGATGGACCTCTTCGGCGCGCTTGGCGTGAAGAGCCTCGACTGCCGGCAGGACGGGGCGAAGCTCGGCTACGGCCCGCGCGAGAGCTGGCTGTTCAACACCACCATCGCCGGCGTGGAGGACGCGGACGTCGTGCTCCTGGTCGGGACGAACCCGCGGCTGGAGGCCGCGGTGATGAACGCGCGCCTGCGCAAGGGCTGGCTGCAGGGCAAGACCCGCATCGGCCTGATCGGCGCCCCTGCCGAGCTGAGCTACCCGCACGAGCATCTCGGCGCCGGGCCGGAGAGCCTGCAGAAGCTCGGCGACACCGACTTCGGCCGCGCCTTCGCCGCCGCGAAGACGCCGGTGGTGATCCTGGGCTCCGGCGCCTTGGCGCGGGGGGACGGCGCGGCCGTGGGGGCGCTGGCCGCCGGCCTCGCGCCGGGGCTGGTGGCGGACGGTTGGAACGGCATCAACGTCCTGCACACCGCGGCCGGTCGCGTGGCCGGGCTCGACATGGGCTTCGTCCCCCGCGACGGCGGGCTGGACGTGGCGGGCATGCTGCGGCCCGGCGCGCTCGACGTGCTGCTGCTTCTGGCCGCCGACGAGATCGACACGGCGGCGATCGGGCCGGGGACCTTGGTCGTCTACCTCGGCAGCCACGGCGATGCGGGCGCCAACCGGGCGGACGTGATCCTGCCGGGCGCCGCCTATACGGAGAAGGCCGGGATTTATGTGAACACCGAGGGCCGGGTGCAGCTCGCCCCCCGCGCCGTCTTCCCCAAGGGCGAGGCCAAGGAGGACTGGGCGATCCTGCGGGCGCTGTCCGCCGAGCTGGGCGCCACGCTGCCCTACGACACGCTCGACGAGTTGCGCGCGCGCCTGATGGCCGACCACCCGACCTTCGGGCAGGTGGACTATGTGCAGGGCCGGCTCGCCTCCTCGCCGGTGGACGCCGCCGCTCTGTATGCGGCGGGCGCCACCACCGCGGAGCCCTTCGCCGCCACCGTGGGCGACTACTACATGACCAATCCCATCGCCCGCGCCAGCGTCACCATGGCCGAGTGCTCCGCCCTGGCGTCCGCCGCGCGGCCTGTGCTCATGGCGGCGGAGTGACCGGCGTGTCCGTCAATCCCTGGACCACGCCGGTGGGCTGGACGCTGCTGACGCTGGGGCAGGTACTGCTGTTCGTGGCGGCCGTGCCGTTCGCGGTCTTCGCCTGGGCGACGTGGCTG
>CAXSHO010000139.1:1906-7625 GCA_964237305.1 uncultured Caulobacteraceae bacterium
TCTATGTCGGCATCATCGCGCTGGTGGTCAATATCGTGGTGGCCGTGCTGGTCAGCCTCGCCTTCCTGCTCCTGGCCGACCGCAAGATCTGGGCCGGCGTGCAGATGCGCAAGGGGCCGAACGTGGTCGGCCCGTTCGGGCTCATGCAGTCCTTCGCCGACTTTCTGAAGTTCGTGCTGAAGGAGATCACGATCCCGGCGAGCGCGGACAAGTTCGTCTTCCTGTTGGCGCCGATGATGAGTTTCGTGCTGGCCTTCATCGGCTGGGCGGTGATCCCCGCGGGTCCGGGCTGGGTGATCTCCAACCTGAACGTGGGCATCCTCTACCTGTTGGCGGTGAGTTCGCTTGGGGTCTACGGCATCATCATGGGCGGTTGGGCGTCCAACTCCAAGTACCCGTTCCTGGGCGGACTGCGTTCCGCGGCGCAGATGGTCAGCTACGAGGTGTCCATCGGGCTCGTGATCATCAACGTGGTGCTGCTGGCGGGCTCCATGAACCTGTCCGTCATCGTCAACGCGCAGGACGGCGGCTTCTGGAACTGGAACGTGCTGGGGGGAGGGGGCCTGCGCAACCTGATCCTGGCTCCGGTCATGATCGTGATGATGTGGGTGTTCTACGTCTCCGCCCTGGCCGAAACCAATCGCCCGCCCTTCGACCTGCCGGAGGCGGAGAGCGAACTCGTGGCCGGCTACCAGGTGGAATACAGCTCCACCCCGTACCTGCTGTTCATGATCGGCGAGTATGCGAACATTGTCCTGATGTGCGCGATGATCTCGATCCTGTTCTTCGGGGGCTGGCATGCGCCCTGGCCCGAGGGTTACCTGGCGCACGCCCCCAGGTTGCTGGCCAGCCTGCACGGCTTCGTGTTCTTCGCGGGCAAGATCGTGTTCTGGTTCTTCATGATCGCCATGGCCAAGGCGATCGTGCCCCGCTACCGCTACGACCAGCTGATGCGGCTGGGCTGGAAGATCTTCCTGCCCACCTCGCTCGTGGCCGTGGTGCTCGTCGCCGCCTGGCGCGTGTTCGGCGTCAAGGCTTAAGGAGTAGACATGGCTCTAGGAGCCCGCATCGCACAGGCCGCCAAGGGCGCGGCGCTGTTGGACTTCGCCGGCGCCTTCGTGCTCGCGCTGAAGTACATGGCCAAGCCCAAGGCGACGATCTTCTATCCCAACGAGAAGGGGCCGTTGTCGCCGCGCTTCCGGGGCGAGCACGCGCTTCGCCGATACCCCAACGGCGAGGAGCGGTGCATCGCCTGCAAGCTGTGCGAGGCCGTCTGCCCCGCCCAGGCCATCTACATCGACGCCGAGCCCCGCGCCGACGGCAGCCGCCGCACGACGCGCTACGACATCGACATGGTGAAGTGCATCTACTGCGGCCTGTGCCAGGAGGCCTGCCCGGTGGACGCCATCGTGGAGGGCCCGAACTTCGAGTTCTCCACCGAGACGCGCGAGGAGCTCTACTACGACAAGGAGCGGCTCCTCGCCAACGGCGACCGGTGGGAGCGCGAGATCGCCAAGAACCTGGAACTCGACGCGCCCTACCGCTGATCCGCAGGCGAGGGTTCCGTTCGCCTCCCAAGCGCTCTAGGACGGACGCGCTTTCCACCCCCCCCCTTTCGGGAGACCACGACCGCCCATGGGCGTCCAGGCCATCGCCTTCTACGTGCTGAGCGTGATCACCGTGGCCTCCGCCGCGTTCGTGGTGACGCAGCGCAACCCCGTGCACAGCGTGCTGTTCCTGATCCTGACCTTCTTCACGGCCGCGGGCCTGTTCGTGCTCCTGGGGGCGGAGTTCCTGGCCATGCTTCTGGTGGTGGTCTACGTCGGCGCGGTCGCGGTCCTGTTCCTGTTCGTGGTCATGATGCTGGACGTGGACTTCGGGACGCTGCGCCAGGGGTTTGCGCGCTACCTGCCCGTGGGGATGGCGGTGGCGGTGTTCCTGTTCGCCGAGATGGTGCTGGTGGCGACCGCGGTGGCCGAGCGTGGAACGCACATCCAGAAGGCGCCGACCCCGCCTTCGACCATCTCCAACACGGAGGCGATCGGGCGCGTGCTCTACACCGACTACGCCTACTTCTTCGAGGTGGCGGGGCTTGTGCTCCTGGTGGCCATGATCGGCGCCATCGTGCTGACGCTCCGCCACCGCCCCGGCGTGAAGCGCCAGAACGTGGGCCAGCAGGTGGCGCGCACCACGGCGACGGGCATGGAGGTGGTCAAGGGCGTGAAGATCGGCGAAGGGGTGACGTTGTGAACGGCCTCGACGCGGGGGGCGTGGGCCTGCCGCACTACTTGGCGGTGGCCGCCATGCTGTTCGTCATCGGCGTGTTCGGCATCTTCGTGAACCGGCGCAACATCATCATCATCCTGATGGCGATCGAGCTGATCCTCCTGGCCGTGAACATCAACCTAGTCGCCTTCTCCGTCTTCCTGCACGACGTGGTGGGACAGATCTACGCCATGTTCGTGCTGACGGTGGCCGCGGCCGAGGCGGCGGTGGGCTTGGCGATCCTCGTCACCTTCTTCCGCAACCGCGGCGACATCCTGGTCGACGACGCCAACCAGATGAAGGGCTGAGCGCCGCCGTGACCGCGATCCTGGCCCTTCTCGTCTTCGGCCCGCTGTTCGGCGCAGGCGTGGCCGGCCTGTTCGGTCGCCGCATCGGCGACGTCGCCTCGATGGCGGTGACCACGGGCCTCCTCTTCCTGTCCTGCGGCCTAGCCTGGTTCACCGTCGCCCAGACCGCATTCGGCGCGTGGGAGGGTCACCATGTGATCCGCCTCCTGCCCTTCATCGAGGTGGGCGACTTCCGCTCGGCCTGGTCGATCCGGCTCGACACGCTCTCGGCGGTGATGCTGATCGTGGTGACGACGGTGAGCGCGCTCGTGCACCTGTACTCGTGGGGGTACATGGCGGACGACCCGTCCAAGCCGAGGTTCTTCGCCTACCTGTCGCTGTTCACCTTCGCCATGCTGATGCTGGTGACGGCCGACAACCTCGTGCAGATGTTCTTCGGCTGGGAGGGCGTGGGCCTCGCCAGCTATCTGCTGATCGGCTTCTGGTTCAAGAAGCCGACGGCCAACGCCGCCTCCATCAAGGCGTTCGTGGTCAACCGGGTGGGCGACTTCGGCTTCGCGCTCGGCATCATGACGGTGTTCTGGCAGTTCCACACCATCGACTTCGCCACCCTGTTCCCGCAGATCGCCGGCCACGCCGGCCGCACCTGGGGCTTCGCGGGCGGGCGGTGGAGCGCCCTGGACCTCGCGGGCGTGCTGCTGCTGGTCGGCGCCATGGGCAAGAGCGCGCAGTTCTTCCTGCACACCTGGCTGCCGGACGCCATGGAGGGACCGACACCCGTCAGCGCCCTGATCCACGCGGCCACGATGGTGACCGCCGGCGTCTACATGCTGTGCCTGCTCTCGCCGCTGTATGAGCACGCGCCGCAGGCCAGGAACGCCATCATCGTGGTGGGCGCGGTGACCTCCCTGTTCGCCGCCACGGTCGGCATGGCGCAGAACGACATCAAGCGGGTGATCGCCTACTCCACCTGCTCGCAGCTGGGCTACATGTTCTTCGCCGCGGGCGTGGGCGCCTATCAGGCCGCCATGTTCCACCTGTTCACGCACGCCTTCTTCAAGGCGCTCCTGTTCCTTGGCGCGGGCAGCGTGATCCACGGCATGCACCACGAGCAGGACATGCGGCGCATGGGAGGGCTGCAGCGCTTCCTGCCCATCACCTTCGCGGCCATGACCGTCGGCAACATCGCCATCACGGGCCTGGGGATCCCCGGCCTGGGTGGGTTCGCGGGCTTCTACTCCAAGGACGCGATCCTGGAGACGGCGTTCGCGAACGGGCAGGCGGGCAACGGGCTCGGCTACTTCGCCTACATCGTGGGGGTGTTCGTGGCGGGGCTGACGGCCTTCTACTCGTGGCGGCTGGCCTTCATGACCTTCAACGGGCCCAAGCAGTGGGAGGCCGCGCACGCCGACGCCGACCAGCACGCCTCGGCCCACGCGTCCACGGACCACGCCAGCGGCGCGCAGCACGAGACGCATTCCGAGCCCGACACAAACCCGGACGAGGGGCACGCCGACTCCCACCACGGCGTGGACGCCGCGCACCCGCCGCACGAGAGCCCGTGGACCATGCTGGTCCCCCTGGTCGTGCTGTCGATCGGGGCGATCGCGGCGGGCTTCGCCTTCATGCCCTTCTTCGTGGGGGAGCATCAGGCCGAGTTCTGGCGCGGCTCGATCTTCACCGGCGCGGGCAACCGGGTGCTGGAGGCGCGCGAGCACCTCGTCAGCTGGGTCCCGAATCTGCCGCTGGTCGCCGCGGTGCTGGGCACGCTGGCCGCCGCCTACGTCTACCTGTGGAGGATCGGGCTGGCGAAGCGCATCGCCGACAGGCGCGGGCCGCTCTACACCTTCTTCTACAACAAGTGGTTCTTCGACGAGCTGTACCAAGCGACCTTCGTGCGCGGGGCCAAGGCGCTGGGCGACCTGTTCTGGAAGGCCGGCGACGAGCGGACCATAGACAAATTGGGGCCGGACGGGTTCGCCTGGCTGTCCGCCCGGTTCGGCGCCGGGCTGGGCCGCATCCAGACCGGCTTCCTGTACCACTACGCCTTCGTCATGCTGCTGGGTGTCGCGGGCCTCCTGTCCTACGCCCTGTGGGCATGGGTGCGTTGAGCGGGAGGGCGCGGACATGAGCGGCATTCTCTCCCTCATCACCTTCCTGCCGCTGGTGGGCGCGGCGGCGATCCTGGCCACGCGGCTGTTCGCGGGCGGCAAGGTCGACACCCCCACCACCGAGTTCAACGCCAAGCTGATCGCGCTCGTGACCACGCTCGCCACCTTCGGCGTCGCCGTGCTGATGGTGGTGCGCTTCGCCCCCGCCGACCCCGGCTTCCAGTTCGTGGAGGCGGCGCGGTGGTTCTCCGTGGCCAGCTACCGCATGGGGGTGGACGGCGTCAGCGTGCTCCTGGTGCTGCTCACCACCTTCCTGATGCCGCTGTGCATCCTGGCGAGCTGGAGCTCCATCAAGGAGCGGGTGGTGGAGTACTTCATCGCGTTCCTGGTGCTTGAGACGCTGATGGTCGGCACCTTCTGCGCGATGGACATCTTCCTGTTCTACATCTTCTTCGAATTCGGCCTGATCCCGATGTTCATCATCATCGGCGTGTGGGGCGGCAAGCGACGGGTGTACGCGGCCTACAAGTTCTTCCTGTACACGCTCCTGGGCTCGGTGCTGATGCTGGCGGCGATACTGGCCATGGTGGGGATCGCGGGCACGAGCTCGATCCCGGCGCTTCTGGCCTACCGGTTCGACCCGACGCTGCAGCTGTTCCTGTTCCTGGCCTTCTTCGCCTCCTTCGCGGTGAAGATGCCCATGTGGCCCGTCCACACCTGGCTGCCCGACGCGCACGTGGAGGCGCCGACGGCGGGATCGGTGATCCTGGCGGGGGTGCTGCTGAAGCTCGGCGGCTACGGCTTCATGCGCTTCTCGCTGCCCATGTTCCCGCACGGCGCCCATGTGTTCCAGCCGCTGGTCTTCGCGCTCTCGGTCACCGCCATCGTCTGGGCGTCGCTGGTGGCCTTCCGCCAGACCGACATCAAGAAGCTGATTGCCTACTCGTCGGTGGCGCACATGGGCTTCGTCACCATGGGCATCTTCTCCGGCAATCTGCAGGGCGAGCAGGGGGCGCTTTACCAGATGCTCAGCCA
>CAXSHO010000140.1:0-229 GCA_964237305.1 uncultured Caulobacteraceae bacterium
GTCGGGCTTGGCCCCGATAAAGGTGAAGATGGGGTTCACCGCCGACTGCTGCAGCCCGAAGCTGAACTGCAGCCCCAGGAAGCCCAGGTTCATCTCCAGGATGCGCAGGAGGCCGAGGCGGGGCGCAGCGGCGGCGGCGGACGAGGGTGGGGTCAGGAAGCCTCCGGGCCGGTCTTCGTCACCGTGCGTCCGGGAGTGTAGGGCTGGCGCGGCGCGGACCACAATCCGC
>CAXSHO010000140.1:239-7573 GCA_964237305.1 uncultured Caulobacteraceae bacterium
ATTCACCAGGCGCGCGCCGCAGGGGAGGATGTCGACGCATGCCGGTGGAGCTCGGGATCATCGAGGGGTTCTACGGCCGGCCGTGGAGCTGGGCGGAGCGGGAGGAGGCCGTCGGCGTCCTCGCCCCCCACGGGTACCGCTTCTTCCTCTACGCGCCCAAGGCCGACGTCTTCCTGCGGCGTCGATGGCGCGAGCCGCACCCCGCGGGTGAGGCGCAGGCGCTCGCCGGCCTGCGCGACGCCTGCCGCGCGCAGGGCGTGCGCTTCGGCGTGGGCCTCTCGCCGTTCGGGCTGCAGGCCGACTTCGATGCGGAGGGACGGGCGGCGCTGGCGGCCCGCCTCGCCGCGCTGGACGACCTGGGCGTCCAGGACCTCGCCGTCCTGTTCGACGACATGCGGGGCGACATCGCCGACCTGGCGGCGCGCCAGGCGGAGATCATCGCCTTCGCCGCCGACAGGACGGCGGCGGGCCGCGTCCTCGCCTGCCCGAGCTACTACAGCGACGACCCCGTCCTCGACCGCGTGTTCGGGCGGCGGCCGCCCGGCTACCTCGCGGAGCTCGGCCGGCGGCTGGACCCGGCCGTCCAGGTGATGTGGACGGGCGAGGAGGTGTGCTCGCGGGAGATCTCGGCCGGCCACCTGGACAGGGTCGCCGAGGCGCTGCGGCGCCCGCCGTTCCTGTGGGACAACTACCCGGTCAACGACGGGCCGCGCATGTCGCGCCACCTTCACCTGCGCGCCTTCACGGGCCGGGCCGCCTCCGTCCTGACCGGGCGCGTGACGGCGCACGGGATCAACGTCGCCTCGCAGGCGGTGCTGACGCGCATCCCCGCCCTGTCGCTGGCGGAGAGCTATGCGCGGGGCGAGGGCTACAGCTACGCCGCCGCCTTCCGCACGGCGGCCCGGCGGGTGCTCGGGGACGAGCTCGCCCAGCTGGTGGAGGCCGACATCCACCTTCTGGAGGACGAGGGTCTGAACGCCCCCAACCCTCGCCTGGGGGCGCTGCGGAAGCGCTACGCCGCCTTCGCGCACCCGGGCGCGCAGGAGATCGTCGCCTGGCTGGACGGCGCTTATGCGGGGGTGGCGGAGGCCCCGGACGAGGCGCCCGCCTGACCTGACGGCGCCCTGCGCGGGGGCATGTTCCGGCCCTACCCCTCGAGGGACCGCCCCTCCGCCTGGCGCGCCTCCGCCTCGCGCGCCTCCAGCTCCTCGATGAACGTGCGCAGGAGCGCCGCCCGTCGCGGCCGGAAGCTGGAGCCGGCGTGGCGCGCCTCGACGATCCGGTCGGCGCGGAACATCCGGAACCCCTCCCGCGTGCAGCACCACGCCAGGACGGTGAGGACCTCTGCGGTGTAGACGATGGCGAGCGGCAGCACCGACCGTTCGGTGGCGGCCTGGCTCGCGTCGACGTAGCGGATCGTCAGCGCCTCCTCGCGCCAGCACGCCTCCCTCAGGAGCGGAAGGTGCGGCGTGGGAGGGTAGCGGGCGTCCGGCCGGTACACCCGGGAGATCGCGTGGAAGAGGTGCTGCTCGCGGTCGTCCGGCAGGGTGGCGGCGACCTTCGCCCTCACGGAGGCGGCCGCCCTGGCGAGGGCCGGGTCGCCCATGCGTGCGACCTCCGCCAGGCCCAGGGCGATCGCCTCGATCTCCTCGCGTTCGAAGGTCTGGGGCGGCAGGGCCCGGTCTTCGAGCATGCGGTAGCCGTAGCCGCGCTCACCCTCGATGCGGGCTCCGGCCGCGCGCAGGCTGTCGATGTCGCGGTACAGCGAGCGGAGCGAGACGCCCGTCTCCTCGGCCAGGCGCGCGGCCGTGACCGGCGCGGGCATGACGCGCAGGGCGTGGAGCAGGCGGAACAGCCGGTCGGACCGGGACATCGTCAACCGCCATCAGCCGTCGGTCGGCCGCGGTATAGCCGCCGCCCCGCTCCGCACCAACGGGTGGAGCGGCGTGGCCCTCAGGCGACGGCGCGGTCGGCCCGGGCCAGGGTCGTGGGGATCAGGCGCTCCAGGGCCTCCCGGTCGCAGAGCTTCATCACGCCCCGCTCGGTGGAGATGAGCCGCTGGCGGCGGAGTTCCTGCATCGTGCGGTTCATGTGCACAGTGCTCAAGCCGAGGAAGTCCGCAAGGAGCTCCTGCGTCATGGGAAAGGCGAACCGCCCCTCCTGCGCGGCGCCGATGACGGCCAGGCGGTCGTGGATCTCCAGGAGCACATGGGCCAGCCGCTCCAGCGCGGTCATGCGGCCGAGCCGCGCCACCTGGTGCAGCAACCGGCGCTCGTCCAGGTCGGCCATGGCCTCCGAGGCTTGCGACGGCGAGCCCTCCGACGGCCTGAGGAGGCCGGCCGCGTCGACCAGCTCCACCCGCGTCAGCGCCGCCACGCTGGTGAAGGCGAGCGGCCGCGGATGCATGCACACCCCCAGGCCCTCGCCGGGCAGGACGACGTCGAAGATCTGCCGGCGCCCGTCCGGGAACTGCATGTAGCGGTAAGCCCATCCGGAGACGAGGTAGCGCGGACGGCGCAGGCGCTCGCCCTCGTCCTGCAGGACCGTCCTGGCCTCGAAGGCCTCCACCCGGACGGGGCCGAGCGCCTGGAGGAGGGCGGAGGCGTCGCCGCCCGCCGCCGCCGCCCGCGCCGCCAGCGCGAACAGCCGGGGCTGCGCATCGCGGGGCGCGCGCGCGCTATCGATCCGTTGCATGCAAATCACTCCGCATGGACGGACCCATGCGCCATCGGGAGCGGCGGCTCCCCAACAAAAGCTAATTCTCCGGCGCTTGGGGAGCGGGGGCCCGGGCCGCGCCGTGGAGGCAGGCGGTCACCGCCGCCAGGAGGCGGGCGTCGCCCACCGGCTTCTCCAGGCGGCTCACGCCCGCGAACTCGGCGGGGATGGCGTCCAGGTCGTAGCCGGTGAAGAACAGGAAGGGGACGCCGCGCATCCGCAGCGTCCGCGCCAGGTCGTAGGAGGCGCCCTCGCCCAGGTTCACGTCGAGTATGGCGCAGTCGGGCAGGCCGTCGGCCAGCCCCCGCAGGGCCGCCTTGCCGTTCGGGAACGGGCCCATGACCAACGCGCCGACCTCGGTGAGCGCCATCTTCACGTCCACGGCCAGGTAGTACAGGTCCTCCACGACCATGACCTTGCGCCCGACGAGGTCGCTCATGCGGGACGCTCCGAGGAGAAGAGGATGGCGCGCGCCCCGGTCTGAAGCACGCTGCCGCCCCTGCGAAGCGGGAAGCTGATGACGGCGCGCACGCCACCGGGCAGGAACTCGATCTCGCCGCGGCCGTCGAGCTCGTAGGGGACCCTCTCCTGGATGAGCTCGGTGCCGAAGCCCTCCCGGCGGGGGGCGGTCGCGGCCACGCGCACGCCAGTCTCGCTCCAGCGCAGGGTGAGCATGTCCTCCTCGTCGCCCGGCTGGACCTCCCACGACACCTTGACCATGCCCGTGGACGCGCTGAGCGCGCCGTACTTGGCCGCGTTGGTGGCCAGCTCGTGCACCGCCAGCGTCAGGATCTCCGCCGCCTTGGGGGAGAGGCCTATGTCGGGCCCCTCCACCTCGATCTGGTCCGCCTGCGCCGCCTGGGCCAGGAGCTCCTCGCGCACCATCAGCTCCAGGTCGACGCCGCTGCCGGGGGCCCGCGTCAGGAGCACCTGCGTGCGCGCCAGGGAGGCGAGGCGCCCCTCCAGGTGCATGGCGTAGTCCTCGGCGGTCTCCGTGCTCTCCGCCGTGCGCGCGGCGATGGAGCGGATCACCGCCAGGATGTTGCGCACCCGGTGCTGCAGCTCGGCCAGGAGCACGCCCTGGCGGTCCTGCAGCGCCCGGAGGTCGTCCACGTCGGTGAAGGTGCCCAGCCACTCCGTGATGCGCGACGACCCGTCCAGGAGCGCGGTGGCCCGGCCGCTGAACCAGCGGTAGGCGCCGCCCTCCACGTGGCGCAACCGGCACTCCACCTCGAAGGTGTGGGCGGTGGCGCCCTCGTGCCAGGCGGTCATCACCGCGTCGCGGTCGTCGGGGTGCACGGCCGCAAGCCAGCCCAGGCCCCGGCTCTCCAGCTCCGACAGGCCGGTGTGGCGGCGCCATTGCGGGCTGGACCACGTCCAGCGCCCGCCGCCCTCCGCCCGCCAGACGAGCTGGGGCACGCCCTCCACCAGCACGCGCAGGCGCTCCTCGCTCTCGCGGAGAGCGCCCTGAGCGCGGCGCTGCTGGGTGACGTCGTCGGCAGAGCCGAACCACTCGACGATCTCGTCCTGCGCGTCGAGGATCGGGATGGCGCGCGAGTGGGTCCAGCCCACGGAGCCGTCCGCCCGCACGATCCGGTGCTCCAGGTCGAAGACGCTCTTCTTCGCCACCGCCTCGTCGACGACCGCGCGCACCCGCTCCTGGTCCTCCGCGGGGATGTAGTGCTCGAGCCAGGTGTCCGTCGGCTCCGCCGTGGGGCTGAGGAAGCCGCCGCCGAACAGCTCGCGCATTTCGCTCCAGTCGGGGCTCATGCGGTAGAGCACCTGCGAGCTGGCGCGCACCAGGGCGCGGAACTCCTGGGCGGAGCGGCTGAGCGCCGTCTCCATCTTCTGCCGGGCGGTGATGTCGACGAAGGTCAGCACCACGCCCTCGATCCGGTCCTCCACCGTGCGGTAGGGCCGGATGCGCATGGCGTAGCAGCAGCCGGCGGAGCTGCGGACCTCGCGCTCCACGGGCGCGAGCTTCCTGACCACCTCGCGGGCGTCGTCCACCAAGCCGGGGTGGTCCAGCCGGTGGGTGAAGTGGGTGATGCTGCGGCCGATGTCCAGGCGGGTGATGTTGAAGATGTCCGCCATGGGCGCGGTGAACATGCGGATGCGCAGGTCGGCGTCCAGGAACAGTGTGCCGATCTCGGTGGCGGCCGTCAGGTTCTCCAAGTCGCTGTGCGCGGCCGACAGGGTCTCAAGCTTCGACTTCAGCTCGGCGTTGACGGTGTGCAGCTCCTCGTTGATCGAATGCAGCTCCTCGCGCGAGGTCTCCAGCTCCTCGGCGGTGGAGCGGTACTCCTCGTTGGTGGACTGGAGCTCCTCGTTGGCGGTGCGCAGCTCCTGGATGGTGGTCTCGTGGCCGAGGCGGCTGGCCACCACCGCCTCCTGCGCGGCCTTGAGCTCGGCGTGCAGGCGCCGCACCTCCTCCGGCCGCGCCTCCGCGGCGGCGGCGTCCGGCTCCTCCGGATCCACCACCCCGCTGTCCAGGAAGAACACCAGCGCCCGCGCCCCCTCCCGCGAACGGCTCGGGACGGGGACCGCCTGGACCGCCACCCGCCGCCGTTCGCCCTCGAAGCCGACCACCACGGGGTGGGTCAGGGTGACCTCCCCCTGGTCCAGCGCGCGGGCCAGGGCCAGCCGCAGGTCGAGCCGCAGCTCGGGCCGCACCATGGCGGGCAGGAGGTTCGTCACCGGCCCCGCCGAGTGCAGGATGAAGCGCCCCGCCGTGGGCGAAAGGTGGAGCACCGCCTGCGCGGCGTCGACCAGCGCGCTGGGCGGGGCGGCGTCCTCCAGCGCCCCGGCGTGCACGGCGGCTGCCGCGGGCGCATGCTCGGCCGCGACCGGGGCCGGGCGCGGCGGCGGGGCGTGGCGCTCCGGGGTGGGAAGCTGCGGCAGGACGAGCGGGGCGAGCGCCGCGCGGGGCCTGGCCACGTAGATGCGCGCGTCGCGGTCGATGGTGGCGAACTCTTCGGTGGAGGTGTCGGCCGTCTCCGCCGAGCCCAGGAAGAGGAAGCCGTTCGGGTTCAAGCCGTAGTGGAACACCGAACACAGCTGCTGCTGCAGGCTGCGTTCCAGGTAGATGAGGAGGTTGCGGCAGCTGATCAGGTCCAGCCGCATGAACGGCGGCTCCTTCAGCACGCTGTGGTGGGCGAACAGCACCAGCTCGCGCACCTCCTTGCGGATGCGGTAGTGCGCACCCTCGTCGACGAAGAAGCGCTGGAGCCGCTCGTCCGACACGTCGCCCTCGATCGTCTTGGGATAGCGGCCCTCGCGCGCGGTGGCGAGCGCGCCCTCGTCCAGGTCGGTGGCGAAGATCTGGATGGGGATGTGCAGCTTGCGCGCCTCGCACGCCTCCAGGAACAGCATGGCGAGGCTGTAGGCCTCCTCGCCGGTGGCGCAGCCCACCACCCAGGCGCGCACCCCCTCCTCCCGCTCGCGCTCGGCCCGGTCGTCGACGATCGGGCCCACGGCGCGCTGCGCCAGGGCCTCGAAGGCGCGGGAGTCGCGGAAGAACTGCGTCACGGAGATCAGGAGGTCGGAGAAGAGGTTTTGCGCCTCCTCCGGCGTGGTCTGCAGGTGGTCGGCGTAGGCGCTCAGGCTGTCCAGCCGCGCCACCTGCATGCGGCGCGCCACCCGCCGCATCACGGTGGCGCGCTTGTAGGACGAGAAGTCGTGCCCCGTGCGGGCGCGCAGGAAGCCCACGATGCGGCGGAGGTCGTTGGCCGCGCGGTCCATGTCCAGCGAGCGCACCGCCTCCTTGCTGTGCGCCACCTCGCGGAGCCGCTCGGCCAGGCGGGCGACCGGCGCCACGAAGTCCGCGGCGCCCGTGGCGATCGCGTTCTTCGGCATGGAGGGGAACTCGGCCTCGGCGGGCTCCTGCACCATGACCACGCCCCCCGCCTCCTTGACGGAGCGCACGCCCAGCGCGCCGTCGGCCCCGCTGCCGGAGAGCACCATGGCCACCCCGTCGCCCCGCGCCTTGGCGATGGAGCGGAAGAACATGTCGATGGGCGCGCGCCGGCCCCGCGGCTCGGTGAAGGGGCGCGAGCTGACGTGGTCGCCCTCGATCACGAGCTCGGTGTCGGGGGCGATCACGTAGACGCAGTCCGGCTTCAGCATGGGGCCGTCGGTCACCTGGTTGACGCTCATGCGCGTGCAGGCGCCCAGCACCTCGCCCAGGGCGCTCGGCTGGTCGGGGGCGAGGTGGAGGATGACGACATAGGCCAGCCCCAGGTCGGCGGGCAGCTGGCGGAACAGCGCCTGCAGCGCGACCACACCGCCCGCGGACGCCCCGATCGCGCAGATCGGCGTGTACCGGGCCGACGTGGGATCGGCGTTCGGTGTCTCGTCAGGCAAGGCTCGCGCTCCGGACATTCAGGTGAGGCTACGATCAGCCGTCATTGGTGTGTCGGCGGGCGGGCAGTGAGCTTGACGACGCGGCGCCCAGCCGTCCAGGCCGGATGTCGGATCACGGCCCCGGGGCGGGAGCGGCCGCGGGTGCTCGCCGCCGGGGAGGCGCCGGCCCCGTGGGAAACACACGATGGGCGACGGCGTTCGGCAGTCCGGGACAGAGGAGCACATCGATGAGACCGCCGTCACCGACCCGCAGCCTG
>CAXSHO010000141.1:0-7529 GCA_964237305.1 uncultured Caulobacteraceae bacterium
CGTAAGACCCCGCCGCCCGCGTGTCCCCTTCCCAATCAAACAATGTCAAAGACCGGGCCAGCGTCGCCGCTGTCCCCCACCGATGAGCCCGGCGGTCGCTTGGAGGCCGACGCTTCTACAGCACCCGGCCGTTCTGTCAACCGCGCCCGAGGTGTCCCGGGCCGATCGACCGCCCCGCAAGCACCGTCTCCGGCGTCGGGGAGGCGCGATCTACGGGCCGCCCCCTCCCCTGTCAACCTCAGTTTCAGGAGGCGGGGAGCGCGGCGGCGGCGGCCCGCTTCGCCGTAACGGATCACCCGAGCTGCGCCGCCACCTGCCCCGCCAGGCGCAACGCCCGCGCCCGCGCCCAGACCTCCGGCCCGTGCCGGACGTAGACCTTGCGCAGCGGCCGCTGCGGCGCGCCGGGAGCGGAGGCGGGATGGGGTCGGGCTGGGACATGCCCGCACGGGCGCATCGCCCGGAGGGGGCGGGAATGCGTGCGGGAGAAGGCGACGCCTCGTGACGGACTGGCGAAGGCGCGGGGGGCCCCCGCCGCCCCCGGCCCAGGCGCTCCCCCGTCCGCCGTACGGCGCCACGGCCGCCGCCCACGCCGCCGCATCCACCGGCGCGCCGTCCGGCTCCGCCCAGGCTTGGCCGCCTCGAACTCTCCCCACGCGTGACCGCCACGAGCGTCGGCGGCGCAGGCCCCTCGCCCATCTCCCGCTTAGCGGCCTTGCGGCCGATTCAGCGCGGCCGTCAGCGCCGCCAACTCCGCCGGCGGACCGCACCCCGCCATCAGCACGGGGAGCGACGTGGGGGCCACCGCCTCCCCTGGGGCCTGGGGCCGCTGCGCCAGCCGCCGCAGCGCCGCCGCGGGACGCAGGCCGTAGAACAGCTTCTCGAGCGGCACGGTCTCGCGGCCGGCGATGAACTCCCGGTCGTGGCGCAAGCCCGCGCGCAGGTGGCGCCGCCCGACCGCCCCGCGCGGGGCGGATCGCGCCGCGAAGGCGAGGAGCTCATCGCGCAGCACGGGATCCACCTCGTAGACCACCGGCGAGGTCAGCCCCTCGATCACCACGGCGTCGCCCTTCATCCGGAGCTTGAGCGCCTTGGCGAGGTCCTCTCCCGTGATGTCCAGCTCGGCGGTGAGCGGCGGCTCGACCACGTCGCGCGCCGGCCAGGGCGTCAGGTGTTGCGCCACGGTCCACCCACGACCACGAACCGCACGTCCCAATCACTGTCGGGCGACGGAAAGCCCCACGCCCCCGAGCCGTGACTCCCCCGCCAGCGGCGCGTGCACGCCCTGCCCGGCCCGCACCCGCGCCAACGCCTCTCCGACGAAGGCGGGCGGGGAACGCAGGCGGGAGGACGGGAGGCGGGCTCACGGCCCCACCTACACCCCGCACCCGCGCACGAGGGAGCCCGGCCCCACGCTCCGCCCCTTCCGCGGCCCAAGCGCCGGAGCCCCCGCCAGCCCTGTGTTCGACGCGCCGCAGGCTGCGTTGAACTCATGCGGGACGCTCCGTGTCCCGACGCCCCCGCGTCAGCCTTCACGCGCAGGGCGTGTCAAGGCAGGCGCGGAACGCGCCTCCTGCGCAGCAGGTCGCGTTGACGGGGCCGAGCACGGGTGCACCTCAGTGACCTGAACTTACCTGCTTATTGCGCGGAAGATTACGCTCGGCATGCTTGAGCGGAACCCCCGGCCAATGCCACGTTTGAAATTGTCTGATGATTGCGCAGCCAAAAGAACCAAAGCGCCAAGACCAAGCCATATGGGAGTGAGAGACGAGAATCTAAACTGATGACTGAAGTAGGCCGCCGCAAAGCCTACGAAGCCGTACAGACCAATGCTAAAGATCAATAGTGCCCCCATTCGCAAGCCGGGGTCTCTTAGGGTCAAGGTCGAGTACTCAGTTGAACTAAGCAGGCCTATAGGTTCATTCTGGTACGTTTCAGGATAGAGTTGGTGCACACAACTAGCAACATGACGGCTGAACAAGGAAGCCATCGCTGGAACCTCTCCTCGAATAAAAGCCCTCGTTGCCTCGATGTCGAAAGGAACTGCCCCCAAAAACTCGCTATTAAAGAAACTGTTTCCTGCCTTGGCAAGGCTGGTAGGATCATCCATTGCTTTGTTAAGCATAAATCCAACCAACGATCTCCCAAGCGCGTGTTTCTGCATCACATCGACCAGGTATTGAGATGCCTGAATCGACGCGGCATCCGTCTCAGCAACTAGCACAACCGACTCGACTGCCCTACATACGGCCAACGACTCCTCATCTATACCTCCTCGACAATCATAGATTACAAAGTCAAAGTCTCCATCTACATGCTCAAGCAACGCGGCAAACACGTTTACCTCTAAGATTCTACGATCTTCAAGCAGTCGGTGTTGGCCGATTGATAGGAGAGATATGTGCTCAAATGCACTGTTCGCACGAATCGTCTCTACTTTCGCATACGAGATATTCGGGCTAATGATGTAGGGGAAGTTTTGGGCGGCAAATTCAGTGAGCCCCTGCCGCGCCCGAGAGAATGCGCTAAATCCCAAATAGTAGCTGAGACCACCAGTCCCAGCGTCAGCGTCTACAAGCAGCACAGTTTGACCCGCCTGTGACAGTGCCTGCGCCATTGCGACGCTTATCATAGTTTTTCCGCTTCCACCCTTGCCGCTGATGACCGCTAGGGTTCGTGTGTGACGACCTTGCCTCTGAGCGCTCATTTTACCTCCCCATCCTGGGCAGTCAGAATTGCGATCTGCTTGTTTCGGTCCGTTTCTGACACGATTGGCACGGGCCGCATCACTGCCATCGAAATACCAAATATGATGGCTGTCATGAGACTAAGGAGGGAAGCTGCAATGCATTCAGCTGAGTACACCGCGATCTTGAGACCCGTTCGCTCCATCAAGTAATTGCTGATGTGAGAGCCGCCAAAAGCTACAGTTGGCATAAGCATGACCAGAAACGAAATCAATCCCAGGTAAAACTCGTCTCCTGTTGCACGAAAGGCGATAAACCTAACGTCAACAACCACCTTGTCCCTTTCCGAGAAGCCAAGCCTAAGCCGCCGGGACAAAATCTTCCCGGAGGTGACGACGGAAAAAAGCGCAAGCAGGCCCACCGAAAACAAATTTGCGAATACTGCCTGTACAATTTGCTGAGGCAGGTCGAGCGCATTTCTAGCTGAATGTTCAGGCCCCGAGTCTCCCACCTGCATCCCGCGAATCGTTGGCTCCAAAAAGAACGCTAGCACCACCCGACCACTAGTCATCAATCCGCGTCCATCTTCAGCGCGGCGATGAACGCCTCCTGCGGGATCTCCACCTTCCCGAACTGCCGCATGCGCTTCTTGCCCTCCTTCTGCTTGTCCAGCAGCTTGCGCTTGCGGCTGGCGTCGCCGCCATAGCACTTGGCCGTCACGTCCTTGCGCAGGGCGCGGACGGTTTCGCGGGCGATGATGCGGCCGCCGATGGCGGCCTGGACGGGGATGACGAACATGTGGGGGGGGATCAGCTCCTTCATCTTCTCCACCATGCCGCGGCCGCGGCTCTCGGCGCGGGTGCGGTGGACGAGCATGCTCAGCGCGTCCACGGGCTCGGCGTTGACCAGGACGTTCATCTTGACGAGGTCGCCCTCCTTGTAGTCGGCGATCTGGTAGTCGAAGCTGGCGTAGCCCTTGGAGATGGACTTCAGCCGGTCGTAGAAGTCGAACACCACCTCGTTCAGGGGCAGGTCGTAGACCACCATGGCCCTTGTGCCGACGTAGGAGAGCTCGCGCTGCTGGCCGCGGCGGTCCTGGCAGAGCTTGATGACGCCGCCGAGGTACTCGTCGGGGGTGAAGATGGTGGCCTTGATCCAGGGCTCGGCGATGGCCGCGATACGCACGGGGTCGGGCATGTCGGCGGGGTTGTGGAGGTCGACCTCCGACCCGTCGTTGAGGGTCAGCTTGTAGACGACGCTCGGGGCGGTGGCGATCAGGTCGAGATCGAACTCGCGGGAGAGGCGCTCCTGGATGATCTCCAGGTGGAGCAACCCCAGAAAGCCGCAGCGGAAGCCGAAGCCGAGCGCGGCGGAGGTCTCCATCTCCCAGGTGAAGCTGGCGTCGTTGAGGCGCAGGCGGCCGACGGCGGCGCGCAGGTCCTCGAAGTCGGCGGCGTCCACGGGGAACAGGCCGCAGAACACCACGGGCTGCACCTCCTTGAAGCCGGGGAGCGCAGTGGCGGTGGGGCGGCGCTCGTCGGTTAGGGTGTCGCCCACCGCGGCGTCGGCCACCTCCTTGATGGCGGCGGTGATGAAGCCGATCTCGCCGGGGCCGAGTGTGTCCACATCGGTGGCCTTGGGGCGGAACACGCCCAGCTTCTCCACGCGGTAGGAGGAGTTGGTGGCCATGGTGTGGATCTGCTGTCCCACCCGAAGCTGGCCGTCGAACACGCGCACCAGCACCACCACGCCGAGGTACTGGTCGTACCAGGCGTCAACCAACAAGGCCTTCAGCGGCGCGGCCCTGTCGCCCTTGGGGGCGGGCAGGCGGGTGACGATGGCCTCCAGCGTCTCGGCGATGCCGATGCCCGTCTTGGCGCTGGCGAGCACGGCGTCGGAGGCGTCGATGCCGATCACCTCCTCGATCTGCGCCTTCACGCGGTCGACGTCGGCGGCGGGGAGGTCGATCTTGTTCAGCACCGGCACGATCTCGTGGTTCGCCTCGATCGCCTGGTAGACGTTGGCGAGCGTCTGCGCCTCCACGCCCTGGGAGGCGTCCACCACCAGGATGGAGCCCTCGCAGGCGGTGAGCGAGCGGCTGACCTCGTAGGCGAAGTCCACGTGGCCGGGGGTGTCGATCAGGTTGAGCACGTAGTCGAGCCCGTCCTGCGCGCGATAGTTCAGGCGCACGGTCTGCGCCTTGATGGTGATGCCGCGCTCGCGCTCGATGTCCATGCTGTCCAGCACCTGCGCCGTCATCTCGCGCTGGGTCAGCCCGCCGGTGGTCTGGATCAGCCGGTCGGAGAGCGTGCTCTTGCCATGGTCGATGTGCGCCACGATCGAGAAATTTCGTATGCGTGAGGTGTCGATCGTCATCTGGTCTTGGGAGGCTTGCGGCGGCGCGCGGCCGCGCGGGATCGGCGCCGGCCTTCTACACCCGTTCGGGGCGAAGGGGGAAAGTCAGCGCCCGATGGCGTAGAAACGCGCCGCCCGCTGCGCCCGCAGCTGGTCGGGCGCCAGGCCGTCGAGCTCGGCCAGGGCGCGCTCCACAGCGTCGCCCACCATCGCCACCGCGGCGGGCTTGTCGGCGTGGGCGCCGCCCGTGGGCTCGGGCACGACCTCGTCGATGATCTTCAGCGACAGGAGGTCGGAGGCGGTGATCTTCATGGCGCCCGCGGCCTCGCGCGCCTTGGCCCCGTCGCGCCACAGGATGGAGGCCGCGCCCTCCGGCGAGATCACGCTGTAGATGCCGTGCTCCAGCATCAGCACGCGGTTGGCGGCGGCCACGGCGATGGCCCCGCCGGAGCCCCCCTCCCCCACGATCACCGACACCATCGGCACCCCCAGCGTGAGCCCGCGCTCGGTGGAGCGCGCGATGGCCTCGGCCTGCCCGCGCTCCTCCGCGCCGATGCCGGGATAGGCGCCGGCGGTGTCCACGAAGGTGACCACGGGCAGGCCGAAGCGTTCGGCCAGGTCCATCAGGCGCACGGCCTTGCGGTAGCCCTCGGGCTTGGCCATGCCGAAGTTGTGGCGGAGGCGCGCGGCGGTGTCGGCTCCCTTCTCATGGCCCATGACCACCACAGAGCGGCCGCGCAACCGGCCGAGCCCGCCCATGATCGCCTGGTCGTCGCCGAAGGCGCGGTCGCCGCGGAGCTCGACGAAGTCCTCCACCAAGCCGTCGCGGTAGTCGACGAAGTGCGGGCGGTCGGGGTGGCGCGCCACCTGCGTCTTCCGCCACGGGTCGAGATCGGCGTAGGCGGCGCGGCGCAGCTCGGCGGCCCGGACGCGTAGGGGCGCGATCTGCGCCTCCCCCGCCCCCTCCAGGCCGGACAGCTCCTCGATCTTCCCCTCGAGCTCGGCGATGGGCTTCTCGAAGTCCAGGTAGGTGCGCGCGGGCGCGGCGGGGGCGGCCATGATCCGAGGTATAGCCCGAGGGTCCGCGGGGGCAAGGCGGACGGGATCGTCCCCCCTCTCCGCCGCCGCCGGTCCGGCCTTCGCAGCAAGGCGGTCTGCTCGGTCTCGAGCCGAAATGTCCCTCATCCTCCGCCGCAGCCGCAGGATGTCCTCCCAAAGGAGGTCAGGATGGACGCCGCACAGGAGCTACTGAGGCTGAGGAGCGAGATCGCGGGGCTGAGGCTGCTTATTCGCAATCTGCGAAGGTACCGCCGTACAGCGGTACGGCGAGTGCCTCAGTGGCGGTACAGAAAGCATCAAAACGCCCCTATATTTGGACTATCATCATCACTCACCTAAGAGGACACGATGAATGACCAAATCGGACCAAGGATACTACATTTTGTATCCGAAAGCGGCAGGCCTGTCATAATAAAGCTGGTGATGAGTCCCATACCCAGCATACACGTCGCTATAGGACGTGGCGACGTTCTCGAGCGAAAGTAGATGTCCGCGCACATGAAGTCGGACTGGTTCGAGCGAACTATAATAGTTCAAGTTAAGAACTACCTGCAAGTCATTCACCGGCTCATAAAGGTATCAGCCATCTTCCTTCGCAAGGTATGCGTGGACAATGGTTATGAACTCTTCTGTATAGAGCCTGGCGACGTGAGGGAGGACATGGACCTTTTCAGCTGACAACGTGCGCTTGGCGCTGGAATGGGCGGTCCCCATCGGCATTCCCGTCGACTGGCATCCGGCGGGCCGCTCCGCTACAGGGCGCGATGCCCTCCTCCCTCCTCGAAGGCCTGGTCGCCGCCTCCCTCCGCGCGGGCGCGGAGATCATGCGCCAAGTGGCCGAGGGGTTCGAGACGCTGACCAAGGCGGACGAGAGCCCCGTCACCGCCGCCGACCACGCCGCCGAGGCGATCCTCCTGGAGGCGCTGCACGCCCTGGCCCCCGACACGCCCGTGGTGGCGGAGGAGGAGGTCGCGGCCGGGCGCACACCCGCCGTGGGCCGCCGCTTCTTCCTGGTGGACCCGCTGGACGGCACGCGCGAGTTCGTGCGCGGCGGGACCGATCATACGGTGAACGTGGGCCTGGTGGAGGACGGCGTCCCCGTGCTGGGCGTGGTCTACGCCCCGGCGCTGGGGCGGCTGTTCGCGGGCGAGGCGGGCGGCGGCGCCTGGCTCGCCGAGGGCGGCGTCGCGGGCGAGGTGGGCGCGCGGCGGCCGATCCGCGTGCGCACGCCGAGGTCGCCGCTGGCGGTGGTGGCCTCGCGCAGCCACGGCTCGTCGGCGCTGGACCGCTACATCGCCGCCCTACCGCCGCACGCACGCGTGGCGACCGGCTCGTCGCTGAAGTTCGCGCTGGTGGCCGCGGGCGAGGCCGACCTCTATCCCCGCACCGGGCCGACCATGGAATGGGACACCGCGGCGGGCGACGCCGTGC
>CAXSHO010000142.1:0-2997 GCA_964237305.1 uncultured Caulobacteraceae bacterium
CCGGGCAACCACGACGAGTTCGCCCGCGCCTTCTGCGGGGTGCACCTGGCCGGCGTGGTGGTGGCGCCGGACGCGGTGCACGAGGCGGCGGACGGGCGGCGCTACCTCGTCACGCACGGCGACCTGCACGACAGCGTGGTGCTGCGCGCCCGCTGGCTCGCCATCCTGGGCGACCTCGGCTACCGGGCGCTGCTGCGGGCCAACACCGCCTGGAACCGGGTGCGGCGGCGGCTGGGGCTCGGCTACTGGAGCTTCGCCGCCTGGCTGAAGTCCAAGGTGAAGACCGCCACCCGCTTCATCGACGACTACGAGCGGGCGCTGGCGGCCGAGGCCCGGGCCCGGGGGCTGGACGGGGTGGTGTGCGGCCACATCCACCGGGCGGAGATGCGCGCCATCGACGGCGTGCTCTACTGCAACGACGGCGACTGGGTGGAGAGCTGCACCGCGGCGGTGGAGCGGTTCGACGGCGGGCTGGAGCTGGTGGACTGGGCGGCGCTGCGCGGCTGGTCGGTGCTGGACCGCGCCCCTGCGGCGACGGGCCGCGCGCCCCAGGGCGAGGCCCTGCCGGCCTGACGGGCGCCGTCACCAAAGCATCACTCCCCTGTGACCTCCCTGTCGAAGCTCGACCGTAAGCGCGGTCCACACGGCGGTTCACGCCGGGGGGACCCCACCGATGCCGACCACCCGCCCCGCGCCCCGGCGCGCGCACCTCCTCGCCACCACCGCGGGCGTGCTCGCCGCTCTGGTCGCGGGCGCCGCCTCCGCCCAGGCCGTGCAGGCTTCGAGCGGCGCGGATCAGCCGCCGGCGGGCGACACCGGCTCCGCCTCCGGCACGGCTGCGGCCTCCGCGGCCTCCGACACCGGGACCGCCGAGGTGGTGGTCACCCGCGGCGTCACGCGCTCGGCGGTCTCCATCGGCTCCACCGAGATCCAGAAGATCCTCCCCGGCGTCAGCCCGCTGCAGGCGCTGCAGACCTTGCCGGGCGTGCTCTACGTCACCGCCGACCCATGGGGGAACAACGAGCAGAACACCCTGCTCTTCATCCACGGCTTCTCCACGCAGCAGCTGGGCTACACCCTGGACGGCGTGCCGCTGGGCGACCAGCAGTACGGCAACTACAACGGCCTCTCGCCGCAGCGCGCGGTGACGAGCGAGAACGTGGGGCGGGTGGTGCTGTCGTCCGGGGCGGGCGACCTCGGCACCGCGTCGACCTCCAACCTGGGCGGCGCGATCGACACGTTCACCAGCGACCCCCGGGCCGAGCGCGGGGCCGACATCCGCCAGACCTTCGGCTCGTACGACACCTACCGCACCTACGCCCGCTTCGACTCCGGCCAGTTCGAGATCCCGCACCTGGGCGGGACCAACTCGGCCTACGTCTCCTACGCCCGGCAGGACGCGCGGGCCTGGGACTTCGACGGACAGCAGGGGGGCGACCAGCTGAACGCCAAGTTCGTCCACGACGACGACCGCGGCCGCCTGACGCTCTACTTCGACATCTCCGACAAGATCGAGCCCAACGAGGACGCGGTGGTGCACGTGGGCACGCAGCCCGCGCCCTACACCCGCCCATTCCTGTTCCCGAACCTGACGGCGGCGCTGGCCTACCTGAACCCGGTGACGGGCGCGCCTCCAGCTTCGGCCGGCTCCAACTTCTCCAACTACCACTCGGCCGCCCAGCGCACCGATGAGCTGGCCTACGCCAAGTACGACTACAAGCTCACGTCCGACATCACGTGGTCCAACCAGATCTACTTCCACCACGACGAGGGCCGCGGCGTGGTGGCCGGGCCGATCAACCAGGCGGGCCTGCCCGCACTCTTCGCGGTCTACTACCCGGGGCAGAACCTGAAGACGGTGTTCGGCGGGACGGGCTACGCGGTGCGCACCACCGAGTACCTGATCAACCGCGGCGGCCTCCTCTCCAACCTGGACCTGACCTTCGGCGCCCACCAGGTCGAGGGCGGCTTCTGGTACGAGCACAACAGCTCGTCCACCCAGCGCGCCTGGTACCCCTTCGCCGCATCGTCCACCGACCTGACGCCCTACGACATTCCCACCAACAAGAACTTCGCCCAGTACGCCAGCCAGATCGAGAACGACGTGGTGCAATTCCACCTGCAGGACGCCTGGCGGGTGCGGCCGAACCTGCTCCTGCAGGCGGGCTTCAAGTCGTCGCTGCAGTTCGCGCGCGGCACCGTGCCCATCCAGCAGCGCAACCTGCCCACTACGCCCTTCGCCAACCAGACCAACCTGCCGTCGGGCGAGATCGACACGCTGGAGGGCTTCCTGCCGCAGTTCGGCGCGGTGTACGACGCGGGCGAGGGCGTGCAACTGTTCGCCAACATCCAGAAGAACCTGCGCCAGTTCATCACCTACGGCGCGGCGGGCCTGTCGCCTTGGAGCCTCGGCAGCCAGGCGGCCTTCGACCTGTTCAAGAAGAACACGGACCCGGAGACCTCCATCACCTACGAGGGCGGGGTGCGCTTCAAGCGCGAGGTGTCCGGCATGCTGGCCCCGCTCACCAGCATCGAGGGGCAGGCCACCTACTACCACGTGGACTTTTCGGACCGGCTGCTGCAGGTCTCGGCCACGCCGGTGATCCTGTCGCTCGTCTCGGGCGCGGCCATCATCAATAACGTGGGGGACGTGAAGACCGACGGGGTGGACCTCGCGGCGACCTTCCACTTCGGTCCGCACTTCAGTTTCTACGACGCGCTTTCGTACAACCAGTCCATCTACCAGGACAACTACACGACGGGGGCAGCCACCACCGCCGGAGCCTCCCCCATCCCGTTCTCGGACGCTGCCATCCTGGTCCCGGTCCAGATCGCGATGATGGCCTCGATCGCGGTCACCTACGGCGTGCACAGCGCGGCGGAGCGAACGATTGATTTCGATGCGATGGCGGCGTCGCTGGGACTCGTGGTCGGTGGCACGTACGCGATCGACTTCTTTCAGGCCGAGCGGCACGTGACGGGTTCCGATCGCGCGGC
>CAXSHO010000142.1:3007-7494 GCA_964237305.1 uncultured Caulobacteraceae bacterium
ACCGTGGTGCCGACGGCGGGCAGGGATGTGCCGGCCAGCCCCGACTGGCTGAACAAGTTCATCGCCAGCGTGAACTACGGCCCGTTCGAGGGACAAGTCGTGGGCGACTACGTGGGCCGCCGCTTCGCCACCTACACCAACGACCTGAGCGTTCCCGAGTATTTCCTGATGAGCCTGCAGGCCTCCTACGCCCTCCAGCTGCCCGGGCGGCTGCCGGTGAAGGACGCGCGCGTCAGCGTCAACGTCACCAACCTCCTCGACCGCAAGGGCACGCTGGAGGTGGTCGTCGGCCAGCCCAGCGGCACCTACAACACCTACCCCATCCCGCCGCGGCAGGTGTTCGTGACGCTGGCCGCGCGGTTCTGACGGCGCGGGCGCTCCCCGGCGGCGGCGAGCGCCCACGCCACGCTTGACACACCCCCACCCTCGCCGGAGCCTGTCGGGCAGGCGACGCCGAACGCGGCGCGCGGCTCTCCGGGAGGGCGCAGGTGGGTGAGGTCCGGTTCAGCGACGCGGCGTCCCGGACGGCCTCGCCCGGCGGCTGGGTTTGATGCTGCACCCGGCCGGCCACGCCAGGGCGACGCCCGACAAGGCCGCCTACGTCATGGCGGCCACCTGCGAGACCGTCACCTACGCCGAGCTGGACCGGCGGGCGGACCAGGGCGCGCGGCTCTTGCGCGCGCTGGGGCTGCGCCGCGGCGACGGGGTGGCGGTGTTCCTGGACAACTCGCCGCGCTTCTTCGAGGTGGTGTGGGCGGCGGAGCGCACGGGCGTCTATTGCACCTGCCTGTCGTCCAAGCTCAACGCGGCGGAGGCTGAGTACATCGTGCGCGACGGCGGCTGCCGCGTCCTCATCGTGTCGGCGGGCGTGCGGGCGGCGGCCGAGGCGCTGGCCCCCGCCCTGGCCGACCTGCACCGCTTCGCCTGCGACGGCGAGGTGGAGGGCTATGACCGGTGGGAGGCGGCGCGCGACGCCATGCCCGCCGAACCGCTCGCCGACCCGCAGCCCGGCTCCGTCATGCTCTACTCGTCGGGCACCACCGGGCGGCCCAAGGGCGTGCGCCACCCGCTGTCGGAGGAGGCGTTCGGGGCCAACACCTCGCCCCTGGTGCGGCTGGGCGTAGGCCTCTACGGCTTCACGCCCGACATGGTCTACCTGTCGCCTGCACCGCTCCACCACGCCGCGCCGCTGCGCTGGAGCAGCGCGGTGCAGCAGCTGGGCGGGACGGTGGTGGTGATGGAGCGCTTCGACCCGGAGGAGGCGCTGCGCCTGGTGGAGCGCCACCGCGTCACCCACGCGCAGTGGGTGCCCACCCACTTCGTGCGGATGCTGAAGCTGCCGGCGGAGGTGCGGGCGCGCTACGACCTGTCGTCGCTCAAGTCGGTGTGGCACGCGGCTGCGCCGTGCCCGATCCCCATCAAGGAGGCCATGATCGACTGGTGGGGGCCGATCGTGCACGAGTACTATGCGGGGACCGAGGGCAACGGCTTCTGCGCCATCTCCGCGCCCGAGTGGCTGCTGCACAAGGGCTCGGTGGGGCGCAACCTCACCACCGTCACCAAGATCTGCGGCGAGGACGGCGAGGCGCTCCCGCCCCGCACGGAGGGGGCGATCTACTTCGCCGGCGCCGACCCCTTCAGCTACCATAACGACCCGGCCAAGACGGCGGAGGCCGCCAACCGCCACGGCTGGACGACGCTCGGCGACGTGGGTTGGCTGGACGAGGAGGGCTACCTGTATCTCACCGACCGCAAGAGCTTCATGATCATCTCCGGCGGGGTGAACATCTACCCGGCGGAGATCGAGAACCTGCTTGTGACCCATCCCAAGGTGGCGGACGTGGCCGTGTTCGGCGGCCCGCACGAGGAGATGGGCGAGGAGGTGGTGGCCGTGGTCCAGCCGCACGATCCCGCAGAGGCGGGGGAGGCCCTGGCCGCCGAGCTGCACGCCTTCGCGCGTGCGGGACTGAGCCACGTCAAGGCGCCGCGCCGGATCGACTTCCGCGCCGAGCTTCCGCGCCACGACACGGGCAAGCTCTACAAGCGCCTCCTGCGCGACGAATACTGGGGCCGGGCGCCGGCAAAACCGGCCTTCGCAGGGAAGCGCGCGTGAACCTCGACTATTCCGACGACCAGAAGGCGCTGAAGGATCAGGCGCGGCGCTTCCTGGCCGCCGAGTGCCCGCCGTCGCGCGTGCGCGCGGTGCTGAACGACCAGACCACATCCTACGACCGCACCCTGTGGAAGGCGGTGGCGGCGCAGGGCTGGACGGGGGCGGCGATCCCGGAGGCGCACGGCGGCTCAGGCCTCGGCCACATCGAGCTGTGCGCGCTGGCGGAGGAGCTGGGCCGCGCCTGCGCGCCCATCCCCTTCAGCTCCACCGTGTACGTGGCGGCCGAGGCGCTGATGCTGTTCGGCGCCGACGCGCAGAAGGCGCGGTGGCTGCCGGGGATCGCGGCCGGAGACGTGGTGGGCGCCCTCGCCACCTCCGAAGGGCCGGGCCCGCTCGGCGCCCGGCCTGTGCGCACCACGGTCTCCGGCGGGCGGCTGACGGGCGAGAAGATCCCGGTGACCGACGGTGACGCGGCCGACCTCCTCCTCGTGCTCGCCGCCGACGGCCTGTACCTGGTCGCGGCGGGGGAGGGGGTGTCGGCGCAGGCGCTGAGGACGCTCGACCCGACGCGCGGCGCCGCCCTCGTGACCTTCCGCGACGCCCCCGCCGAGCGGCTGGGCGACGGCGGCGGCCTCGACCAGCTTCAGGCGGTGCTCGACCGGGCGGCCGTGCTCCTCGCCTTCGAGCAGCTGGGCGGCGCCGATCGCTGCCTGGAGATGGCGCGCGACTACGCGCTGCACCGCCACGCCTTCGGCCGGCCCATCGGCGGCTACCAGGCGATCAAGCACAAGCTCGCCGACATCTACGTGGCCAACGAGGTGGCGCGCTCGAACGCCTATTACGGGGCGTGGGCGTTGAACACGGGGGCGGGCGAGCTGCCGCTGGCCGCCGCCACCGCGCGGGTCGCGGCGTCGCACGCCTTCACCTTCGCGGCCAAGGAGAACATCCAGACGCACGGGGGCGTGGGCTTCACCTGGGAGGCCGACCCGCACCTGTATTGGCGCCGCGCCCAGCAGCTGGCGCTGGTGGCGGGCGCGCCGTCCGTCTGGCGAGAGCGGCTGGTGGGCGCGCTCGAGCGGAGAAACGCGGCGTGAGCTCTCCCATCCACACGCGCTGTCATCCCGGGCGGCGCAGCCGACCCGGGACCCAGGACGACGCGCGCAACCTGTGTTCCTGGGTCCCGGGTCGCTGTGCGCCCGGGATGACGAGGTAGGGGCTAGACCATGGACTTCGACGACAGCACCGACGAGGCCGCCTACCGCGCGGAGGCGCGATCCTGGCTCGACCGCGCCGCCGCCGAGCACGCGGCGCAGGCGCACGCCGACGACATGGCCGCCGCCCGCGCCTGGCAGGCGCGCAAGGCGGAGGCCGGCTACGCGCAGATCACCTGGCCCAGGCCCTGGGGCGGCGGCGGCACGGCCATCCAGAGCGTGATCTTCGCGCAGGAGGAGGCGCGCCACGGCGTCGCCTACAGCTACTTCACCATCGGCCTCGGCATGTGCGTGCCCACCGTCATGGCGTACGCCGACGAGGCGACGAAGGCCCGGTTCGTGGGGCCGGCGGTGCGCGGCGAAGAGATCTGGTCGCAGCTCTTCTCCGAGCCCGCAGGCGGGTCGGACGTGGCGGCCATCCGCACCCGCGCAGTGCGCGACGCAGACGCGTGGGTGGTGGACGGCCAGAAGGTCTGGACCTCCGGCGCGCACTATTCCGACTTCGGCCTGCTCCTGGTGCGCACCAATACTGACGTGGCCAAGCACAAGGGCCTGACCATGTTCTGGCTGGACCTGCGCTCGCCGGGCGTGGAGATCCGGCCGATCCACCAGATGTCGGGCGAGTCCAACTTCAACGAGGTGTTCTTCACGGGCGTGCGCATCCCCGACGCCCAGCGACTGGGCCTGGTGGACGACGGCTGGCGCGTGGCGCTGTTCACCCTGATGAACGAGCGGCTGGCGGTGGGCGGCGCGACGGGCGCCGGGCCGTCCGAGATCCTGAAGCTGGCGCGCGAGCTGCCCGGCATGGAGGGCGCCCTGATCCAGGACACCGCCTTCCGCCAGAAGCTGGCGGACTGGTGGGTGCAGGCGGAGGGCTTGCGCAACACGCGCATGCGCACCCTCACGGCCCTCTCCAAGGGAGAGACGCCGGGCCCGGAGAACTCCATCGGCAAGATCATCGCGGCCAACCAGATGCAGGACCTCGGCCACTCCGCGGTGGAGGCCATGGACCAGTACGGGATCATCGACGACCCGGAGCTCTCGCCCATGCGCGCCGCGTTCCAGTCCGCCGCGCTGAACGCGCCCGGCCTGCGCATCGCCGGCGGCACCGACGAGATCCTCAAGAACATCATCGCCGAGCGCGTGCTGGGCCTGCCCGGCGA
>CAXSHO010000143.1:0-6116 GCA_964237305.1 uncultured Caulobacteraceae bacterium
CCCGGCTGAACGACGCCCGCTTCTTCTGGGACGAGGACCGGCGGCCCGGCGCCTTCGAGCGGCGGGCGGAGAAGCTGGAGGGCGTCACCTTCCACGCCAAGCTGGGGACCATGGCCGAACGGGTGGCGCGCATCGCCGCCTTGGCCCGCGAGATCGCTCCCGCCGTGGGCGCCGACCCCGGCCTCGCCCTCTGGACCCCCGCGTCCACCACGAACCCCGAGATCCTGGCGGGGGGCACGGTCGCCCCGACCTGGTCGGCCGCCGACGGCCTCATCCCCCACCTCGCCGGGTCGGGGATGGGGGTGAGGGCTCAGGAACGTCCGACCAGACGGGGGAGGCGCCTCCCGAGGGCCACCACCATCCGGAAGCCCCCACCCCCTCACCCGGCCTCTCCCCCATCGAGGGGGAGAGGAGCGCCGTGGCCGACGCCGTGCGCGACCACTACAAGCCGGTGGGCCCGGCAGACTCCGTCCCGCGCGAGCCGGTCACCGTGGCCGTGGCCTTGGCCGACAAGCTCGACACCCTGGTCGGCTTCTTCGGCATCGACGAGAAACCCACGGGCTCTAAGGACCCCTACGCGCTGCGTCGCGCGGCGTTGGGGGTCATCCGGCTGGTGCTGGAGAACGGGGTGCGGCTGCGGCTTCGACCGAGCTTGCAACTTTACTTCGAACGGTCCGATATCAACCGCTCTCTAGCTGCACGTAGGTCTGTGCCATTCCGACCTGGAACGCTAGGGGAGGTGGCGACCGCGTCTACGAACGATCTCCTCGCCTTCTTCGCCGACCGCCTCAAGGTCCAACTCCGTGACGAGGGCCGCCGCCACGACCTTGTGGACGCGGTGTTCGCGCTGGGCGACGACGACCTCGTGCGGATCGTCGCGCGGGTGGAGGCGCTGTCCGGCTTCCTGGCCACCGAGGACGGGGCGAACCTCCTGGCCGGGATCAAGCGCGCCACCAACATCCTGCGCGCCGAGGCGAAGAAGCATCCGGACGAGGTGATCTCCCCCTTCCTCGACGGCGAGGGGAGCGCACCCGAGGAGCTGGCCCTGGCGCAGGCCCTCTCCGCCGTCGCCGCGAAGCTGGAGCCGCTCCTGGCCGCGGAGGACTTTGCGGGGGCCATGACGGCGCTGGCCCGGCTGCGGGGCCCGGTGGACGCCTTCTTCGAGCGGGTGCTCGTCAACGATCCAGCAAAGGAGGTTCGGCTCCGGCGGCTGCGCCTGCTATCCACCATCCAGGCGCAGGCGAACCGGGTGGCCGACTTCTCGTTGATCCAGGGCTGAGCCTCCCCTGTCCCGCTCATCCGGCGGAGGCCGGGACCCAGTGTGAGCGGCGCCGCCGACCTGTCCGGCCCTTCCGCAGACCTGGGTGCGCGAAGTGAGAACTGGGTCCCGGCCTCCGCCGGGATGAGCGGAGCTTGAGATGACGCAGTGGGTGTACGCCTTCGGGGGCGGGACGGCGGAGGGCGACGCCTCCATGAAGAACCTCCTCGGCGGCAAGGGGGCCAACCTGGCCGAGATGGCCAGGCTGGGCCTGCCCGTGCCCCCCGGCTTCACCGTCACCACCGAGGCGTGCGTCCACTACTACGGGAACGGCCAGGCCTACCCCGACGGGCTGCGCGAGCAGGTGGCGGCGGGACTGGCGCAGGTGGAGGCGGTCACCGACAAGCGGTTCGGCGACCCGGCCAACCCGCTCCTGGTGTCGGTGCGCTCGGGCGCCCGCGCCTCCATGCCCGGCATGATGGACACGGTGCTCAACCTCGGCCTGAACGACGAGACGGTGGAGGGGCTGGCGCGCCTGTCGGGCGACCGGCGGTTCGCCTTCGACAGCTATCGCCGCTTCATCCAGATGTACTCCAACGTGGTGCTGGACCTGGAGCACGGCGCCTTCGAGGAGGTGCTGGACGCGCACAAGGACCGGCTGGACGTCACGGTGGACACCGCGCTCACGGCCGAGGACTGGGAGCGCGTGGTCGTCGACTACAAGGCCGTCGTCGCCGCCGAGCTGCCGCAGGGCTTCCCCCAGGACGCCCACGCCCAGCTGTGGGGCGCGGTGGGCGCCGTCTTCGCCAGCTGGATGAACGACCGCGCCAAGTTCTACCGCCGCATGCACGACATCCCGGAGAGCTGGGGCACGGCGGTGAACGTGCAGTCCATGGTGTTCGGCAACATGGGCGACACATCGGCCACGGGCGTGGCCTTCACGCGCAACCCCTCCACCGGGGAGGCGAAGCTCTACGGCGAGTTCCTGATCAACGCGCAGGGCGAGGACGTGGTGGCGGGCATCCGCACGCCGCAGTCGCTGACCCGCGCCGCCCGCGAGGAGATGGGCGAGACCAGCCCCTCCATGGAGGAGGCGCTGCCGGAGGTCTTCACGCAGTTCCACGAGGTCGTGCAACGGCTGGAGCGCCACTACCGCGACATGCAGGACATCGAGTTCACCGTGGAGCAGGGCCGGCTCTACATGCTGCAGACGCGCAACGGCAAGCGCACCGCCAAGGCCGCGCTGAAGGTGGCGGTCGACCTCGTGGCCGAGGGCGTGATCTCGCCGCAGGAGGCGATCGGCCGGGTGGAGCCCTCCTCCCTCGACCAGCTGCTGCACCCCACCATCAGCCCGGACGCCCAGCGCGACGTGATCGCCGCGGGGCTCCCCGCCAGCCCGGGCGCGGCCACGGGCGAGGTGGTGTTCGACGCCGACGAGGCCGAGCGGCTGGCCGAGCTGGGCCGCAGCGTCATCCTTGTGCGCGACGAGACCTCGCCGGAGGACATCCACGGCATGCACGCGGCGCGGGGCATCATCACCGCCCGGGGCGGCATGACCAGCCACGCCGCCGTGGTGGCCCGCGGCATGGGCCGCCCCTGCGTCTCCGGCGCAGGCGAGGTGCACATCGACGAGGCGGCGCGGACCTTCACCGCCCGCGGCCGCACCGTCAGGGCGGGCGAGGTGGTCACCATCGACGGCTCCAGGGGCGAGGTGCTCAGCGGGGCGGTGGCGATGATCGAGCCGGAGCTTTCCGGCGACTTCGCCCAGCTGATGGAGTGGGCCGACGGGGCGCGCCGGATGAAGGTGCGCGCCAACGCCGAGACGCCGCTGGACGCCCGCACCGCCCGCGGCTTCGGCGCGGAGGGCATCGGCCTGTGCCGCACCGAGCACATGTTCTTCGACGAGACCCGCATCGCCGCCGTGCGCGAGATGATCCTGGCGGACGACGAGGCGGGCCGCCGCGCGGCGCTGGCCAAGATCCTGCCCTTCCAGCGCTCGGACTTCGTCGAGCTGTTCGAGATCATGGCGCCCCTGCCGGTGACCATCCGCCTCTTGGACCCGCCGCTGCACGAGTTCCTGCCGCACTCGGACGCGGAGATCGACGAGCTGGCCGCCTCCGCCGGGCTGGACGCCGCCAAGCTGAAGCGCCGCCGGGCGGAGCTGAGCGAGACCAACCCCATGCTGGGCTGGCGCGGCTGCCGCCTGGGCGTGGCCTTCCCCGAGATCTACGAGATGCAGGTGCGCGCGGTGTTCGAGGCCGCCTGCGACGTGGGCTCTCGCGCCGACGCCCCGGCGGTGGAGATCATGCACCCCCTCGTCGGCAAGGGCGAGGAGATGGCCTACCTGCGCAAGCTCACCGACCGGGTGGCGCAGGAGGTGATGGCCGAGAAGCGCCGCGAGATCGCCTACCAGGTGGGCGTGATGATCGAGCTGCCCCGCGCGGCGCTCCGGGCCGACGACCTGGCGCAGACCGCGGAGTTCTTCTCCTTCGGCACCAACGACCTGACGCAGACCACCTTCGGCATCAGCCGCGACGACAGTGGCCGGTTCCTGGACGCCTACATCGCCAAGGGCGTGTTCGAGCGCGACCCGTTCGTCTCCATCGACGTGGAAGGGGTGGGCGAGCTGATGCGCATCGCCGCCGAGCGCGGACGCGCCACGCGCCCGGACGTGAAGCTCGGCATCTGCGGCGAGCACGGAGGCGACCCGGCCTCCATCACCTTCTGCGAGAGCATCGGGTTGGACTACGTGTCGTGCTCGCCCTACCGCGTGCCGATCGCCCGGCTGGCGGCGGCGCAGGCGGCGCTTGCGGCGCGCAAGTGACCGAGAACGCCGCGCTGGAGGCGCACGAGCACCACGAGCACGCCGAGCACGCCGCGCACGCGCACGACCCCTTCATCACGCGCGTCTCCGTCACCATCGCGGTGCTGGCGGTGGTCACGGCGGTGACGGGCAGCCTGGAGGTGACGGAGAGCGGCGGGGCCATCGTCGCCTCCTCCCGCGCGGTGCTGGCGCAGGACCAGGCCACCGACAGCTGGAACGCCTACCAGGCCGCCAGCATCAAGAAGCACCTCTACGGCATCGCGCAGCGCACCCCCGGCCCCGCCGCGGCCGACGATGCCCGCCAGTCGGCCAAGTACACCGCCGACCAGGACCGCTACCAAGCCGCCGCCAAGCGCGCGGAGGAGGGCCGCACCCGCGCGCTGGAGGAGAGCGAGCGGCACGAGGCGCGCCACCATCGCCTGACGCTGGCCGCCACCCTGCTGCAGATCGGCATCGCCATCTCCACCGTGGCCATCATCACGCGCCGCCGCAGCTTCTGGCTGGGCGCCCTGGCGCTGGGCGTCGCGGGCGCGGCGACGGCCGCAAGCGCCTGGGTGGGCTGAGCCGACGCGGCCGCAGGTCGGAGCTTCAGAAAGCGGGCCGTCCGAGCTTCAGGCAGCGGTTGATGATGGGGACGAGCTTGGAGTAGGTCGCCGAGCGTCCCCGGTCATACCTAAGTTCCATGACGATGTACTGGTCGGCGCGTGTCATCACCTTACTGTAGAACACGGTGGCTGCGTTCGCGCCTGAGTAGACGGCCCAAGCCGATCTTACCACCTGGTAGGTGATCGTCCCGTCGCGGCCCGCCATCGACGACGAGTAGTCCTTCACGAGTGCGGGCAGGCTCGCGTTCTGGACGTTGTTGGCTCCGAAGACCGCCAACTCGGCGCCGCCGGCCCCGACGAAGGTCTGGCCGTCGCCGTTCGGCGCCTCGCCCTGCGCCTTCAGCAGGTCCGACGGGAAGCAGATCGCGTAGCCGAACCGCGCGTTGACGTAGGTGCGCCACACGTGATGCTCCGCCGGAGCCGTCGAGGCCGGAGAGCCGGCGAGGAGCAGCGCACACGTTGTCAGGAGCAGCGGTCGCCGCATGCCACCGTCCTCTCCGCCTCGCTTCCGCACCGTAGCATCACCCCGGCGGAGATCTCACGGACCCACGGAGATTCGGGACGGCGCCAAGGGCGTGGGAACGACACGTAGCCGATGGGCTGACGGAGACTGACGCGCCCGTCACATGTTCGGATAGTTGGGTCCGCCCCCGCCCTCCGGCGTGGTCCAGACGATGTTCTGCGATGGATCCTTGATGTCGCACGTCTTGCAGTGGACGCAGTTCTGCGCGTTGATCACGAAGCGCGGATCGGTCTTGGCGGCCTCGTCGGCGTAGACCACCTCGTACACCGCGGCCGGGCAGTACAGCCGGGCGGGCTCGCCGTACTTGGGCAGGTTCACCCGGATCGGGATGGTGGGGTCGCGCAGCTTCAGGTGCGCCGGCTGGTCCTCCGCGTGGTTGGTGTTGGACAGGAACACGCTGGAGAGCTTATCGAAGGTCAGCACCCCGTCGGGCTTGGGGTAGGCGATGGGCTTGTGCTTGGCCGCGGGCTCGGTCGACTCCGCGTCGCTCTTTCCGTGGGCGAGCGTGCCGAAGAAGCTGAAGCCGCCCAGGAGCGAGGTGGTCCACATGTCGATCCCGCCCAGCGGCACGCCCAGCACCGTGCCGAAGCGCGACCACAGCGGCTTCACGTTGCGCACGCCGTGCAGCTCCTTGTGGATCGGGCTCGCCTTGTAGGCGGCGTCCAGCGGCAGCACGTCGCCCGCGCGGCCCTCCTGCAGGGCGTGGAAGGCGGCGTCGGCGGCCATCAGGCCCGAGCGCAGGGCGTTGTGGCTGCCCTTGATGCGCGGCACGTTGAGGAAGCCCGCGCTGTCGCCCAGGTGGCAGCCGCCGGGGAAGGCCAGCTTGGGCACGCTCTGGAAGCCGCCCTCGCTGATCGCCCGCGCGCCGTAGGCGATGCGCTTGCCGCCCTCCAGGAAGGGCCTGAC
>CAXSHO010000143.1:6141-7436 GCA_964237305.1 uncultured Caulobacteraceae bacterium
GGTCTTGAAGCGCTGGAACTCGTCGAAGGGCGACAGGAACGGGTTCTTGTAGTTGAGGTGGGTGACGAAGCCGATCGACACGTAGTTGTCGCCGAAATGGTACATCCACGAGCCGCCGCCCGTGTCGTCCTTCAGCGGCCAGCCGAAGGTGTGCTGCACGAGCCCGGGCTCGAACACCGCGTCGGGCACCTGCCACAGCTCCTTGATGCCGATGCCGTACTTCTGCACCTGACTGTCGGCGCACAGGCCGAAGCGCGCCTGCACGATCTTGGAGAGCGAGCCTCGCACCCCCTCGCACAGGAAGGTGTAGCGGCCGTGCAGCTCGATGCCGGGCTGGAAGTCGCCGGTGGGCGCCCCGTCCCTGCCGACGCCGAACACGCCGGCGACCACGCCCTTCACGGGCGCGACGCCGTCCGACCCCGCCTCGCCGAACACGAGTTCGCTGGCGGCCATGCCGGGGTAGATCTCCACGCCCAGCTCCTCGGCCTTGCCCGCCAGCCAGCGGCACAGGTTGGCGAGGCTGCCGATGTAGTTGCCGTGGTTCTTCATGTACTTGGGCATCGGCGCCCACGAGATGTCCACGTCGCCGTGCGGGCCGAGGTAGAGGAAGCGGTCCTTGGTGACCGGCGTCTCCAGGGGCGCGCCCTGCTCGCGCCAGTCCGGGTAGAGCTCGGCCAGGCCGCTGGGGTCGATCACTGCGCCCGACAGGATGTGGGCCCCCACCTCCGAGCCCTTCTCCAGGAGCGCGACGCTGACCTCGGCCCCCGCCGCGGCGGCGTTCTGCTTCAGCCGGATGGCGGCCGCCAGGCCCGCGGGGCCCCCGCCGACGATCACCACGTCGTACTCCATGGCCTCCCGCGGCTCGGAGTGCGGGGCGAGCTCTTCGGAGACGATCTCTTCGGGCATGGTTCGGGCCGATCTCGGGTGGACGGTGCTTATCGTGGGGGCGCCGCCACGTCGGTCAAGGGTGCGGGCGGGCGATCTTCCCGCTAGGCTTCGATCGGATGACCGCCGCCGACCCCCGCGCGCTGGAGTCGCTCCTCGCCTTCTGGGCGGACGCGGGCGTGGACGCCATGCTGAGCGACGCGCCCATCCACCGGCTGGCCTCGCCGCCGCCCCGGCCCTCCCCGCCGGCGGCCGTGGGGCGGCGGCCCGCCCCCCGCAAGATGGGAGGCGATGACCGCGCTGATGCCCGACCCCACGGGTTACGGGCGGGTCGTACGCGACTCCGACGGTGGGGTGCTGGCCTTCGTCGAGCAGCGCGACGCCGACGCCGCGACCCTGCTGGTCAACGA
>CAXSHO010000144.1:0-7200 GCA_964237305.1 uncultured Caulobacteraceae bacterium
CGACCTCTCGCCCAGGCCCTCCAGGGCGCCTTCGATCCGGCCCAGCCGGGCCTCCACCACGGCGGCCTGCTGCGACAGGCGCTGGGCCACGGCGGGGTAGTCCTTCGCGTGCTCGGCTTGGCGTTTGAGCACCGTGTGCGTCTCCGCCGTCATCGAGTGGGCGTTCTTGAGCGCGATCGCGTAGACGTCGCGGGGCGTGTGGTCGGGCATGCCATCCTCCTGATGAAGCCCGACAAACGCGGCCCGGCCGGGAAGGAGCCACGGCGAACATGTTCGATGGACGGCGCCGCGCCGCAACCCCGCCCCTGCACCGCCGAGCCGCTTCTTGTGGCTGAGCCGCCGACACCGCCCGGGAACTCCCCCGACGCGCGGGGGGCGAGGCTGGCCGCGGCGCTGCGGGCGAACCTGCGCCGCCGCAAACCCGCACCGCCTCCGCCTGCGCTAGACGGGCCGAAGCGCGATGGCGATGGTGCGGACGAGCGCTAGCGCCTATATCGACCGTATCGGCGCTCCTGGCGGGCGCGTTCGGGAGTAGCGGCCATGATGGGCAGCCTCAGCATCTGGCACTGGCTGATCGTCGCGGTGGTGGTGGCCGTCCTGTTCGGCGGCAAGGGCAAGCTGTCCTCCATCATGGGCGACGCGGCCAAGGGCATCAAAGCGTTCAAGGACGGGCTGAAGACCGAGGACCACGTGGACCACGGGCCCACGGCGCCCGGCGCTCTCCCCAATGAGCGCACCCTGGAGCGCCAGGCGGGCGACTCGACCCCCCGCTGATCCTAGTCTGACGCCATGTTGCCCGGACTGAGCACGGCGCACATGGCGGTGATCGCCGTGGTGGCGCTGCTGGTGGTCGGTCCCAAGGACCTGCCGCAGCTGTTGCGCCGCCTCGGCCAGTTCACCGCCAAGATGCGCGGCATGGCCAACGAGTTCCGCGCCTCCTTCGACGAGATGGCGCGCCAGTCGGAGCTCGACGACCTGCGCAAGGAGGTGGACGCGCTCCGCTCCGGCCGCTTCGGCGACGAGCACAAGCCCGACCTCGACGGCCACATGCGCGAGATCGACGCGCAGATGCGCGGCTTCGACCCGAACGCCTCCTGGAACGGCGCCGCCTACGAGGCGCCCGCTCAGCTCCCCGCGCCCGACTTCACCCACGCCGAGGCCGAGCCCGAGCTGCCGTTCGACGCGCCGCCCACCCACGCCGCCGGCCCCATCGCCGCCAAGGACGCCCCCGCCGAGATCAAGGCGTGAGCGCCTACGGCCAAGAGAGCGAGATCGAGGGCTCGCGCGCGCCGCTGCTGGAGCATCTGGTCGAGTTGCGGGCGCGGCTCGCCTGGTCGGTGGCGGCGCTGGTGGTCGCCTTCCTGGTCTGCTTCTTCTACGCCCAGCCGCTCTACATCCTCTTGATGCGGCCCTACACGGTGGCCAACGCGCTCCTGGCGGAGGCGCACCACAAGCGCGGGCCGCTGGACCTCGTGCTGGCCATGACGGGCCAGCTGCACATCACGGGCGTGAAGCGGCCGGAGTTCGTGTTCACCGGCCCGCTGGAATTCTTCTTCACCAAGATGAAGCTCGCCGCCTTCGGGGCGGTGATCGTCAGCTTTCCGATGCTGGCCTTCCAGCTGTACCGCTTCGTGGCGCCGGGCCTCTACAAGCGCGAGCGCGGGGCGTTTCTGCCGTTCCTTCTGGCCTCGCCCATCCTGTTCGCCATGGGCGCGGCGCTGGTCTACTTCGTCATGCTGCCCTTCGTGCTGTGGTTCGCGCTGAGCCAGCAGATCTCCACCGCCGAGGTGCAGGTCTCGCTGCTGCCCAAGGTGTCGGACTATCTGGAGTTGGTGACACGGCTGCTGCTCGCCTTCGGCCTGTGCTTCCAGCTGCCGGTGATCCTCTCGCTCCTGGGCCTGGCGGGGATCGTCTCGGCCGAGCAGCTGGGCCGCTTCCGGCGCTACGCCATCCTGGCCATCGTGGTGGTGGCCGCCTTCGTCACACCGCCCGACCCGATCAGCCAACTCCTGCTCTGCCTGCCGATCTACGCGCTGTACGAGGCGTCGATCGTGGCTGTGCGGGTGATCGAGAGCCGCAAGCGGCGCGACGAGGCGCGCGAGGCCGCGGCGGGCTGAGCCGCAGGCGGTTGGCGACGCGCCTTCCGCCCCGTAAGACGGACCGCCTCCTTCCGCCTTCCCTGAGTCCCGATGCACGACATCCGCGCCATCCGCGAGGAGCCCGACCGCTACGTCCGCGGCTGGACCTCGCGCGGGATGGCCGACGCGCTGGGCGTGGTGACGCGGCTGGTGGAGCGCGACGCCCACCTGCGCGCCGCCCAGACCGCCGTGCAGGCCGCGCAGAGCCGCCGCAACGACGCCTCCAAGCTGATCGGCGCGGCCAAGGCGGCCAAGGACGAGGCGCGCGCGGCCGCGCTCATGGCCGAGGTGGCCGGGCTGAAAGGCGAGATCGAGGCGCAGCTCGAGGCCGAGCGCACCCACGGCCAGGCGCTGAAGGACGAGCTCGCCGCCCTGCCCAACCTCGCCGCCGCCGGCGTGCCGGAGGGCGAGGACGAGGCGGGCAACCGCGAGGAGAAGCGCTGGGGCGACCCGGCGCAGACCCCCGCCGCCCGGCTGGACGCCCCAAAGGACCACGCCACCCTGGGCGAAGCGCTCGGCCTGATGGACTTCGAGCGCGCCGCCCGCATGTCGGGCTCGCGCTTCGTGGCGCTCAAGGGCGGCCTCGCCCGGCTGGAGCGTGCGCTCGGCCAGTTCATGCTCGACATGCAGACGGGGGAGGGCGGCTACACCGAGGTGAGCCCACCGTTGCTGGTGCGGGATGAGGCGGTGTTCGGAACGGGGCAATTGCCGAAGTTCGAAGAGGACCTGTTCAAAGCGGCGATATTTGATCGGCAGCGATTTGCTTACGATTTCCGTCAGGCGCTACGGCGGTTCGATCGTGGGCCAAGCGGTTTATCTATACCTCGCCAGAGCGAGGACGCCTTTTTTGCTGAGTGGGAGGCAAACAGAGCATCTTCGAAATACAACGATTTTTACTGGCTCATCCCCACCGCCGAAGTCTCCCTCACCAACCTCGTCCGCGAGGAGATCACGCCGGAGGAGCAGCTCCCCCTCCGCATGACCGCGCTCACCCCCTCGTTCCGGTCGGAGGCGGGGGCGTCCGGGCGGGATACGCGGGGGATGATCCGCCAGCACCAGTTCTACAAGGTGGAGCTCGTCTCCATCACCACCCCCGAGCAGTCCGAGGCCGAGCACGAGCGTATGACCCGCTGCGCCGAGGCGGTGCTGGAGCGCTTAAGCCTGCCCTACCGCCGCATGCTGCTCTGCACCGGCGACATGGGCTTCTCCGCGCGGCGCACCTATGACCTGGAGGTGTGGCTGCCGTCGGAGGGCCGCTACCGCGAGATCAGCTCGTGCTCGAATTGCGGAGACTTCCAGGCCCGGCGCATGGACGCGCGCTGCAAGGCGGCGGGCGAGAAGGGGACGCGCCACGTCCACACGCTCAACGGATCGGGCCTGGCGGTGGGCCGCACGCTGGTGGCGGTGATGGAGACGTACCAGCAGCCGGACGGGAGCGTCGCCGTGCCCGAAGTGCTTGTGCCGTACATGGGCGGGGTGTCGGTGATCGGAGGCGTCCAGTGACCCCCTTCCCCCTCCATGGGGGAAGGGTCGGGGATGGGGGTGTGAGCGCGACGCTTCACATCGAGACGCGGGAGGCGCCTCCCCCGGGCCTCACCCCACCGCCTGCCCGCACCCCCTCACCCGGCCTCTCCCCCATCGAGGGGGAGAGGAGCTAGTGAGGATCCTCCTCACCAACGACGACGGCTTCCACGCGGAGGGGTTCGACGCCCTGCGCCGGATCGCGGCCGCGCTGAGCGACGACGTGTGGGTGGCCGCGCCGGAGGTGGAGCAGTCGGGCGCGTCGCGGGCGCTCACGCTCAGCCAGCCGATCCGCGTGCAGAAGGTGGCCGAGCGCGAGTGGCGGGTGGCGGGCACGCCCACCGACTGCGTGCTGCTGGCCATCCAGGACCTGATCCCGGGGCCGAAGCCCGACCTCGTGCTCTCCGGCGTGAACCGCGGCCACAACATCGCGGAGGACGTGACCTTCTCCGGCACGGTGGCCGGCGCGCTGCAGGGCATGGCGCTGGGCGTCCCCTCCATCGCCCTCTCCCAAGCGATGACGCGCTTCCACGACGACCTGCCCGCCCTGTTCGAGACGGCGGTGGCCCACGCGCCGGGCCTGATCGCCCGGCTGGTGGAGGCCGGCTGGCCCGCCGACGTGGTGATGAACGTCAACTTTCCCGACGCCCCCGCCGAGGCGGTGACCGAGGTGGAGGTCACCACCCAGGGCGTGCGCGACCAGGGCCACATGCACGCGGAGCGCCGCACCGACCTGCGCGGGCGCGACTACTACTGGATGGGCTTCCGGGGAAAGCAGGGCGAGCCGCCCCAGGGCACCGACCTCGCGGCGGTGTACGGCGGGCGCATCTCCGTCACGCCGCTGCACATCGACCTGTCGCACATGGCCACCGTGCACCGGCTGAAGGGGCTGGTGGCCGGTCGCCCTCACCCCCTCTCCCGGCCTCTCCCCCATCGAGGGGGAGAGGAGTGACGCCCGACCCGCGCCTGGCCGCGCTGGTGCTGTCGCTGCGCGAGGCGGGCGTCACCGACCCCGGCGTGCTGAAGGCGATCGAGCAGACGCCGCGCGACCTATTCACGCCGGAGCTGTTCAAGGCCCGGGCGTTCGAGGACTCGGCCCTGCCCATCGCCTGCGGCCAGACGATCAGCCAGCCGCAGATCGTGGGGCTTATGACGCAGGCGCTGACGCTGGAGGGCCGCTCGCGCGTGCTGGAGATCGGCACGGGCTCGGGCTACCAGACCGCCGTGCTCGCCCGGCTGGCGCGCTACGTCTACACGGTGGAGCGCTACCGCACCCTGCTGGGCGAGGCGGAGTCGCGGCTGAAGTCGCTGGGCTTCCAGAACGTGATCAGCCGCTTCGGCGACGGCGGGGCGGGCTGGCCCGAGCAGGCGCCGTTCGACCGCGTGATCATCACCGCCGCCGCCCCCGAAACGCCCGTGGCGCTCCTGGCGCAGCTCAAGCCCAAGGGCGTGCTGGTGGCGCCGGTGGGCCGAGGGCCGGTGCAGCAGCTGATCCGCTTCGTGGGCGACGGCCGGGGCGGCTTCCGGCAGGAGCCCATGGGCGAGGTGCGCTTCGTCCCCTTGCTCGACGGGGTGGCGAAAGAGCCCGGCGCAGTCTAACCACGGTTGCACGGGGAAGGCGGGGGCGCCTCGCGCATGCGGCGGTTCGGAGCGTGATGCGGCCCGCGATCCTCCTGGTGTTCACAGCGGCGCTGGTCGCCGCGCTCCCGGCCCGGGCCGCGCACCGCCACGGCCGGCCTGCGGCCGCGACGGCGGTGCATGGCCGCCACATGGCGCGTCTGCGCGGCGAGATCGACCTCCCGCCCCCCTCCCACGCCGGACGCCACGAGACCGCCCGCGAGCGTCGGGCGCACGGGGTGCGGGAGCGTGAGGCGGCGGCGCAGGCGCGTGCGGAGGCCCGCGCCTCCACCATCGCGGCCGAGCGCCGCGCGGCGGCTGCGGCGGCGCGTCGGCTGCTGGGGCCGCCGGCCCCGACCCGCGCTGTCGTCGCGCACGAGATCGTGTTGGAAGACGGCGAGACCCTGGCCGCCGCCGCCGCGCGCATCGGCGTCTCCGCCGCGGCGTTCGCCAAGCTGAACGGTCTCGAGGCGTCGGACGAGCCCGCCACCGGCCAGCGGCTGAAGCTGCCCCCGCCGGGCGGCGGCTCGCCCACCACCCGGCTCGCGGCGGACACGCCGCCGAGATTCGGCCCAGCTTCGGACGCCGGTCCCGTGCTGCCGCAGGACCTCCTGAACCCTGCACCCGTCGCCACCGCCTCCGCCGGGCCGCGGCCCTACCGCACGCTCGGACCGGACAGCGCGGCTCGCCCGCTCGTCCCCACCGGCCCGGCGCCCGTCCAGACCTCGCGCCGCGGCCGCACGGAGGCCGACGCCATGGCCGCCTACGCCGTGGCCTCCACCCGCGCGCCCAGCCTCGCCGGGCGGTCGGACGCGGTGCACACGCGCTTCGTGTGGCCGGTGCGGGGCGAGGTGCTGTCGCCGTTCGGCTCCAGCGGCCTCGGCCGCCGCAATGACGGGCTGGACCTCGCCGCCCGCCCCGGCGACCCGGTGCGTGCGGCCGCCGCGGGGGAGGTGGTGTACGCGGGCAAGGAGATCGCGGGCTCGGGCTCGCTGGTGCTCTTGAAGCACGCCGACGGCTGGGTGACCGCCTACGCCAAGCTCGGGCGGGTGACGGTGGCCATGCGCCAGACGGTGGACCAGGGGCAGGAGATCGGCGAGGCGGGCGCCTCCGCCACCTTCGAGGCGCCGCGGCTGCATTTCGAGGTGCGCGCGCCGTCGCCGACCGGAGCCCGGCCGGTGGACCCCGCCGGCGTGCTGCCGCCGGCCTGAGGGCGCGTGGGCGCCGGGCTTGCCTCCGTCGCCGCCCGGCCCTAGCTTCCGCCGCCTTCCGATCCGACCGTCCTTGAGCGCGCGATCGATCTCCGCGCGGAGCCCCCATGTTCGCCACCACCGCCCACGCCCAGTCCCCCGGGGGCGCGCCCGGCGCCGCACCGGGCGGGGGCGGCCCCGCCGACTTCCTGGGACCCTTCCTCCTGCCCATCGCGCTCCTGGCGCTGTTCTACTTCATGGTGCTGCGCCCGCAGCAGCGGCGGCAGAAGCAGCAGCAGGCCACCATCGCGGCCACCAAGCGCGGCGACACGGTGGTGATGAGCTCGGGCCTGATCGGCAAGGTCACCAAGGTGGAGGACGCCGAACTGCAGGTGGAGATCGCGCCGGGCGTTAACGTGCGGGTCGTCAAGGCCATGATCGTCGAGGTGCGCGGCAAGGGCGAGCCCGTCGCGGCCGCCAACGACGCCAAGGGCTGACGCCGGGCCATGCTGCGCCTCAGCCGGTGGAAGGTCGCGCTCGTCGCGCTGGCGGCGCTGTTCGGCCTCGTCTTCGCGCTGCCCAACGTGCTGCCCGCCTCCGTGGCGGACTCGCTGCCCGGCTTCATGCGCCAGCGGCTGAACCTGGGGCTCGACCTGCAGGGCGGCTCCTACCTGCTCTACGAGGTCGACACCAAGGCGCTGAAGGCGGCGCAGCTGAACAACACGGTGGAGGAG
>CAXSHO010000145.1:0-7158 GCA_964237305.1 uncultured Caulobacteraceae bacterium
CGCGGATGGAGACCACGTCGCCGGGCTTCACCTTGTAGCTCGGGATGTTCACGCGCTTGCCGTTCACCTGCACATGCCCGTGGTTGACGACCTGGCGCGAGGCGAAGGGGGTGGGGGCGAACTTGGCGCGGTACACCACCGCGTCCAGCCGGCTCTCCAGGAGCGCGATCAGGTTCTCCGACGTGTTGCCCTTCATGCGGGCGGCGTCGTCATAGGTGCGGCGGAACTGCTTCTCGGTGAGGTTGCCGTAGTAGCCCTTCAGCTTCTGCTTGGCCTTCAGCTGCAGGCCGAAGTCACTCACCTTGGACTTGCGACGCTGGCCGTGCTGGCCGGGGCCGTAGGACCGCTTGTTGACCGGGGACTTGGGGCGGCCCCACAGGTTCTCACCCATGCGGCGGTCGATCTTGTACTTGGCGCTATGGCGCTTGGACATGCGTTCGCTCGTGTTCGACCCGGACCGGCCTCCCTGCGGATCGAGGGAGGCGATCTCAACGGCGGCTGGCCGGATCACCCGTCATGCACCCGCAGCCGTCGGGCGGACCCGGTGCGGCGCAGGAGGGCGGGCTTATGACGACGGACCCGGCCCAAGTCAACGTGGGGCGGCTACCCCGCCGCCAGCGCCGGCGGCGGGACCAGCGCGCGCGACAGCTCCTCCAGCGCCCGCGCCCAGGAGCGGGCGCCCTTGTGGAAGCTCTTCAGCTCGTATTTCTCGTTGGGCGAGTGGATCTGGTCGTCGTCCAGCGCGAAGCCCGCCAGCACCACGTCCATCCCCAGCACCCGGGTGATGTCGCCCGCGATGGGTATGGAGCCGCCGCCGCCGATCAGCGCGGCGGGCCGCCCCCACTCGGCGGTGAGCGCGCGCTCGCAGGCGCGGATGGCGGGGTTGTCCGGGCTGAGCGTCAGGGCGGGCGAGCCCTGGCGATCCCAGAACGAGGCCTCGCAGTCGGCGGGCAGGCGCTCGCGCACGTGCGCCTTGAAGCTCTCCCACACGCGCACGGGGTCCTGCCCGCCCACGAGGCGGAAGCTGACCTTGGCGTGGGCCTCGGCGGGGATCACCGTCTTGAAGCCCTCGCCGGTGTAGCCGCCCCACAGGCCGTTGATCTCGGCGGTGGGCCGCGCCCACGTCTGCTCCAGGGTGGAGCGTCCGCGCTCGCCGGCGGGCTCCGCCAAGCCGACGGCGCCCAGGAACTCGGACGTCTCGAAGCCCAGCCCCTCCCAGCTCGCCTTCACGGCGGCCGGGGTCTCGGCCACGCCGTCGTAGAAGCCGGGCAGCGTGACCCGCCCGTCCGCGTCGCGCAGCTCGTCGAGCACCTTGACCATGAGCTGCAGCGGGTTGCGCGCCGCCGAGCCGTAGAGGCCCGAGTGCAGGTCGCGCGACGCCGCCTTGATGGTCACCTCTCCCGCCGCCATGCCGCGCAGCGACAGGGTGACGGCCGGCGTGTGAGCGTTCCACATGCTGGTGTCGCAGATCAGCGCGCAGTCGGCCGCGAGCTCCGCCCCGTGGTCGCGCAGGAAGTCGGGCATGGACTTGGAGCCGGACTCCTCCTCCCCCTCCAGGAAGATGGTCACGCGGCAGGGCAGGCCGCCGGTGACGGCGATCCAGGCGCGGCACGCCTCCACGAACGTCCTGAACTGCGCCTTGTCGTCCGACGAGCCGCGGCCGCGGATCAGCTGCGAGCCGTCGGCGCGGGTCTCGACCGCCGGTGCGAACGGGTCGGAGGTCCAGAGCTCCAGCGGATCCACCGGCTGCACGTCGTAGTGCCCGTAGAACAGGACGTGCGGCGCGCCCGCGCGGCCGGGGTGCGAGGCGAGCACGAAGGGGTGGCCGCCGACCGTGGACTCCACGATGCGGGAGGCGAAGCCGATCCCGGCCAGCTCGGCGCGCATGAACTCGGCCCCGCGGCGGACCTCCTCCTTGAAGGCGGGATCGGTGGAGATGGTCTTCAGCCGCATCAGCGCCAGGAGGCGCTCCAGCGCCTGCGGCAGGTCGGCGTCGAGGCGGGCGAGGACGGCGTCGGTGCGGCTGTCGAACTGGCTCATGCGTGCGTCCTACGCCTTCGCGTCACGGGCGGCGAGCCGGGCCAGGGTGCGCCCCCTCCCCTTCACCAGCGCGGTGATCACGCCGCGCAGGGTGCGCACCTCCTGCGCCGTGAACCGCGCCCGGCCCAGCGCCACGCGCAGGTTGCGCTCCATCGACGGCCGGTTCTCCGGCGGGAAGAAGAAGCCGGCGGCGTCCAGCTCGGCCTCCAGGTGCTCGTACAGCCGCAGCGTCTCGGCCCCCTCCGCCGGTGCGGCGAGCGTGTCGAAGGCGGCGGGCGGAACGTCGCCCGCGGCCAGCACGCCCCACTCGTAGGCCGTCACCGCCACCGCCTGGGCGAGGTTGAGCGAGCGGAAGCGCGCGCCCACGGGCACGGTGAGGATGGCGTGGCACAGCGCGATGTCGCTGGTCTCCAGCCCCGCCCGCTCCGCCCCGAACAGCACGCCCGCGCGCCAGCCCTCGCCCGAGCGCGCGCGAAGCTCGGCCACGGCCTCCCGCGGCGTGCGGACGGGGAGCTGCGTCTCGCGCGGGCGGGCGGTGGCGGCGAAGACGAGCCGGAGATCGGCCACGGCGTCCGCGACCGTGGCGAACACCTGCGCGCCGTCCAGCGGCCAGTCCGCCCCCGAGGCGGAGGCCCAGGCGCGGGACTGCGGCCACCCGTCGCGCGGGGCCACCAGCCTGAGCTCCTCCAGCCCGAAGTTGGCCATGACGCGGGCGGCGGCGCCGATGTTCTCGGCCAGCTGCGGCCGGTCGAGGATGACCACGGGCGGTGGCGGGGGCGGGGTGGCGGAGGCGGTCACGGCGTCAACCTATCCCATTCGCGGGTGACGCGGGCGGACAGGCCCCGTTCATGTCGCCTCCGCCACATTGCGCTTCGTGGCCCCGCCCCGCCGCATCCTCTCGCCAGCTTGGGCGTTTGGTCGGCGGACAGGGGCTTGGGCTCAAGGACCTCCGAAAGGCTTCATCATGCGTAGAACCACCCTCATCGCCGCGCTGGCCGCGGCATCGGCGGGGGTCGCGGTCCCCGCGATCGCCTCGGCCGACACCCGCTGCGTCAACCCGCAGAACAACACCACCACCGGCGCGCTGGTCGGCGCGGCGGGCGGCGCGGCCGCCGGCTCGCTGCTGGCCGGCCGACACGACCGCGGCAAGGGCGCCGTGCTCGGCGCGCTCGGCGGCGCGCTCCTCGGCGGCGCGGTGGGCCACGGCCAGACGCGCTGCCCGGACGGGTATTACGCGTACGACGACCAGTCCCGCCAGTATTACGACAACAGTGGGCAGGTCTACGCTCCCCAGGGCGCCTACAACAACGCTCCGGCGTATAATAACGGCCCGTCTTACAACAACGGCCCAGGCTACGGCGCCCCGCCGCCGCCCTCCGGCGGCGGCTACGACCGCGGCCCCGGCTACGCCGGCGGCGGTTCGGACTACTACCGCGGCGCGCCCACCGGCCTGCGCGAGCGTCTGGACTGGTCGTCCTCACGGATTGAGCGCGCCGCCGAGCGTGGCCGCCTGAACCCGCGGGAGGCCGACAACGCGCGCTCGGACCTGGCCGACATCCGCCGCCAGTACTCGCGGCTAAGCCGCCGGGACGGCGGTCGTCTGAACGGCGCCGACCGCGACTACATCAACGGCCGGCTGGACACGCTGGCCCGCAACGTCCGCTGGGACAGCGCCGACCGCTACTAGGCCCCGCGCCTCACGGCCGGACGACGAGAGGGCGCGGGGCTTCGGCTCCGCGCCTTTTCTCGTGCGGGGTCCGCCGCTATGAGGGGCGCCGCCGACCCCCACGCCTCGCCCGGAACACCCATGGCCCTGTCCAAGATCAACGTCGCCAACCCGGTCGTGGACCTCGACGGCGACGAGATGACCCGCATCATCTGGAAGCTGATCAAGGACAAGCTGGTCTTCCCCTACCTCGACCTTGAGCTGGACTACTACGACCTGGGCATGGAGCACCGCGACGCCACCGACGACCAGGTGACGATCGACGCCGCCCACGCGATCCAGAAGCACGGCGCGGGCGTGAAGTGCGCCACCATCACCCCCGACGAGGCGCGGGTGAAGGAGTTCGGCCTCAAGAAGATGTGGAAGTCGCCCAACGGCACCATCCGCAACATCCTGGGCGGCGTGATCTTCCGCGAGCCGATCATCTGCCGCAACGTGCCGCGCCTGGTGCCCGGCTGGACGCAGCCGATCGTGGTGGGCCGCCACGCCTTTGGCGACCAGTACCGCGCCACCGACTTCCTGTTCCCCGGCAAGGGGACGCTGACCATCAAGTTTGTCGGCGAGGACGGCCAGACCATCGAACACGAGGTGTTCAACTCGCCCGGCGCGGGCGTGGCCATGGCCATGTACAACCTGGACGACTCGATCCGCGACTTCGCCCACGCCAGCTTCGCCTACGGGCTGCAGCGCCGTTATCCGGTGTATCTCTCGACCAAGAACACCATACTCAAGTACTACGACGGGCGCTTCAAGGATATCTTCCAGGAGATCTACGACGCCGAGTACGCGACGCAGTTCAAGGCGCTGGGCCTCACCTACGAGCACCGGCTGATCGACGACATGGTGGCCAGCGCGCTGAAGTGGTCCGGCGGCTACGTTTGGGCCTGCAAGAACTACGACGGCGACGTGCAGTCCGACATCGTGGCGCAGGGTTTCGGCAGCCTGGGCCTGATGACCAGCGTGCTGCTCACCCCCGACGGCGCGACCGTGGAGGCGGAGGCCGCGCACGGCACCGTCACCCGCCACTTCCGCCAGCACCAGCGCGGCGAGTCGACCTCCACCAACTCGGTGGCGTCGATCTTCGCCTGGACCAAGGGCCTCGCCCACCGCGCCAAGCTGGACGGAAACGCCGAGCTGACCCGCTTCGCCACGCTCCTGGAGACCACCACGGTCGACACCGTCCAAGCGGGCGCGATGACCAAGGACCTCGCGCTCCTGGTGGGCGACGAGCAGGGCTGGCTCACCACCGAGGGCTTCCTCGACAAGGTGAGCGAGAACCTGGAGGCCGCCATGGGCGCGGCGGGGGCCTGACCCGACCCTTCCCGCGCGGGGAGGAGCGGAGGGGCGTGGCGTGCGCAGGCTCCTGATCTCCGCCGCCGCGCTGGCGGCCGTCGCCGCGCTCGCCTTTCTCGGCTCGCCCTACCTCGCGGTGTGGCGGCTGTCGCAGGCGGTCAAGGGGGGCGACGCGCGCACCGTGGCGGCGCTGACGGACTTTCCCGCCGTGCGCGCCAACCTCAGGCCGCAGCTCGACGCCTGGCTCAAGGCGCAAGCCGCCAAGCACGAAGCCCACGGCGTGCTCGGACAGCTTGAGGCGGCGCTTGCGCCCTACCTCGCCGGAAGCCTGGTGGACGTGGCGGTCACGCCGGAGACGCTCACCGCCATGCTGCGCTCCGCCAGGCCGCCCCGGCCCGGGGCCGAAGACCTTCCGGCGGACGCGGGATCGTCCGTCACGCCGCGCTCGCCCGCGGACACCCACGCGGTGCACGTCGGCTACGTCGACGGCGACCTGGACCAGTTCCGCGCGGAGATCGCGAGCCGCCGCCGCCCCGACCGGGTCGTGGCCGTGCGGCTGCTGCGTCGCGGCGTGTTCGCGTGGCGGGTGGTGGAGGTGACGCTGCCGGCCGCGGCGCTGCGGCCCTGAGCCTCAGCTCAGGCGGGCGCGGGCCTCGCACCAGGCGGTGGCGGGCGTCCAGCTGTGGATGGCGCCGCAGCGGGCGCAGCGGAACGAGCGCGTCTCGCGCACGGCCTGCATCTCGGCGGGGCGCATGCGGTGGCCGGTGAAGACCTCGCCCTCGTCGGAGGGGCAGACGGTCATGACGCGGGTGGCGACGGGCGCTTCGCTGGCCGGCATCAGGCCGCGTCCTCCTCAGGGGCGTCGGCCGTCTCCTCGCGAAGGGCCTCCGCGGTGGCCCATTCCGAGCCGTCCTCCACGTAGAACCACATCCCCACGAAGTCGGGGTGCTCGGAGTTGGCGGTCTCGGCGTCGGGGTCGATCTCGCCCCGGAACACCGACACGTGGCTGTAGTCGAAGTCGAGCTTCAGCTGGCCCGCGAGCCGGTGCGTCTCGTCCGCCATGCGGCGCGCATAGCCGACGGCCTCCGCCTCCTCGGTGAAGTCGGAGGCGACGATGTCGAGTTCCGCTTCCTCCGCCCCCTCGGAGGCGGTGACGGCGATCACGGTGAAGTCGGGCATGGAACGCTCCTACAGGCGACCGGCGTCAGCGACGCCGGTAGTTCTGGGCGCCGGGGGGGCGCGGCGCCTGGTCGGTCTTGTGGCGGAAGACGATGCGGCCCTTGGTGAGGTCGTAGGGCGTCATCTCCACCGTCACCCGGTCGCCCACCAGGGTGCGGATGCGGTTCTTGCGCATCCGCCCCGCCGTGTAGGCCAGGATCACGTGGTCGTTCTCGAGCGTGACGCGGAAGCGCCCCTCGGGGAGGAGCTCGGTGACGAGCCCCTCGAACTCCATCGCCTCTTCCCGCGGCATGGGTTCAGAGGACCTTCAGGTCGGCGGCGGACATCTTGCCGCTCTTCTTGTCCTTCTCCAGCTCGTAGGAGACCTTCTGGCCGTCCACGAGGCCCGCCACGCCCGCGCGCTCGAGTGCCGAGATGTGGACGAACACGTCCGACGCGCCGCCGTCCGGCGCGATGAAGCCGTAACCCTTGGTGGCGTTGAACCACTTGACCGTGCCTGAAGCCATTACCGTCGCCTTGCGCTTGTCCCGCCGTGCGGGACGCGACGACAGGTTCGAGATCCACCATGCGGCTTGCAAGACCCGGCCCGCGAACGAGAGAGGTGTCGGTCGTCCGGTGAAGGGTCGAGGCTCGTGATGTGGACCCGTGGGCCGGAAAGTCAAGCTTTTGCAGCCTCCGCGCGCCCGTGCGGCGGTGGGCGCGGAGGCCCGCCGGTGCTATCGCGGGGAGGCGGCCCGTCGCCCGGCGGCGCAGGATGAGGTGAGCGCGGCCTTGCAGCCCCTGTCTTACGAGGACGCCACCAGGCTCGCCGGGGGTGTGGTCGTGGTGGTCGGCGACGTCATGCTCGACCGCTTCCTTTACGGCGACATCCAGCGCGTCTCGCCGGAGGCCCCCGTCCCCGTGCTGCGCGGCGCGCGCAC
>CAXSHO010000146.1:0-4274 GCA_964237305.1 uncultured Caulobacteraceae bacterium
GCTTCGGGCTGCAGCAGGGGAACATGGCGCCGATCTACAGCTACCTGGGGGCGGACGAGGCGCGCCTGCCCCTCCTCCTCCTGGCCGGGCCGCTCACCGGGCTCCTGGTGCAGCCGGTGGTGGGCGCCATGAGCGACCGCACGCTGAGCCCCATGGGGCGGCGCACGCCCTACTTCCTGGTGGGCGCGGTGATGTGCTCGGCGGCGCTGTTCCTCATGCCGCTGTCGGGGGCGCTGCTGACGGCGGCGCTGCTCCTGTGGCTGCTCGACGTGGGCAACAACACCACCATGGAGCCGTACCGCGCCTACGTGTCCGACCGCCTGCAGCCCGACCAGAGGTCCTTCGGCTTCCTGACGCAGGGCGCCTTCACGGGCCTGGCGCAGATGCTGGCCTTTCTCACGCCCTCGCTCCTGGTGTGGGCGGGGATGAGTCAAGACAGGGTCGACGCCCACCACATCCCCTACACCACCCGGGCCGTGTTCATGATCGGCGCCGTGCTCTCCATGGCGACGATCCTCTGGTCGGTCCTGCGCGTCCGCGAGCCCCCCTTGGACGGGCGGGAGCGCGCCCGCATCGCCGCGCAGCCCCGCTCGGCGGGGGCCATCCTGAAGGAGATCGGCGCGGCCATCCGCGACATGCCGCCCGCCATGCGCAAGCTGGGCCTGATGAGCCTGTTCCAGTGGTACGCCATGGCCGCCTACTGGAGCTACGTCGTCTACGCGATCGGCCGGTCGATCTTCCGCACCTCCGACCCGCTCTCGCCGGGCTTCCGCTCCGCGGTCCTGGCCAACGGCGAGATGGCGGCCTTCTTCAACGGCGTGGCCTTCCTGGCGGCCTTCGCCATGGCGCCCCTGGCGCGCCGCTTCGGCCCGGCCCGGGTGCACGCGGCCACGCTGGTGCTGGCGGGCCTGGGCATGCTGGCGCTGCCGCACGTGACGGAGAAGGCCTGGCTGTTCCCACCCGCCGTGGGGATCGGCGTGGGCTGGGCCAGCATCATGAGCAACCCCTACACCATCCTCGCCGGCGCGATCCCGCCCGAGCGGACGGGCGTCTACATGGGCGTCTTCAACATGATGATCGTCGTCCCCATGCTGCTCCTGGCGGCGACCCTGCCCTTCGCCTACCGCCCGCTCCTCGGCGGCGATCCCCGCGCGGTGCTGACGGTGGCGGGCGCGCTGATGATCGCCGCCGCCGTCGCGGTGCTCACCGTGCGCCGCGGGGGCGAGCCGGTCGCCCTGGCCTGAGCGGCGGCGGCGACTCGGCCGGCGCGCTCCCTCACCGGGCCACGGTGGCGACCTCCAGCGCCTCCAGCCGCCAGTCGCCCTCGCCCGTGACCCGGAGCGCGTCGGCGGGACGGTCGAAGAAGTGGAGGACCGAGGCGGAGGACTCGCCTCCGAACAGGAGCGCCTCGAAGGTGCAGCGGTCGAAGACGAGGTGCAGGTCGACCGTGCGCACCCCCGGCGCGCGGGCGTCGGCGAACTTGTCGGTGAAGAACCTGTGCCGGAAGCCCCGGGTGGAGCCCCGGTCCACGAACACCTGCGCCGCGTCGTGGTCGAAGCCGATCTCCAGCGCCTCGCCGTCCTCGTTGACGAAGGCGAGCGAGGCCACCGCGCCCGGCCCCACGTCCAGCCGCGCCCGCACCTCGACGGCGGCGCCCGCCGGCAGGGCCGCCCCGGCGGAGGCGCCGGGCGCGGTCGGCGGGACGGCCAGGGGACTCCGCACCGCCGTCTCCAGCCCCCGCAAGCTCTGCACCAGCCGCCAGTCGTGCGCCGACCGGCGCAGCATGAACCGGCGGGGAAGCGACATGACGCCTCGCCAGCGACCCTGGGGCAGGTCGTTGCAGTACTGCCAGTTGCTCATCCAGGCGACACCGACGACCTCCCCGCCAGGGGCGTCGTTCCAGGTCTGGAGGGCGTAGAAGTCCTTGCCGAAGTCGACGAAGCGGGTCGCCCCGTCCTCCGGCGTGAAGGTGCGGCCGTCGAAGGCGCCGACGAAATACTGCACGGCGCTTCCGCCCTGGGGCGCGCCGGGGTTGATGGACAGGAACAGCACGGCGCGCGAGCCGCCGCCCTCCACCGGCACCTCCACGAGGTCGGGGCACTCGTAGTCGACGCCCAGCACGCCCGCGGGGCCGAACGACCCCACCTCCTCCCACCGCTTCAGGTCGGCGGAGGCGTGGAACAGCACGCGGTGCTCGCGCGCCGCGGCGCTGGCCATGATCCAGCGCCCGCTCGGCGCGTGGCGGAACACCTTGGGGTCGCGGAAGGAGGCGCTCCCGCGGTCGATGACCGGGTTGCCGGGGTGCGCTTGGAAGGTCAGGCCGCCGTCCGTGCTGAAGGCGACCTCCTGGGTCTGACGGTCCGGCGCGGCGCGCGTGTAGACGACGGCCATGGCGCCCGGCGCGGACCCGGCCGGGGCCGCCGCGCCGGCGTCGTCCCACACGGCGCTTCCGCTGAAGGCCTGGCCCGCCGCCGTCTCGCTCAGGGCGATGGGCAGGTCACGCCACCGCAGGAGGTCCGGGCTGACCGCGTGCCCCCAGTGCACGCGCCCCGCGCGCGTCTCCCCCGGATTGTACTGGTGGAAGAGGTGCCACAGGCCGTCACGGTGCAGGAGGCCGTTGGGGTCGTTCATGAAGCCCGCCGACGGGCTGAAGTGCACCTGCGGGCGGTAGCGGTCGGAGGCCGTGTCGTCCGGCGGGCGCCCTGCAGGCTCGGCCATCGCGTTGCGGGCTCCCGACCTGTGGACCGGCTGATCGCGACGCCCGCCTCACGCCGGACGGTCGTGTAGCAACGGCGGCCCCGCCCCGCCACCAACGCCTCCCTCCGTCAGGTCGCTCCGCTCCGGTCCTGCGGGGAGGGCGTCCAGCAGCGACCGCCCGTCAGGGGTCGCGGCGCCCCGGTGGTGGTCGGGAAGGTGATGGGCAGCCCCCTGACCGAGCGCGCCGCGAGGTGGGCGAACGCCTCCGCCTCGATGAAGTCGCCTCGGAGCCCGAGGTCGTCGCAGGACTGGACGCGGCCCAGCCGGTCCCGCAGCGCCTGCATCAGCACGGGGTTGCGCCGCCCGCCGCCGCACACCACCCACCGTTCGGGCGCCGCGGGCAGCTGCTCGGCCGCCAGCCGGACCGTCTCTGCGGTGAAGGCGACCAGGGTGGCGGCCGCGTCGCTCGTGGACAGGGAGGCCACGGCGTCCAGGCTGAAGTCGTAGCGGTCCAGCGACTTGGGGCCGGTCCGCGCCAGGAAATCTGAACGGAGCATGGCGGCCAGCGCGCCCTCGTCGGCCCGGCCCTCCGCCGCCAGCCGGCCGTCCTCGTCGTAGCGGCCGGCCGTCCGCGCCTGGACCAGGAGGTCGATGAGGCCGTTCGCCGGCCCGGTGTCGAAGGCGACCACCTCCTCGTCCGGTCCGATCCAGGTCAGGTTGGCGACGCCGCCGAGGTTGAGGAAGGCGGTGGGCCGCGGCAGGCCCGCGCGGCGCGCCAGGGCGGCGTGGTAGACGGGGGCCAGCGGCGCCCCCTGGCCGCCCGCCGCGAGGTCCGCCTGCCGCAGGTCGGCGACCACGGGCGCCCCCAGCGCCGTGGCCAGCTCCCCGGGGTCGCCCAGCTGGATGGACAGCCGGCGGTCGGGGCGGTGCAGCACGGTCTGCCCGTGGAAGCCGATCAGCTCGATCGCGCCCGCTCCGGGCTGTCGCAGAAGCTCGCGGGCCGCCCTGACGTGGACGTCCACCACCACTTGCGCCGCCGCCGCGAAGGAGGGCGGCCCGGCCGCCCCGTCGCACGCCACCGCGTCCTCGGTGGCGGCCAGCAGCGCCGCGCGCTCCGCCGGGGTGAAGGGCGTGAGCAGCGCGGGCCCGAACGCCTGCACCTCCTCGCCGTCGGTCTCCAGGACGGCGGCGTCCACCCCGTCCAGCGAGGTGCCGCTCATGAACCCCAGCACGCGCATCGTCCGTCTCCCACCGCCCGGCGCCTCCCCGCGGCCCAGCCGGGAGTCGACCCTCGCGGGATCTACGGACCCGGGCGCCGTGTCCAGCCTGCGCAGGCGGCGCGTCAGGCATAACCACAAGGATACCATTGTCAAACCTGTTCGTCCGGCTATGCTGTGGGCGGTCACAGTTGCGACGGGTGCGCCGTGCAGGACAGCTTGATGGTGCGCGAGGCCGCCGAGGCGGCGGGCGTCTGCGAAGACCAGGTGGCGCGCAACGCCGAGTTGATGCGCGAGACGGGCGCCCGGCTGCGCAAGTTGGACGCGCCCTTCGCCGCCACCCTCGCGCGGGGGAGTTCG
>CAXSHO010000146.1:4284-7098 GCA_964237305.1 uncultured Caulobacteraceae bacterium
ACCAGGCGGCCGCCTTCGCGAAGGTGCTGTTCGAGACCCGCGCCGCGACGCCCGTGCTGAGCCACGCCCCCTCCATAGGCGCCGTCTACAAGACCACCTCGCCCCGGTTCCGCGGGGCGCCCGTCTTCACGGTGTCGCAGTCGGGGCGCAGCCCGGACCTCCTGGCGGCCGCGGAGGCGGCGCGCGGCCAGGGTGCGGTGGTGATCGCCCTCGTCAACGACGCCGGGTCGCCGCTGGCCGCCCTGGCCGACGTGGTGATCCCCCTGCACGCCGGGGTGGAGGGGAGCGTGGCCGCCACCAAGACCTTCATCGCCTCGCTCGTCGCCTTCGCCCACCTCACGGCCGAGTGGTGCGGGGACGCGCACCTGTTGGCCGCCGTGCACGACGTCGGCGCGGTGCTGCGACGGGCGCAGCAGGCGGACTGGACGGCGGCCGCTGCGCACCTGTCCGGCTGCACCAGCCTCCTGGTGCTCGGGCGCGGCCTGACGTCGCCCATCGCCGGCGAGGCGGCGCTGAAGCTGAAGGAGACGGCGGGCGTCCACGCGGAGGCCTTCAGCTTCGCGGAGGTGGCGCACGGGCCGACGGCGCTCATCGGCGCGCACCAGCCCGTGCTGGTGTTCAGCCCCTTCGACGAGGCGCGCGCCGGCTCGGCCGACCGCATACGCGAGCTGGTGGCGCGGGGGGCCGTGGTCGTGGCCGCGGGGCCGGCGGAGGACGTGGCCGACGCCTCCGTCCGGCTCGCGACCGCCGAGGCGCCGCACCCGGTCATGGCCGCGATCGCCTCCATCCAGAGCTTCTACCCCCTGGCGGCGGCGGTGGCGGAGGCCCGGGGCCTCGATCCCGACCAGCCGCGGCACCTGCGCAAGGTGACCCTGACCCTATGAGCCTCGCCGCGCTCCGCGGGGCCACGCTGATCCTGCCGCAGGGCGCCCTGCACGATCACGCGCTCGTGCTGGAGGGCGGACGCATCGCCGACGTGACGCCGGACCACCGCACGCCCCCGGACTGCACGGTGGTGGAGCTTCCCGGCGGCTGTCTCCTGCCCGGCTTCATCGACACGCAGGTCAACGGCGGCGGCGACGTGCTGTTCAACGACCGGCCGGACGTGGAGGCGATCCGCGCCATCGCCGCCGCGCACCGCCGCTTCGGCACGACGGGCCTCTTGCCGACGCTGATCAGCGACCGGCCGGCCGCCGCCCTCGCCGCACTGGAGGCGGTGGACGCCTCCATCGCGCAGGACGTCCCGGGCGTGCTGGGCGTGCACCTGGAAGGGCCGCACCTGAACGCGGCCAAGCGCGGCATCCACGACGACGCGCACTTCACGCGGCTGGACGAGGCGGCGGTCGCCCGGCTCTCCGTCCCCCGGCGGGGCGTGCGCATGGTGACGCTGGCCCCCGAGCTCGCGCCGCCCGGCGCGATCCGCGCCCTGTGCGACGGCGGTGTGGTCGTGTCGGCCGGGCACAGCACCGCCGGCTATGACGAGACCCGCCGCGCCCTGGACGAGGGCCTGTCCGGCTTCACCCACCTGTTCAACGCGATGACCTCCATCGGCGGCCGGGAGCCCGGCATGGTCGGGGCCGCCCTGGACGACGACAGCTCCTTCTTCGGGCTCATCGTGGACGGCGTGCACGTGCATCCGGCCACCCTGCGGATCGCCCTGGCGGCGCGGGGCTGCGGCGCGGCCATGCTGGTGACGGACGCCATGCCGCCGGTGGGCGGGCGCTCCGCCGCCTTCACCCTGCCGGGCCGGACGGCCGTGGTGCGCGACGGGGTCTGCCGCGGGCCGGACGGAACGCTCGCCGGCTCCGCGCTCAGCATGATCCAGGCGGTGCGCAACGCCATGGACCTCCTGGGCTCCTCCCTGGTCGAGGCGTCGGTGATGGCGAGCGGGACGCCGGCGGCCTTCCTCGGCCTCGCCGGCGTCACCGGCCGGATCGAGCCGGGGCTGCGGGCGGACCTCGTCCACCTCGACGGCCGACGTCGCGTCACGCGCACCTGGATCGGCGGCGAGCTCAGCGAGGACGGGGAGGGCGCCTGACGCCGTGCCGGGCGGGTGGGTCGTCAGGGCTCCACCGGCTCGCACCGGAGGTCGCTGACGAAGTCGTAGCGGTCGCCGCGGTAGGCCGAGCGGGTGAATTCCACGGGCCGGCCGTCCCCCGCACGCGTCAGCCGCTCGATGCGCAGGATCTCCGCGTTCTCCGCGATGGAGAAGATCCCGGCCTCCGTGGGGGTGGCCAGGGAGGCGCGGATCTTCTGCCGCCCCGTCACCGGCCCGAAGCCCGCCGCCGTCAGCGCGGTGTAGAGGGAGTCCGTCAGGGCGCCGAGGTCGGGGAGGCAGAAGGCGGGGACCACCGCATGTTCGATGGCCAGCGGCTCGCCGTCCAGCAGACGCACGCGTCCCAGCCGCACGACGGGGGCGCCCGGTGCGATCTCCAGCGCAGCGGCCTCCTCCTCCGTGGCGGTGGCGGTGGTCTTGAAGATCCAGATCACCCCGGCGCTCTCGCCCCGGCGGCGGGCGTCGTCGCTGAAGCTGCGCAGCGCCGAGCCCGGCGCCTCGATGCGCGGCGCCACGTAGGTGCCCGAGCCCTGCCGGCGGAACAGCAGGCCCTCCTCGATGAGGGTGGCGATGGCCTTGCGGATGGTGACCCGCGACATGCCGGTCATCTCGCTGAGGTCGCGCTCGGAGGGCAGGGCGTTGCCCGGGTCGATGCCGCCGTCGTGGATGTGCGCCCGCAGGTTCTTGGCGAGCTGGAGGTACAGGGGCGTGCTGTCCTCGGGCCGGGTGACCAGCTTGTCGCGCATCACGCGGGCGCT
>CAXSHO010000147.1:0-7033 GCA_964237305.1 uncultured Caulobacteraceae bacterium
GCGGCCAGGAGACCCGCGCCCAGTACTTCGCCCAGTACGGCGGCGACGGGCCGAAGGGTCAGGCGATTAAAGGCGGCCCAAGTTCCGCTGTTGGCGCCTCTCCGCCGCGCGGTCCACCAGCGCTTCGACCGTCGCGAACGCTGCCAGCACCTTCGTGTCCGCGATGGTCCGCTAAGGTCAGCGCGTTCTCGGCCTGCCTGTCAGCGTCGCGTCGGCACGAGGCGCAGCACCTCGTTCAGTTTGGGTGCGGGTTCGTCGGTGAGGATGTAGAGGTCGCCGTCGGGGCCCTGCTTGACGACTTTGATGCGCTGGCAGCGATCCATGAGCAGCTTCTCTTCCGCGACCACGCGCTGACCCTTCATCTGCAGCCGCACGAGCTGCTGGCCCGACATGGCGCCTACGAACAGGCTGCCGCGCCACGAGGAAAACGCTTGGCCTGTGTAGACGGCCAGTCCGGAAGGCGCGATCGACGGGGACCAGAAGTAGAGCGGTTGCTCCATGCCTTCCTGCGCCGTCTTGCCGCCGTTGATCAGGGCGCCCGAGTTCTGGCGGCCGTAGCTGATGACGGGAAACCCGTAGTTCTTTCCAGGATGGACCAGATTCAGCTCATCTCCGCCGCGCGGTGCGTTCTCCGCCGCCCATACCCGCCCGTCGCGCGGGTCGACCGCCGCAGCGTGAATGTCGCGGAAGCCGAGCGCCCAGATCGCCGGGTTGGCGTCCTTCGTGGAGACGAAGGGGTTGTCGCGGGGGATGGAGCCGTCCGTCGCGATGCGCAGCACTTTTCCGGCTTGGCTCGAAAGGTTCTGCGGGTCGCCTTCGACGTCGGCGAGGTCTCCGAACGAGAAGACCAGAAGCGTGCCGTCGCGCGCCTGCACCACGCGGCGCGGCTGGATGTCGGCGCCCTCGCGCAGCACCTTCACGTCCTCCAGGCTCCTCGCATCGGCTGAGAGGCGCGCGCGCGCGATCCGACCCATCGCCTTGGCGTCGCCGGCCAGCTTGGTGTGAAAGCTGAAGTAGATCGTTCGGCTGTGCGCGAAGTCGCGGTCGGCCAGCACGTCGAACATGCCGGAGCCGATGCGCGCCGCCGTGATCTGGGGCACGCCTGCGAGCAGGTCGGAGACGGCGCCCTCGCGGGTGACGATGCGCATCCCGCCCGCGCGGAAACTCACGATCATCCGGCCGTCGGGCAGGAAGTCCATGCCGAAAGGGCGTTCGATCTTCGCCAGCGACTGCACGGCGTAGCTCTGCGTCCCGCGCACGATGGGCGCCTTGGTCTGGCCGGAAAAGGCGGGAGCGGGCGCGTAGCCGTCGGCGGCGTTGCGGTTGGCGCCGCAAAAAGCGGCGATGCGTGCGCTCTCGGCGGCGGAGCCCGCGACGCCGGGGAAATCCGGACCGGGTGGGAACGCTGGGGCCGCGTCGGTCGGGCCCGAGCGCGACTGGGACCAGCCGCCGCTCGCGAGCCCGAGGGTCACGGAGACCGCCACGACGGTGGCGAGAGTGTGCGGGACGCTGCGGCTACGAAACATGCGTGTTCTCGTGAGGCTGCCGGCGGGGCCGAGCCGCCGGACACTACACGCGCGCCGGCGGAGAAGCAGGGAGGCGCGCACGGCGGACCGAGCGGAGGAAGCGCCCGACTGCACCTGCGTCTAGCAAGGGATCGTAGGGCTGCAGCGGTCGATGTGCGCCCCCCCCCCCCGCGCCACCGATGTCCGGACCTTTGCGACGCTTGCGGAACGTCCGAAAGCTGGAGAAGAGGCAAGGGCAGCTCCTGGCGCTGAAAAGCCGGCGTCAGCCCACAGCAGTAACGAGAGCGGCGGCGTATCGTCCGTAGATGAATCTGACGATTGAGCCGTCGCGGATCCTATCCACGGCTTCGTCAATGACGGGCAGGGGTACGATAAAGCACTCCTTAAGACGCAACACTCCGCCGAAGCGATTAGGCAAGGCGAGGTCGAGGCGGCCGGCGGCGAACAGGCGATGGAACAGCGCCTCCAGCCTTCGGGGGTTGATGGCCGACAGCTTGTACTCCCAAGCCACTTCGACGTCCGTCAAGAGATGGGTGGCGTCCTGCTCGGCCCAGTGATCCCCGCCTTTACTGCGCCGCCGGTGACGCCGATCTTGTGGACGAGGTCGCGGTTGGTAGCAATGAACGGGTCGTCGGAGCGGCTCTGCGGCACGTAGATCATTCCGGAAACGACGTCGCCGTCCTCCGGCTCCGAGCCGAACAGCGGGCCGATCTCCGGGTCCGTGATGCGGCGGCCGTCGAGCTCCGGCTTGTAGAGAGCGCGCTGGACTGAGCGGAGCAGGGTCTCGCTCTGGGTGGCGTTGTCGTAGATCACGCGCAGCCGGCCCTGCGCGTGGCCGTGCTCCGTGCCGAACTCCTCGGGCACGGAGGCGACGTAGGCGAGCTGGCCGCCAAGGATGAGAACTCGCCCTGGCGGATGGAGGCGTCTCGCGAAAACCTGGCCGGGTCGAGCACCTCCCTGATGCTGTCGAGGTAAGGCTCCAAGTGGAATAAGTAGCCGATGTCCAGCGTCTTCAGGTGCGCGTAGCCGTCGCCCGGCGTCAGCCGAGGTGCTCGAGCACCGCCTGGCCGAAGGGCCCGGGCGCCTCCACGTTGGAGAGGTGGGCGGCCTGGAGCTCGCGGTGGACGGCGCCCGGGACGGCGGCGGCCAGGAGGCGGCCGTGCTCCGGCGGGGTGGCGGGATCGTGCGCGCCGGCGATCACCAGGGTGGGTGCGCGGATGAGGGCGGCGGTGGCGCGCTGGTCCATGTCGCGGATGGCGGCGCAGCAGCCGGCGTAGCCCGCGGGGTCGGCGGCCAGCAGCATGTCGCGCACGCGGCTCACGGCGGCGGGGTCGCGCTCGCGGAACACCGGGGTGAACCAGCGGGCCACCACCCCGTCGGCCACCGCCGCCATGCCGGAGGCCGACACCGCCTCGATCCGCGCCCGCCAGGCGGCGGGCGGCCCCATGAAGGCGCTGGTGTTGGCCAGCACCAGCCTGTCGATCCGCCCGGGCGCGACCACGCCCAGCCGCTGGGCCGTCATGCCGCCGAGGGAGAGGCCGCAGACGTCGGCGCGGGGCACGCCCGCCGCGTCCATCAGCTCCACCACGTCCTGCGCCAGCCGGTCGATCCCGTAAGCGCCGGCGGGGGCGTCGGAGGCGCCGTGGCCGCGGGTGTCGTAGCGCAGCACGCGCCGACGCTGCGCGAAGGCGGCCATCTGCGGCGCCCACATGGCGTGGGTGGTCCCCAGCGAGTTGGACAGCACCAGCACCGGCGCGCCGGCCGGCCCGTCCATCCGCCAGGCGAGGCGGACGCCGTCGCCCACGGCGGCGTGGGCGAGGCCCTCGCTCACGCGGCGAGCGCCTCCGCGTAGTCGGCCTGCGTCTTGGCGCGGATCTCGTCGGCGGCCACGCCGGGCGCGAGCTCGATCAGGGTCAGGCCGCCGCCGTGCTTGTCGAGGGTGAAGACGGCGAGGTCGGTGATCACCACGTCCACCACCGCCCGCCCCGTCAGCGGCAGGTCGCAGGCGTGGAGGAGCTTGGGCGCACCCGTCTTGTCCGTGTGCTCCATGACCACCACCACGCGCTTGACGCCGGCCACCAGGTCCATGGCGCCGCCCATGCCCTTGATCATCTTGCCGGGGATGGTCCAGTTCGCCAGGTCGCCGTTCTGCGCCACCTGCATGGCGCCCAGGATGGCGAGGTCGATGTGGCCGCCGCGGATCATGGCGAAGCTGTCGGCCGAGCTGAAGAAGCTGGAGGTGGGCAGCGCGGTCACCGTCTGCTTGCCCGCGTTGATCAGGTCGGCGTCCACCTCGTCGTCGTAGGGGAAGGGGCCGATGCCCAGCATGCCGTTCTCGCTCTGCAGCGTCACCTCCACGCCCGCGGGCACGTAGTTGGCCACCAGGGTGGGGATGCCGATGCCGAGGTTGACGTAGAAGCCGTCCTTCAGCTCCCGGGCGGCGCGGGCCGCCATCTGGTCGCGCGTCCACGCCATGGTCAGACCTCCACGCCGGCGGCGGCGGGCACGGCCGCCTCCGCCCGCCTGCGCACCGTGCGCTGCTCGATGCGCTTCTCGTAGGCCGGGCCCTGGACCAGGCGGTCGACGTAGATGCCGGGTGTGTGGATGTGGTCGGGGTCGAGCGAGCCGGCGGCCACGATCTCCTCCACCTCCGCCACGCACACGCGGCCGGCGGTGGCCATCATCGGGTTGAAGTTGCGGGCCGTCTTGCGGAAGACGAGGTTGCCTTCCGGGTCGGCGCGCCACGCCTTGACGATGGAAAGGTCGGCGCGGAGCCAGCGCTCCATCACGTAGGTCTCGCCGTCGAACTCCTGCAGCGGCTTGCCGTCGGCCACCACCGTGCCGACGCCCGTCTTGGTGAAGAAGGCCGGGATACCCGCGCCGCCCGCGCGGATGCGCTCGGCCAGGGTGCCTTGCGGCGTCAGCTCCAGCTCCAGCCGGCCGGACAGGTACAGCTCGGCGAACAGCTTGTTCTCGCCCACGTAGGAGGAGACCATCTTGCGGATCTGCCCGGCGTTGAGCAGCTCCCACAGGCCGAAGCCGTCGGCCCCGCAGTTGTTGGAGATCACGGTCAAGTCCCTCACGCCCGCGGCGCGGACGGCGGGGATCAGCGTCTCCGGGTTGCCGGACAGGCCGAAGCCGCCGGACATAAGGGTCATGCCGTCGAACAGGAGGCCCTCGAGCGCCGAGGCGGGGCTGTCGTAGACCTTGCGGCTCATCGCGGCGCCTCGGATGCGTCCAGGGCGGCCATCACCTCGGCGGCGTCGTGGAAGGCGGTGTTGGCGGCGGGCACGCCGCAGTAGATCGCGCTCTGCAGGATGACCTCCTTGATCAGGTCGGCGTCGACGCCGCCCTCCAGCGCCGCGCGCACGTGCAGCTTGAACTCGGCGGAGCGGTTCAACGCGATCATCATGGCGAGCGTCAAGAGCCGCCGTGTCTCGTGCGGCAGGGCGGGGCGCGTCCAGACCTCGCCCCACGCGTAGCGGGTGATGAGGTCCTGGAACTCGGACGTGAAGGCGTCGGCGGAGGCCTGCGCCCGGTCCACGTGCGCGTCGCCCAGCACCGCGCGGCGGGTGGCGAGGCCCTGGGCGTGGCGGTCGGCCTCATCCATGGGCCTCGTGCTCCCGCAGGACGGCGTCGATGAAGGCGTCGGCGGCGCCCAGACGGGCGGCGGGGTCGAGCAGGGCGTCGATCCGCCCGGGCCCGAGCGCCTCCGTCACCGCGGGGTCGGCGAGCAACGCCCCGCGGAAGGGCGTGCGGGTGTCGAGGGCGCGGCGGCTGGCCGCCTCCACGCGGGCGTGCGCCTCCGCCCTGCCCACCCGCTCGGCCAAGGCCATGGACACGGCCTCCGCCATGAGGAGCCCGCCGGTGGCGTCGAGGTTGGCGCGCATGCGCGGGGCGTCCACCTCCAGGCCCTCCACGGCGGAGGCCATCTGCGCGAGCGCGCCCGCGGCGAGGCGGAACAGCTCGGGCAGGGTCTCCCACTCGGCGTGCCAGCCGCCCAGCCCGCGCTCGTGCTCCTGCGGCAGGGCGGAGAGGAGCGTCGCGGCGAGCCCCGGCGCGCGCGCGGCGGCCTGCAGCGCCACGGCGCAGGCCACGGGGTTGCGCTTGTGCGGCATCGTGGAGGAGCCGCCCCGGCCGGGCGCCGCCGGCTCGGCGACCTCCCCCACCTCCGCCTGCGCCAGGAGCGACAGGTCGCGCGCCAGCTTGCCGAGCGACCCGCACAGGAGCGCCAGCGCGCAGCCGAGGTCGGCCACCCGCTCGCGCTGGGCGTGCCAGGGGATCGGCGGATAGGCGAGCCCAAGCTCCGCCGCCAGCGCCCGCGCCACGGCCGGACCCTGCGCGCCGAGCGAGGCCAGCGTACCCACCGCCCCGCCGAACTGCAGCACGCGCATCGCCTCGCCGGCCTCGCGCAGCCGCGCCCGCGCGCGGCGCAGCCCGTCGAGCCAGCCCGCCGCCTTCAGGCCGAAGGTCGTGGGGGCCGCGTGCTGCAGCCAGGTGCGGCCGGCCATGACCGAGCCGCGGTGCGCCCGCGCCAGCCCCGCCAGGGCGGCGGCGAGGCGGGCGGCGTCGGCCTCCAGGAGCGGCAGGGCGCGGCCGACCTGCAGGACGAGCCCCGTGTCGATCACGTCCTGGCTGGTGGCGCCCCAGTGGACCCACCGGGCGGCCTCGGCGTCGTCCCGCGCCACCTCGCGGGTCAGGGCCGCCACCAGCGGGATGGCGAGGTTGCCCGCTCCCGCCGCCGCCTCGGCCAGCGCGGCCGCATCGTAGCGCCCGGCCCGGCAGGCGCGCGCGATCGGCGCCGCGGCCGTGGCGGGGACGACGCCGACGGACGCCTGCGCGCGGGCCAGCGCCGCCTCCACGTCCAGCATCGCCTGCAGGCGCGCCGTGTCGCCGAAGGCTGTGTCCATCGCGGGCGTGGAGAACAGGGCGGAGGTCAGGCCCACCGTCAGAACGCGAAGAACACGGTCTCGCCCGCGCCCTGGAGCACGATGTCGAGCCGCCAGCCGCCCTCGTCCGGGCGGGCGATCAGCGTGGGGCGCCGCGCGGGCGGAACGCAGGAGAGCACGGGGTCGTCGTCCAGCCCCGCGTCGCCCGCGAAGTAGACGCGCGTGGCCAGACGCCTGAGCAGGCCGCGGCCGAACACGCTCACCGCCAGGTGCGCCGCCTGCAGGCCGCCGCCCGGCGCGGGGACGCGGCCGGGGCGCACGGTGCGGAAGCGGTACTCGCCCTCCGCGCTCACCGCGGCGCGGCCGAAGCCCACGAACTCCGGGTCGGCCCCGGGCGCGCCCGCGTAGAGGCCGGCGGCGTCCGCGCCCCAGATCTCCAGCATGGCGTCGGGCACGGGCGCGCCCTCCCCGTCCAGCACGCGGCCGCGGAGCTCGACCACCTCGCCCGCCACGGGGCCGCGCGGGGCGCCCAGGTGCAGCACGTAGTGCGCCTCGCCGAACAGGTCGGGCCGCGCGCCCATGCCGCCCGAGTTGAACATCAGGATCTCGGCGCGGCGT
>CAXSHO010000148.1:0-4892 GCA_964237305.1 uncultured Caulobacteraceae bacterium
GCGCGCCGGGGAAGGCGTTGCGGTCGATCCGGCCGGCGAGCGCCTGGGCGGCGGGGACGCCCGAGTACTCGAACTGGCTGCGGTGGTCGAACTTGCCCTGCAGCCACAGGTCGGTCCGCGCGCCGAGCTGGAAGGACACGCTCGGCTGCACCGACCATCGCTCGCCCCGCACCTCGTCGATCCAGCTGTCGTTGCGCTGGTGTTCGGCCGTGATCCGAGCGGCGATCCCGGGCGCCAGCGGCACGTTGATGTCACCATAGGGGTTGCTCGTGCCGAAACTCCCGCCGCGCACCGCCGCGTAGCCGCCGAAGCGGTCGTTCGGCCGCACGGACTCGATGTTGATCAGGCCGCCCAGCGGGGTCCCCACACCGCCGGCGTAGAGCGTCGAGGTGGGGCCTTTCACGACGTCGATCCGCTCCACCCCCACGAGGCTTGCGGGGTCGTTGGCGGCCTGCGTCGCGCCGTACATGGGCAGGCCGTCCATGTAGATCTCGGCCGGGAAGCCGCGCACGATCGGCGAGGTGAACAGCACCTCCTCCGAGCGCGTCGGGGTGACGCCCGACACGTTCACCAGGGCGTCGCCGAGGGTGCGGCGGTCCTGCTCGTCGATGAGCGTGCGGGTGATCACCTGCACGCTCTGCGGAACCTGGATCAGCGGCGTGTCGGTGCGGGTGGCGGCGCTCGTGTCGGGCGCGGCGTAGCCCTGGCGGGCGGCCGTCACCACCACCTCGCTGACCCAGCTCGGCGGGGGCGGCTGGGCGTGCGCCGCGGAGGTCAGGGCCGTGGCGCCGAGCAGGCTCGCGGGTGCGAGCCGCCATCGTAGGCGCGCGTGCAGGCGCCCTGCACATCGGGAGGTGGGGGACACGGGCGTGAGCTCCGGCGCGCGCAGACACGCTGAGCGGTTCCGCACGGATGATCAGGCGCGCGGCGGCTCGGCCGTCGCGCAGGCGGTCAGATCATCGGGAATGCGGGTGGTCCTCGGGCCGTCGGCGTCACGGGGGGCGGCCCCCGCGGTCCGCTGGCGCGCCACATCGTCAACGGGCGCCACACGACCGCGCTGGGGATGGAGAGCTCGACCACGTCCGTCGTGACAGGCGCATGCGCGGCGGCGGCGCAGAAGGCGCAAGCCGACTTGGCGTCAGCCTTGGCCGGCTTGCCCGGTGACGACACTGGCGGGGGGCGCATCCCCGCCATGTCGGCGCAGTGCTCCATCGCCATCGCCGGCGCGGCCTGCATCACGGCCGAGCGCACGACGGCCGTGTTGAACAGCGCCACCGCGCAGAGCGCGACGACGTGGAACAGCGGCGACAAGGGCCTCGAACGGCTCACGCCGCCACGCCTAACCGTTCACCGCGCGTCCGCATAGTCTTTCGACGCATCTCCAGGCCAGCGGCGCGAAGCTTGGATCGTCGGCGTGGACGAACCCTCATGGACGGCGCGCCTCTGTTCCGCCCCGGACCTGGCCATCTCCACGCACCACGTACTTGAAGGTGGTGAGTTGCTCGGCGCCCACCGGGCCCCGGGCGTGCAGCTTGTCCGTGGCGATGCCGATCTCGCCGCCGAAGCCGAACTCGCCGCCGTCGGCGAACTGGGTGGAGGCGTTGACCAGGACGATGGCGCTGTCGACAGCGGCGGTGAAACGCTCCGCGGCCTGGATGTCGGAGGCGACGATCGCGTCGGTGTGGCCGGACCCGTAGCGGCGGATGTGGGTCGCCGCCCCCGCCACCCCGTCCACCACCGCCACAGACAGCACCGGGCCGAGGTGCTCGGTGGTCCAGTCCTGCTCCTCGGCCGCCTCCATCCACGGCACGAGCGCCCGCGCCTCCCCGTCGCCCCGGAGCGTGCAGCCGCGGGCGTGCAAGGCGTCGGCGACGGGCGGCAGCAGGCGGGCCGCTCCCGCGCGGTCGACGAGCAGCGTCTCGGTGGCGCCGCAGACCGACGTGCGGCGCATCTTGGCGTCCACCACGACCGCCACCGCCATCCCGAGTTCGGCGGAGGCGTGGAGGAAGGTGGCGTTGCGGCCCTCCAGGTGACCCAGCACGGGCACGCGCGCCTCCGCCCTGACGCGCGCCACCAGGCTGCGGCCTCCGCGGGGGATCAGGAGGTCCACCGCTCCGCCGAGCCCCGCCAGGAGGGCGCCCACCACCGCACGGTCCGCGGTGGGGGCGGTCTGCACGCTCGCCGCCGGCAGCCCCGCCGCGGCGAGCCCGTCGTCGATGGCCGACTGCAGCGCCAGGCAGGAGCCGAGCGCCTCCGACCCGCCCCTCAGCAGCAGGGCGTTGCCCGAGCGCAGGGCGAGCGCCGCCGCGTCGACGCCCACGTTGGGCCGCGACTCGTAGATGACGGCCAGGACGCCGATGGGCGTGCGGACGCGCGCGATGTCCAGGCCGTTGGGGCGGGTCCAGCGCGCGATCTCCGCACCGACGGGATCGGGCTGCGCCGCGATCGCCTCCACACCGGCCGCTACGGCGTCCACCCCCGCCGCGTCCAGCGCCAGGCGGTCCAGCATCGCGGGCGGGAGCCCTCCGCGCCTCGCCGCCTCCATGTCCTGCGCGTTCGCCGCGAGGATGGGGGCCTTGCGCCGGCGGAGCGCGGCGGCGAGCGCGTGGAGGGCGTCCGTGCGCTGCGCGGCGGGCGCCGCGGCGAGGAGGTGGGCCGCCGCCCTGGCGTCGGCCCCCCAGCGCAGCAGCACCTGGTCGTCGCTCATACGCCCGCCCGCGGCGACAGGAACACGAGGTCGTCCTTGTGGATCAGCTCGGGCCGGCCCTCCACGCCCAGCGCCGCGGCCTGCCCGGAGCGCAGCCCCGCGACCCGCCGCACGGTCTCCGCCCCTCGCCGCACGAGGCCGCGCGCCACTTCGCGGCCTTCGGGATCGATCACCGCCACCGGATCGCCCTTTCCGAACTCTCCCCGCACGGCGACGACGCCCGCGGGCAGCAGGCTCGAGCCCCCGGCCAGGGCCGCCGCCGCGCCCGCATCGATGACGAGCGCGCCCGACACGTCGAGCCGTCCGGCGATCCACGCCTTGTAGGCGGCCTGTGGCGACGACGCCGCGGCGATACGCGTCGCGCGCGCCCCCCGCTCCAACGCCCGGAGCGGCCGGACGTCCACCGCCGACCGCCCGGCGGCGATGAAGGTTGTGCAGCCCGCCTCCCGCGCGATGGCGGCCGCCGCCAGCTTGGAGGCCATGCCGCCCGTCCCCACACCCGCGTCGACGTTGGCGCCGGACGCCATCGCCCAGATCTCGGGCGTGAGCTCGGCGACCTCCGCCAGGTGGCGAGCCGACGGATCGCGCCGGGGGTCGGCGGTGTGCAGGCCGTCGACGTCGGAGAGCAGCAGGAGCACGTCGGCGGCGATCATCTGCGCCACCCGCGCCGCGAGGCGGTCGTTGTCGCCGAAGCGCAGCTCCTCGGTGGCCACCGTGTCGTTCTCGTTGATCACCGGGATCGCGCCCAGACGCAGCAGCGCCGTCAGCGTCGAGCGGCCGTTCAGCCAGCTCCGTCGCGTCTCGGTGTCGCCGCGGGTGAGCAGCACCTGCGCCGTCACCGCGCCGTGCGGGGCGAAGGCTGCGCCCCACATCTCCATGAGCCGGGCCTGCCCCGCGGCGGCGGCGGCCTGCTTGACGTCGAGCGGCAGGTCCGCGCGGGGGGCGAGGCCCAGGGGGGCGCGCCCGAGCGCCACCGCGCCGGAGGACACGAGCACCACCTGGACGCCGGAGCCCCGCAACCGGGCGACGTCCTCCGCCAGCGCCTGGGTGAAGGCGCCGTCGGGCGCGCCGCCGCCGTCGGCCAGGAGCGACGAGCCGACCTTGATCACCAGGCGACGGGGGGATCCAAGCACGCCCGCAGCCTTACCCGCGCGCCCATCACCGCGCACGGTCGTTCTTCGCCCACCGCCGACGGCCCTGAGGCTCCCGGCGCGGCCGCGGCGCGCTAGAAGCTGTAGGAGGCGCGCAGGCCGGCGTAGCGGTTGAAGTCGCGGGGATTGATCACCTGGATCGCCGGCATGTTGTTGTAGGTGCCGGACGAGTTGAAGATCTGACTGTAGTAATGCTCATTCGTCACATTGTTGACGAAGCCCATCACCTCCCAGTGCTGGCTGGGATTGCGGATGCCGAACGACAGGTTCAGCACGCCGTAGGCCGGCTGTATGGTGAACGGATCCTGATTCAGGCTGTAGTTGACGCGGCTCTGGTAGGCGTAGTTGCCGGACACCACGCCCTCGAAAGGCAGCGCGCCGAGGGCGTGGTGGTACTCCGCGCTCATGGTCAGCTTCCACTTGGGCGCCTGCGGCGGCGTGCGGTCGGTGAGCCGCTGGCGGGCGGGCGTGCCCGTGCAGCCCTGGGCCGCGGTCTGCAGCGGGAAGCACTGGGCCACCGGAAACGAGTCGATGTTGGCGTCGAGCCAGGCGGCGTTGAAGCCCACGCTGAGGTTCTCGATCCGCCCCGCCGTCTCCAGCTCTACGCCCTGCAGCCCGACCTGGCCCACGTTGGCGAGGCGGAAGTTGGAGGTGCCGTCGGGCAGGGTCTCGATCCCCTGCGCCTGCAGGTTGTCGTAGGAGGCGTTGAAGTAGGTGAGGTTCACCGTCAGCCGCCGCTCGAAGAACTGCGAGCGCACCCCCGCCTCGTAGCTTTCCGACGTCTCGGGCAGCACCGGCCCCGCCAGCGCGCGGTTCAGGTTGAAGCCCGTCGTCAGGTCATAGCTCTCGCCCTTGTGGCCGGTGGTGTAGGAAGCGTAGGCGCTGATGTCGCGGGTGAACTTATGGTTCAGCGCGAACTTGTAAGTGAAGAACTCGTCCGGCGACTTGCCCGAGAAGAAGGCTCCGCCGTTAAGGATGTCGAGGTAGGTGTAATCCACCGTCTCGTCCTGGTAGCGGGCGCCGCCGCTCAGCGT
>CAXSHO010000148.1:4902-7020 GCA_964237305.1 uncultured Caulobacteraceae bacterium
GCGTGGTGTCCTTCAGCACGTCCCAGTCGATCTGGCCGAACACCGACTTCTGCTCGGTTCCGGAGGTGGCGAACCAGTGCGCCAACGCGAAGACGGGCCCGCGCTGGAAGCGCCGCGAGAACTCGTCGTCGGCGTAGAAGAAGCCCGCCGTGTAGCGGATCGGCCGGTCGGCGCGTGAGACGAGCCGCAGCTCCTGGGTGTACTGCTCGGCGGTGAACCGGCCGTCGTCCTGCCGGTTGTTGTTCAGCGCCGAGGATCCCTCGTCCACATCCAGCCGGTCCTTGAGGTTGTAGTCCTCGTGGCTGGTGATGGAGATCAGGGTGGCGAAGCCCAGGTCGTAGGACATGCGCAGCGACTCGCCATAGTCGGCGAAGCGGTTGCCGGCCGGATAGTCGTTGCTGACCTGCAGGTTGGTCGGCCCCGCCGTGACGCCGGGCTGCAGCACCGAGAACGGGATCGCCGGGTTGCCGCGCAGGGTGGCGTTGGGCGCGAAGATGGCGAAGGGCCGCCCCACCGTGGTCTCGCCGGGCGTGTAGTTCAGGCCCAGCGTCGCCTGGAACCGCTCGGTGGGCGCCCAGGCGAGCTTGGCGTAGACGGAGCCCAGCTTGCGCCCGTTGGTGTCCTTGTCCGTGAAGCGGTTGTGCACGTTGCCGCCCCACTCGTCGTAGCTCCCGGCCAGGCGATAGCTCAGCGTGTCGGTGATCGGGCCGGAGACCACGCCCGCCACCTGGTACTCGTCCTCGGCCAGGAGCGTGGACGCACGGCCCGTCAGCGTCTTGGTGGGCTGGGGCGTCACGATGTTGATCAGGCCCGCCGAGGCCGACTTGCCGTAGAGCGTCGATTGCGGGCCCTGCAGCACCTCGATCCGCTCGATGTCCGACAGGTCGGTGAAGGCGCGCGCCTCGATGGCGATTGGCACGTCATCGATCTGCACCGCCACGCTGGGCTCCACCCCGATGGAGAACGCGGTGGTGCCGATGCCGCGGATGGAGACGTTGGAGTTCACCGGCTGCTCGGCGGGGCGGATGACCAGCGCGGGCGCGATCTTGTTGAGGTCGGTGAACTCGGTGATCGTCTTGGCGCGGAGCTCGCCGCCGCTGACCACCTGGACCGCGGCTGCGACGTTCTGGACGTTCTCCGCGCGCTTGTTGGCGGTGACGATCACCTCGCCGGCGGTGACCACGCTCGGCGGCTCCGTGTTGGCCACGGGTGCGGTCTGGGTGGGGATGGCGGACTGCGCCTGTGGCTGGTCGGCGCTTTGCGCGTGCGCCCCGCCGGCCAGCAGGGCGCCGGCGCCCAGCACGGACAAGCCGGCGCACGAAAGCAGTCGACGTTGCATGACCATCCCCCGGATCCCCGACGTCGAACCGCGCCGTTGATCGAGGCCTAGCATGGTGGTCAGGCCGGTGACAATCCGGTGACGGGAGAAAGGTCAAGCCAGTGTTGCACGGCGATCACCAGTTCCACATGGTCCCGTCGAGCAGTCGCGCCACGGGGAGCTGCCGGGGCTGGTAGGGGAAGCGGGCGGCCAGCGCCTCGTCGATATCCACGCCATGCCCGGGAGCGTCACCCGGATGCAGGAAGCCGTCGGCGAAGCTGTAGGCGTGGGGGAAGACCTCGTCGGTCTCCGGCGTATGGCGCATGTACTCCTGCAGGCCGAAGTTCGGGACCCAGCTGTCGAAGTGCAGCGCCGCGCCCATGGTCACGGGCGACAGGTCAGTGGCGCCGTGGCAGCCCGTGCGCACCTGCCAGACCGCCGCGAAGTCGGCGATGCGCCGCAGGTGCGTCAGCCCGCCCGCGCCGACCACCGAGCAGCGGATGAAGTCGATCAGCTGCTCCTGAATGAGGTCCTTGCAATCCCACAACGTGTTGAACACCTCGCCCACCGCCAGCGGCGTGGTGGTGTGCCGGCGTATCAGGCGGAACGCCTCCTGGTTCTCCGCGGGGGTGGCGTCCTCCATCCAGAAGAGGTCGTACGGCTCCAGCCGCTTGCCGAGCTGCGCCGCCTCCAGCGGCGTCAGGCGGTGGTGCACGTCGTGGAGCAGGCGCGGCTCGGGGCCGAAGCGGTCGCGCAGCGCCTCGAAAAGCTTGGGGGCGAAGGCGAGGTAGGCACGGGTG
>CAXSHO010000149.1:0-3845 GCA_964237305.1 uncultured Caulobacteraceae bacterium
GCCCCTGTTCTTCGCCTGCCTCGCCCTCCTGTCGCGCCACGGGCTCGCGCAGGAGGACGGCGGCCTGTGGCGCGTCGCCGCCGAGCACGGGCTCGGGGAGCCCGCGCAGATCTGGCGCACGCTGTTCGCCGAGGCGCAGGCGCTCGTGGCCGAGCTGTCCCTCGCGGCGGACACGGTCGCCGCCCTCCCCCGTCTTTTCGCCGAAGGGCCGGACGCCGCGCGCAGTCCGCGCGGCATGCTCGACCACATGCTCTACGGCTCCCCCGCGGCCCTGGCGGCGCGCGACGCCCTTCTACGGACCGTGGCGGCCGCGGCGGACACCTGGCCCGCCGGCCGGCCGCTGCGGATCCTGGAGGTGGGCGCCGGCGACGGGGAGCTGACGGGGGTGCTGCTGCGCACCCTGGCCGGACGCGGCGCGGAGGTGCGCTACACGGCCACCGATCCCACGCCGGAGGCCGTCTCGCGGCTGGCGGCGCGGCTGGCGGGGCGCGGCGAGGCGGTCGCCCGGCCCTGGAACCCCGTGGACGGCGAGCCGGCGCCCGGCGGGCCGCACGACATCCTGGTCACCGCCTACGGCCTGACCCGCCTGCGCCTCGACGAGCGGGCGCTGGGCGCCATGGCCAGGTCGCTGGACACCGGCGGGGTGATGCTCGCGGTGGAGCCCTCGCGCTCGCCGCTGTGGGACCTGACGGTGGGGCGCGACGCCGCCTGGCGCGCCGACGCCGCGTCCGACGCCGCGGCCTCGCCGCTCCGGCGCGGGGAGGAGTGGGGCCGGCTGCTGGCGCACGCGGGCTTCTCGCCCGACGCGCTCGTGGACCTGCGCACCTCGCCCTGGACGACCACCCTGATCGCGGCCCGGCGGAGCGCGGCGGCGATCGCGCCCGCCGCGCTGCCCGGCCCTCCCCCGCTGCACATCGTGGGCGACCCCCGCGACCCGCTGGTCGAGGCGCTGACCTCGCTCCCGGGCGCCACGGCCGCGGCGCCTCGCGCGCCCATCCCCGCGGGGCGCGACGTCGTGGCCGTGCTGCCCGCCCGCGCCTGGTCCGCCGAGCGGCTGGCGGAGCTGCTGGACGTGGCGCGCGCCCTGGCGGACGCTCCCGCGCGCCTGACCGTCGTCACCCGGGGAGCGGCGGCCGATCCGGCGGAGGCGGCGCTGGCGGGCCTCGTGCGCACCCTGGCCAACGAGCATCCGGAGCTGGAGCCCCGGCGGGTGGACCTCGCGCCCGAGCTGTCGGCGGAGGCCGCGGCGGAGCGGCTGGCCGCCGACCTGGCCCGTTCGGACGACGAGGGCGAGACCGCCTGGACCGCCCAGGGCCGCTTCGCGCCCCGCCTGCGTCGCGGCCCGGCGAGCGTGGAGGCGGCGGACGGCCGGTGCGAGCTGGTGGTGGACCGCCCCGGCCTCCTCTCCACGCTGCACTGGCGGGCGACGGCGGCCCGAGCGCCCGGGCCCGGCGAGCTGCGCTTGTCGGTCGAGGCGTCCGGCCTGAACTTCCGCGACGTGATGTGGGCGCAGGGGCTCCTGCCCGAGGAGGCGCTGCAGGACGGGTTCGCGGGCGCCACCCTGGGGCTGGAGTGCGCGGGCGTGGTGCAGGAGGTCGGCCCCGGCGTGGAGGGGTTCGCGCCGGGCGACCGCGTGATGGCCTTCGCCCCCGCCTCCCACGCGTCGGAGGCGGTCACCTCCGCGCACGCCGCGGTGAAGATCCCGCACGACATGAGCTTCGCCGCGGCCGCCACGGCGCCCGTCGCCTTCCTGACGGTGGTCTATGCGCTCGGGCGCGTGGCCCGGCTGAGCCGGGGCGAGCGGCTCCTGGTGCACGGCGGCGCGGGCGGGGTGGGGCTGGCCGCCATCCAGTACGCCCAGGCGCAGGGCGCCGTGGTGTTCGCCACCGCGGGTTCCGAGCTGAAGCGCGAGGTGCTGCGGCAGCTGGGCGTCGACCACGTGCTCGACAGCCGCTCGCTGGTGTTCGCCGAAGAGGTGATGCGGCTGACGGACGGCGAGGGCGTGGACGTCGTGCTGAACTCCCTGGCGGGGGAGGCCATGGAGCGCAGCCTGCGGCTCCTGCGCCCGTTCGGCCGGTTCCTGGAGCTCGGCAAGCGCGACTTCTACGAGAACACGCGCGTGGGCCTGCGGCCGTTGCGCAACAACGTCGCCTACCACGCCATCGACGCCGACCGGCTGCCGCTCGCCAAGCCCGAGCTGGCCGCCGAGCTCCTGGCGGAGACGGTGCGGCTGATGGAGGAGGGCGTGCTGGCCCCCCTGCCCCACCGCGTGTTCGCGCGCTCGGAGGCGGAGGAGGCGTTCCGGCTGATGCAGGGCGCCGGCCATATCGGCAAGATCGTGCTGGTCGCGGACGCCCTGCCGCGCCCGGCGCTTCCCGCTGCGCGCGAGTTCGTCGTGCGCGGCGACCGGACCTACCTCGTAACCGGCGGGCTGGCGGGCTTCGGGCTCGCCACGGCCCGGTGGCTCGCGGCGCGGGGGGCGCGCCACCTCGCGCTCCTGGGCCGCCGCGGCGAGGGGACGCCGGGGGCCGAGGCGGCGCTGGCGGAGCTGCGGGCGCAGGGCGTGGACGCCCGGGCCTACGCCGTGGACGTGTCGGACGAGCACGCCCTGGCCACGGGCCTGGCCCGCCTGCGCGCCGACCAGCCCCCGCTCGCGGGCGTTGTGCACGCCGCCATGGTGGTGGACGACGCCCTCCTGCGCGACGTGGACGCCGCGCGGCTGGACACGGTGACGGGGCCCAAGATCGACGGCGCGCTGAACCTCGACCGGCTGACGCGCTCCGATCCGCTGGACCTGTTCGTGATGTTCTCCTCCGCGGTGACGATGCTGGGCGCTCCGGGCCAGGGCGCCTACGTCGCCGCCAACATGGGGCTGGAGGCGCTCGCCCGCCGGCGGGAGGCGCAGGGCCGCCCGGCGCTGGCGGTCGGTTGGGGCCCCATCGCCGACGCCGGCTTCCTGGCGCGGGAGGACTCGACGCGCGATGCGCTGGAGCGGCGCCTGTCCGCCGCGCCGCTCGCCGCCGCCGAGGCGCTGGACGCCCTTCCCGGGCTGTGGGCGCAGCGCACGCCGGTGGTCGCCTTCGCCGCCGTGCACTGGGACCAGGCCAGGAAGCGCCTGCCGGTGCTGAGCCGGCCCATGTTCTCGGCCGTCGCCTCCGCCGAGGCGTCCGACGACGCCGACCTCGCCGACAGGTTGGCCGGGCTGGGCGCGGAGGAGACGCGCGCAGTGATCACGGAGGTGCTGGTGGAGGAGATCGCGCGCATCCTGGCCTCCTCCCCCGAGCGGATCGACGTGCAGCGGCCGCTGGCCGAGCTCGGCATGGACTCGCTGATGGGGGTGGAGCTGCGCATGACCCTGGAGACCCGGCTGCGCGTCAGCCTGCCGCTCCTGTCGCTGTCGGACACCACCACCGTCGCGGCCCTGGCGGCCCGCATCGCCACCACGCTCAGCGAGAGCGCCTCGGGCGTGGCCGCCGACGTCCGCGATGCGGCGCTCAGGCTGGAGCCCGGCGCGGCCTCGGCGGCCGAATGAGCCGGCTTTCCGTCGAGGAGCGGGCGCGCCTCGTCCAGCGCATCTCCGCCAGGGCCGAGGACGCGCCCAGGCCCCCGCCCGAGCCGGCGGCGATCCGCGGGCCGGACGACCTGTCCGACCTGGAGTTCTTCGGACAGCTGCAGGTGATGCGTTCGGCGGGGACGATCCTCGGCATCGACGACCCGTTCCTGCGCCCGCACGACGGCCTGGCGGGGGCGACGACCACCATCGACGGGCGCGAGTACGTCAACTTCTCGTCGTACAACTACCTCGGGCTCAATGGTCATCCGGAGGTGGCGCAGGCGGCCAAGTC